>JBKPMZ010000001.1:0-2220 GCA_046732415.1 Vulcanimicrobiota bacterium
TTCGTTGCCGTCTGTATTGCCGGCCTCATACCCATTTCGAACTACATAGGTTTTGCTCTTTGGACTTCGGCAAACGTTCCGCGTCAATTCTTCGACGTGTTGGACGAAGTGTTTACGGCCGCAGCGTTCGTGATCGTGCTGGCACGGCTCTTTGAAGTACGGGGCGAGGAACGCGCGAGACTGTCCTGGGTGGCGTTCGCACTCGTCTGGGGCGTCATCACCAACGACATAAGAAACAGCGTAGGCGCGCTCGGCACCGCATGGTACTTGATTGGCTTCATAGCGGCCGACTTGACGGTCGTGATGCCACTGCTGATGCTTTACGCCATTTTGAAGCGGCACATCATCGACGTGCGTTTCGTGATAAGCCGGACCGTCGTCTATACATGCTTGACAACTATTGTCGTCGGCGTCATCGGCGCCGTCGATTGGGTGACAAGTGCATATCTTTCGCAAATCCGGTTCGCTATGGCAATCGATGCCGCGGTAACCATCGGCTTGGCGTTCGTGCTGCACCGGGTCTACCAATGGATCGAGAGCGCCGTTGAATTCATGCTCTTTCGCCATAGACACGAAGCAGAACGCTATCTCGAGCGAGTGGCGCGCTCGCTCATGTTTGCCGAGCGCGAGGAGGCGGTTGATACCGCGCTTGTGCAGGATCCATACGATAAACTGCGGTTGACCGCCGCAGCGGTTTATCGCCCGAGCGACGGCGGGTACTTTGCCGCTTGCGTGGCCGGCTGGAGCGCTGACACTGCGCCGCGATTCCGCGGCGGCGACGATCTTCTGCGTTTTATGGCGGCCGAGCGCTCCAAAATCGCGCTCGGCGACCTGCGCGCACACGTTGCCGAACCGTTCCGGCTACAAGGTCACGTACCCGCCGTTGCAATCCCGCTGTTTCAAGGCAACCGGCTCACGAGCTTTGCATTGTACGGAATCCATCGCGATGGAACGAAACTCGATCCTGATGAAGTTCAGACACTCGAGCAGCTCTGTGCGGCAGCTGCACAAGCGTACACGGGCATCGAACTCGAACGCTATCAACGGGCCCCCGTCGCGGCTTTGAATCCGCTTCCGACTTAAAGAATCCGGCGCGGTGCGTACAAGCAGTTTCGCATGCTGTTCACGGGATGCCGGCGTTGCGGCCGAGCAACGCTTCTCGAACGAAGGAGTCGATCTGCACGCCGACGTGCTGAAGGTCGGCCACGGTTCGGCCTACAGCAGTTCACCCGCGTTCATCGCCGCAGTACATCCCAGATACGCCGTCGACGATTGAAACGCTGCAACGCGCCGGTGCGCGCGTTTACCGTACCGATGAAAACGGCGCAATTACTGTCGGCTATGACGGCATAGAGACGGTTGTCGCGCCTTTGCTCCCTTGAGGCACCCGATGCGAGTACGGGGCCATTTGATTACAGTTGGCAGAGGTGACGTTGAGCCAAACGTCATTGGCGTCGTAGCTTAGCGTTGCGCTGACCACGGCGCCGGCAGGATAGTCAAGTGAGGAGAAAGTCCCCGTTAATCCGCCCGCTGCGCTGATTATTTTGGTCCGAGCGTTAGCGGCATACCATGGGTCGCAGGCGTACACATAGAGATCGCCAGCCAGCGTTGCTACGCCGCTGACGTTCACCGCCGAGCCCAACGACACAGCCAATCTCCCTGTTGTCCCTTGGGAGTAATTCCCGCTTACGTTCGTATCGCCGCCGCCTGCGACGAAGACACCATTGTTCACTACGCTACCGCCTATTGAACTGATACCGACCGGCCCCGAAGGCCCCAAGACTGCACCCTGGTTAGTCGTGACGTTACCTGCCAGCGAAACAACGTTCAAGGTGCCGCCTTGTACATTGGTGGCGCCGGTATAACGTGAAGGCTGGGTCAGATTGAGGGTGCCCGGACCCTGGAACGTTAGCCCGTACGTGCCGGTAATCGGATTGTTCCAGGACGACGTTCCGCTAAAGCCCGTCGTCATGTCGCCGAGAATGAACCCGGCCGGGCCGTTGACCGCGCGGCCGACATTCACCTCGCCCCGGCCAAACGTCGGGTCGGGCGTCGGCGCTAGTGGTTCTGCCGTTGTCAACAGGGTCTGTGCGACCTGCTCGCTCGTGAAGTAGGGATACGCCTGCCACACCAGCGCCGCGGCTCCGGAGACGATCGAGGCTGCAACCGACGTACTTTCGACAACGTGGTAGCTCGGATTGGTGGTGGTCGACGTAGCGT
>JBKPMZ010000002.1:0-2168 GCA_046732415.1 Vulcanimicrobiota bacterium
GTATCACGTCAACAAGCACAACTATACGACGCCCTTCGTGTGCGGCGCACGCGATCTGGGCGAAGCGCTTCGGCGCATCGCCGAAGGTGCGGCCATGATCCGCAGCAAGGGTGAAGCGGGCAGCGGCAACATCGTCGAGGCCGTGCGTCACATCCGCGCGATCAGCGACGCAATCAAAGAACTTACCGTCGTGCCGGAAGAAGAACTCGTGTCGCGTGCACGCGATCTCGGCGCTCCGCTCGAACTGGTGAAGGACGTTGCGAAAAACGGCAAACTGCCGTTGGTGCTGTTCTGCGCCGGTGGCGTTTCGACACCCGCCGATGCCGCGCTTATGATGCAACTCGGTGCCGAAGGCATCTTCGTGGGCAGCGGTATCTTCAAATCGAACAATCCGAAAGCGTTCGCGAAAGCGATCGTCGATGCGACAACGCATTTCGGCGATCCGAAGGTAATCGTCGAGGCCAGCAGATCGCTTGGCAAAGAAGCCCTGGCGATGGAAGGCATCGACCTGCGCAAACTCCCCGAGTCGGAGCTGCTCGCGCCTCGTGGCAACTAGAATCGGCGTCCTGGCATTGCAAGGCGACGTGGTCGAACACGTCGCCGCGATGCAGCGCGCCGGGGCCGATCCCATTCCCGTCAAAAACCTCGCGGATCTCGCGCGCGTCGACGGCCTCATCATTCCGGGCGGTGAGAGTACCACGGTTATGAAGTTGCTCGATCGATTCGGTTTGGCGCAGCCGATCGTCCAGCGCGCGAAGGCCGGCATGCCCCTGTGGGGCACGTGCATGGGCATGATCGTCATCGCGCACGAGGTCGTCGAACTCGAACAGCCGAGCCTGGATCTCATCGACATCTCCGTGCGCCGCAACGCGTTCGGACGCCAGAACGAATCGGCCGAGGTGCAATTGCCGATTGCGTCCCTGGGCGAGCCGGCGTTTCCCGCGATCTTCATTCGCGCGCCGTGGATAGAGCGCGTCGGCGCCGGCGTAGATTTGCTTGCCGAGCGCAACGGTCACGGCGTGATGGTGCGCCAAGGCAACGTGCTGGCCACGTCGTTCCACCCCGAACTCACACAAGACCAGCGCGTGCACGGCTATTTTTTGCGGATGGTGCGCGAATCGCGCGAAAAACACGTAGGGAACGAACGCAACGTAGCCTAAATCTTCACGTACTATGAGTCCGCAGGCTCCCGCCGGGGAACCGCTTACCGTCGATGCGGACCAGATGCCTCCGGTCGAGGCCCTGGTCACGGATGCGGTCGCCCGACTCACCCTTGCCGCACATGCCTATCTCGCCGACGAGGAAGGCAAGCAAGCGGATTTGCCCGCCGCCGAAATTGCCATCGACGTGGCGAGTTCCGCTTACGAACGGGTGAAAGAACGGCTGAGGCCGCAGGACCGGTTAGCAATCACGCAATTGTTAACCGAAACCAGAATGGCGTTTGTGAGAAAGCGAGGTTTATGATGCCTCGCTTTCGTTTTTTCTGTTGGGGAGAAGCGGATTGAGCGACGTTCTCGTATTGAATTTTACGTACGAAGCGCTGAATATCACCAATTTCCAGCGCGCCGTCAAACTGATTTTCGCCGGCAAGGCCGAGGTCGTGCATGGGCGCGACCGGCTCATTTCGTCGGCGACGTTCGAGATGCGCATGCCGTCGATTATCCGGATGCTGTATTACATCAAGCGTCCGATGCAGAAAGTCGCTCTCACGAAGAAAAACATCCTCATCCGCGACGATCACACGTGCCAGTATTGCGGACTGCGCGGCGATCGCTTCATGACCGTCGATCACGTCGTGCCCAAGAGCAAAGGCGGCCCTTCGACTTGGGAAAATCTCGTCTGCGCGTGCATGCGCTGCAACAACCGCAAGAACAACCGCACGCCGGAAGATTGCAACATGAAGCTCAAGCGCAAACCGCGCCAGCCCAAGTACATTCCGTGGATCCAAATCAAACGCAACACGCTTCCCGGCGAGTGGCACAAGTTCTTGTTCCTGTACAACGTTTCTATCGAGGAACGCGTCGAGCCGTAATCTCGATTTTTCATATCAGCGGCCTTTCACGGCGAATTATTGGCCGGTGCCGGCGATCCTGGCGTGCTGCGTTTGCGCCACTGTATAACGCAAACCATGCTGCGCCCGAATTGGAAGAGTCGGACCAGTGGACTGT
>JBKPMZ010000003.1:0-4591 GCA_046732415.1 Vulcanimicrobiota bacterium
GATGCGATGCGCGCGCATTGCGCGCAGCTATTTACCCGGCTCGTTCTCCGCGGCCTGCAGTGCGTCGCGCAAGAACGCGTCCACTTTGGGCCATGCTTGTTTTCCCGCGTCGACGTTGGCTTGCGCCGTCCCGCCCAGCAGCAACGTAAACGGCCCCATCGATGCCTGCGTCATCGGATGCTGCTCCGTTGCGATCAAGAACAAGTGCCCGGCGCCGGGATACTGGAGGCATGCGTCGGCATAGGGATGTTTGTGCGCCTGCAAAGAGTTCAGGCCGATCTCGCACTGCGCGACGGAGTTCCAAATTTGATCGTCGCCACCCGCCAGCATGAGCACCGGCCCGTGAATGTTTTCCAAATGAAACATGGCGCCCGGAATCTGGGCCTTGTTCTGCTGCATCGCGGCATCGTAGCCTTTGCGCAGATCCAGCGGCGCATGCGTTGTGAACGCGGCACCGAATTGCGCGCCCATAGCACTCGAATAGTGCACGTACGGCACCGGCTTGCCGCGAACCGTCCACGACGAGGTGTCGGGGCCCGGGCCCTGCGCAATTCCTTGCCAAGCGAACGGGCTGGGCACGTCCGCGACGACGGCGTGGATTTGCGGATACGTCGACGCGACGAGCAGCGCGAGTTCTCCGCCTTTGGAAGCGCCCATCACTGCGATGCGCTTGGCGTCCACGTCGTCGCGCTTGGAGATCGCGTCAATGGCCTTGCCGATCGTTTCAACCGGAATATTTTCGAGCGTTTTCGGTAAACCCGGCGCATTGAAGTATGCGACCGACGCGGCGACGTAGCCGTTTTGCGCGAAGCGCGCGGCGAGCGGCGCCATACTATTGCCGCCCTCGGATCCGCCGAGCAAAATGATAGCGGCATGTTTTCCCGGCGTTTGCGGCGCGCAAATCGTGCCGGTAAACGCGGTCGCTGCCGAGCACGGCGAGGACGGTGAAGCGGCGGCAAGCAGCAGGGCAAGGGTTGTAAGCATGTTGTCTCCTTATGCCGCCGCAGCACTGCGAGCGAGCACTGTTTGTGTGGAAATACCGAGCACGTACAGCAGCATGAAGGCATACCAGCCGTACATGGGATTGATGACGATGGCAACGGCGCCGGCCAGAATCGTTCCGGTGAAGATTTCGGTACGGAACCCTTCGCGAACCGACGGATCTCCGGACGCTTGCGAGGCGCGCGCCATGCGCGGAAAAAGTTGCGGAACGCGCGCGCAATACTCCGCAAACCGCTCACCATAGCGCTCGCGCATGCCCCGTTCTTCCCAACGAATGAGCAGCACGACGAACGCCATGTTCACGATGTTGATAGCGAGCCAACCCAGCGCCGGGGCGAGCATGCCGAAGCCGAGCGCCATGAGCACATTGCCCAGATACAGCGGATTGCGCGAATACGCAAACGGCCCCGCGGTAACGAAGGTATCGTTTCGCGAATCCGGGCTCCACACCGTGTTCGAGTGCAAATAGCTCGAACCCCAAATGCGCAAAGCCCAACAGGCGGCAAGGAGCACGATGACCGCCGCATCCGCATGCAGCCGATGTGCAGCGGACACGTCGGGGCGCTTCATCGACGCATCGTACAGCGCGGCGCCCCAAAAGCCGGCGATGTAGATCGCGCCGAATACGAGCGCGCGCTTGCGATACCACCAGGGTGAACCCATGATTATCTCCATGACGAATTGAAATATACGGTGTGACGTTACGTCAGAGTCAAGGCTGACCGGCGCTTGCCAAAAGCATTTGCATTTCGCGCACGTGCTGCACGAACGCACTGCGCCCGGAAGACGTTAGACGATAGCGCGTTTGCGGGCGCCGGTTCACGAACGTTTTCTCTTCAGCCACGTAGCCCGCATCGACGAGCTTGGCCAGATGCGCTCCGAGATTGCCGTTCGTGGTTTGCGTTGCGCGCTGCAACTCACTGAACGGCACCCAGTCCGCCGTGAGCAAGTGCGCGATCACGCCAAGGCGGATCTTGGAGAGCAGTAACTCATCCACTACGCCTCTCCGCGCAAACCGTCGAAGAGAAACAGCACGCCGGGTAGGGCGTATCCTAAAATGAAGCCCGCCGCAAGTGCGTAGCCCGGGGTGTGCGGCAGCGCGTAATTGCCGGCCAACACCGAAGCCAGGAGAATCAGGCCGCCGGCACTGCCGCGCCAATCGCCCGAAAACCCGATCATCAGCATCATGATCGCAGCGCCCATCGTCCAGACCGCCGCGCCGCCCCACCCCGCGAAGACGTGCGGTTGCGCAAAGGCGGCGACGACAACCGTGAACCAAACCGCGCCCATCATCCGGCCCGCGAGTTGTTCGACGCGGGATATACGATCGAAGCGGTGGTGAAAGAACAACCACACGCTCACGCCGACGGAGTAGAGCACGCCCAGGATAAGGGCGGCATAAGCGAGCCACAGCGCCGGCCGGCCCGCGGCGTGCGCGAAATAGAGCTGCTGCCCGAAATCGGTAACAGCTCCGGCCAAGCCCCAGGCAATTACGAGTCCGGCAATGGGACGAACCGGCTGGTCTTCGGCGGTCGTAAGAATGCGATCGACCATTTCCAGGTGCTCGCGGGCTTCTTTTGCATCCATACAGGGTACTCTCCTTAGATAAATCTATAAAACAGACTTATCTAGAGCAGTATACTCGACCGATGTGGAGCGGTCAAGCACCTGTCGTTGACAGCCCGCCGGGCGTCTGATAATCTTCCAAAGTTATGTACGCGATTATCGAGACGGGCGGGAAGCAGGTAAAAGTCTCGGAGGGTGACGTTATTAAGACGGACCTCCTGGAGAGCGAAGTTGGAGCCGATGTGACGTTCGACCGCGTCGTGCTGGCCAGCAAGGGCGGCGACTCCGTTACCGTGGGCTCGCCCCTGGTGAACGGTGCGACCGTCACGGGCACGGTGCTGCGCCACGACAAAGAGAAAAAGATTCTCGTCTTCAAATACAAGCCGAAGAAGCGCGTCCGTAAACTTACCGGTCACCGCCAGCCGTTCGCGGAAGTCAAAATCACCAAGATTCAGCTGCCGTAAGGAGCGCGGTGCTCCACGTCGTTTTTCGCAGGGACAGCCGTCAGCGGCTGTCCTCTGTTTTTGCATCGGGTCACGTCGAGATCCCCGAAACCAGCGCCGACGAATACTCGCTCGTCTGCGCGGCGGTTTCCGCAATCTTGCAGGCGGCACGGCTCGGGCTGGAGGCGCATGCCGGCATCGCGCTGGAGGCCGCACAGAGGCGTGGCGAGCTTTCTCTGCGCTGGCCCGACGACGTTCGCGACGACGAGCGCCTTATCGCCATCGTTGAAACGGCGCGTCTGGCCGTCGTGCAGATCGCCTCGCAGTACCCGCAGCACGTGGACGTGCGCAGCGAGCGCGAACCGTAACCAGGTGCCGGTAAACCGGGTATGATAACTGTCCACGTCGCAAACTTGGAGGCATCATTATTATGTCTGAGACGTTCCGGTCGACGCCGTCGGAACAGCAATGGTCCGGCAGCAACGGCTACAAAGGCACCTACGCGGAGAACGCCAGCGTGAGCTACGAAAACACCGAGAACACCGGCAGCAACGAAGCCGGCAAAGCACTCCTGGTCGGCGTGCTCGGCGGGCTGCTGTCAGCCGCCGGATACCTGGTCTACCAGCGTCTGCCGGAGGATCAGAAAGAGCGCTTGCAGAGTCAGGCCAAGACGATGCTGCAGCAACGCATCAGCGAAATCCGCCAAAACTTCAACATTTAATCAGGGGGCGCTTCGTGCGCCCCTTCAACCTGCTCTTCGTGTTCTTCCGCCTGCGTCTCGGCGGCGTGCGTTGCGGGCGGCGGTGGGGGCGGAGTCTCGTGTACGTCGGCAGCGCGCTCCATCTCGCGAACGAACGATTGCGAGGTGTTCTGCACCTCGCGCATGATGCGCCCGGCTTGCCGCATGAGGCCGGGCAGTTTTTCCTCGCCAAATACGAGCAGTGCGAGGACGCCAAGGATCGCCATATCGGGGAGAGAGAGCACGACCTCACCTTTTCCCCGCCCGCGCGCGTAGCCTGCGCACGCGCGGCGGAACCATAGCAGGGCCCTCCTGCGCTCCCGTGCAAGGTTGGGCGGCCCGTGAAGATCATCTACACGCGAGGTAACCGGACGGAGACGCTCGCGTCCCTCGCGACCCTGCGCAAGATCCTCAACCGCTTTGTCGCCCATCGCGTCTTCTACGAAGTCTCGAGCCGGAACAAGCGCGGGCATGAATTTTTTTCCGCCAAGAACATCTTCGTGGTCGGCTCGATCGAAGTCGTAAACCGCGACTACCTGACGATCACGATTTTCGATGCCAACAATCAGAGCCACTCAATCGAAATTTTGAACCCGGCGACGATGCGCATTTACGACGAAATGCCGGGCAAGGGCTTTGCCGTTTCGTTTATCAGCGACACGGAATCCGGCGTCGAGTCGCGCTGCTATTTG
The DNA here is from genome assembly GCA_046732415.1 of Vulcanimicrobiota bacterium. Lineage (GTDB taxonomy): Bacteria > Vulcanimicrobiota > Vulcanimicrobiia > Vulcanimicrobiales > Vulcanimicrobiaceae > DATGJX01. Next base: position 4,443 of record JBKPMZ010000003.1, read on the forward strand.
CGCGACGAAGGCGAAGATGGCGACGGGATCAAGCAGCAAACGGCTTTGGAGAAGATTACGCTGCCGCAGCTATTCGAGTATTTGGAAGAAATTACGTCCGCGGACTTAGTGAAGTAGATACCGGGCGAGGGGTTCGCGTTCACGGGAGC
>JBKPMZ010000004.1:0-2940 GCA_046732415.1 Vulcanimicrobiota bacterium
GTCAAAAAATGTGGAACTGGCGACGATGCCGGTCGATGAACGCGCCGCCGATGCGGTGTGGAATAAATTCCGCTTTCCGCTCGGCAACGAGGTCGTCGCGCTCAATTCGGGCGGCGCCTTCGGTGCGGCAAAGTTGTGGCCAACCGGCTACTTCGCTTCGTTGGCTCGGCGGATCGCCACCGAGGAAAAACGCAGCGTGTTGGTGGTCTGCGGCCCCAAGGAGCGAGAGCTAGCGCAGGAGATTGTCCGCGGCGCCGCACATCCCCGGGTGCAGAGTCTGGCGGACGAACCGCTCAGCATCGGGTTGAGTAAGGCGTGCATCCGCCGCAGCCGGCTGTTGGTGACTACCGACAGCGGACCGCGGCACTTTGCCGCTGCATTTGATGTGCCGGCGATCACGCTCTTCGGCCCGACCGACATCGCCTGGAGCGAAAATTACCATCCTCACGCAATCCACCTGCAACTCGAACTGGACTGCGTGCCGTGCCAGCAGCGCGCCTGCCCGCTGGGGCATCATCGCTGCATGCGCGATTTGTCAATCGAGGAAGTATATCGAGCCGTCAGGGCCGAGCTGCGTCAGGCCGCTCCGGCGGCGGCTTGAGCACGGCAACCGGCTGCGGCGAACGAAAACAATCTGAGATAACCGGGCGGCTTACCGTCGCCTCGAGTGCGTGGCCATGCCCTCTTCAAATCCCTACAGTCAGCGTATCGATCCGCCGCACCAGCCGGCCGGCCCCACCCGGTTGATTCCTTTGCAATCGGGGCGGATCTGGGTCAACTGCGAATTCGTCTCACGCCTGCAGCAAGCGGGCCTGTTGACCTTCGAAGCAATCATGACGACGGACGCAGGCCGGCTGTTAAGGACCTTGCGCGACCGCGAAAACCGCCGGCTGGAACTCAACGACGGCCGCGGGCCTCGCGGACTGTATCTCAAGAAGCACTTTATCCGCTCCTGGCGACATTGGCTGCGAGCGCGTCTGCGACTTGGCGCCGGCAAAACGCCCGGCCGCATCGAGGCGCTGAATATCGAACAGCTTGAGCGTCTGGGCATTGCCGCCATGCGACTGGTGGCTTATGGCGAAAAGCTACGAGTCGACGGCGTGGCCGAATCCTTCGTGCTGACGGAGGAGCTTACAGGCTATGTCCAGCTCGACCATTTTCTCAGGCAGGGTTTTGCGGAAATCGCCCCGCAGCATGCAAGTCCGCGCGACCATCGTCTCCACGATCTGATCAAGGCGGTTGCCGACGTAGCGGGCCGCTTCCATCGGCAGCGGTTCAATCATCGCGACTTGTACTGTTGCCACTTTTTTATTCGTGAAGCGGCAGGCGGCCGGTTCTTAGTCAATCTGATCGATTTACAGCGCGTCGAACGGCGCACATGGCGCCGCCGGCGCTGGGTGATTAAGGATCTGGCGCAGCTCGCCTATTCCGCTCCGCGAGAACGCCTCACGCGAACTCATCGGCTGGCGTTTATCAAGCATTACTTAGGCGTGCGCAAGCTGTGCTGCGAAGACAAACGATTGATCCGACAGGTACTGGCAAAACAACGCTCGATGGAACGCCGTCTCGGAGCCCATCCATGAATATCGGCCTGATCATCGAAAGCTTATTGCCCGAGCGCGGCGGTGCGGAACATTGGACCTGGCAATTCGCGCAATGGCTGGTGCGAGCGAGGCACGAGGTGCATGTCGTCGCCGGTCGATTTGCGCCCGAGGTAGAGCGAACGGGCGTCATCACGCACAGGATAGAGAACGTCAAGTCACGCATTGAGTTCGCGCAGGACGCCGAACGCTGCCTTGATGCGCTAGACTTGGACGTGACGCACGACATGGGCTGCGGCTGGCAGTGCGACGTGTTCCAGCCACATGGCGGCTCGCGGCGTGCGGCATTCGAGCAGAACCTGCTGCTGCTGCCGGCCTGGCTGCGACCGTTCAAACGTTCCACCACGCGCTGGCTGCCCCGTTATCGTGAATTCCGGCAATTAACCATGGGCCAGTACATGGCCGAAGATCGACTGTTTATTGCGCTATCGAGGATGGTCGCTCGCGACTTCGAACGCTATCACGGCGTCCGACGGGAACAATTGCGGCTAGTCTACAACGGCGTGGACGTTGAGCGATTCTCGCCAAGCCATCGGTCGCGTTATCGCAGAATCGTCCGCGACGAACTGGGACTCGCGGATGACGAAACGTTGCTGCTCATCGTGGCGCACAACTTCCGATTGAAAGGCGTGCCGACACTGCTGTCCGCCGTTGGGCGGCTTGTTTCCGAACAGGAACGCGTGCGATTGGCCGTCGTGGGCGGCAAGCGCCATCACTCTTATGTCCGCCTGGCCGAGCGACGCGGCGCGGCGGCGGCCACGACCTTCGTCGGCCCCGTCGACGATGCGGTTCCTTACTATGCCGCGGCCGACGTCTACGTGCAGCCGACGTTCTACGACCCCTGCAGCCTGGTCGTGCTGGAAGCACTGGCGAGCGGCCTGCCGGTTATCACCAGCCGTTATAACGGGGCGGGCGAGTTGATGACGGAGGGTAATCACGGTTTTCTCATCGACGATCCCAGTAACGCCGACGAGTTAGTGGAAGCGCTCCGACCGCTGCTTGATGAACACGTCCGAGACCGCATGGGGCGCGCCGCACGCCAACTGGCGCTGAACCATTCGCTGGAACGCAACTGCCGCGAAATCCTCGCCATCTACGAAGAGATCGCCGCGAGAAGAAAACGAAAAGCGGCCTGAGGTATCCGTTTCCAATCGCAGCGTACAAGCCGGAACCCGATCCGACTCTGGAATCGTGAACTGCCGCCCTGCCGCCTCCCGCTTATTTCACTTCAATCCGGTTGAAGAGCGGTTGGTCTTCGATGATGACGAGCACGGCCTCTTGCGCGAGTTGCTTGAGGTAGAAGGCCGCACAATGCCCTTCCAGCGTAATGCCCTGCGGG
>JBKPMZ010000005.1:0-1192 GCA_046732415.1 Vulcanimicrobiota bacterium
GGATTGATCTGTTCTTGCTTCTCTGACTGGTATCTTTTGCCAAACGTTGAAGCGAGTCAGGAACCCGCGAAATTCGTGTTAGAATTTGTTGGATTTTTTCGAGCGTCCTAGGGATAATTGTTGGACTCGGGCTGGTGTTGCATTACGATGCCGTGGCACTTTGCAGGAGGCCCATTCCTACCTTGCCTCTGCGACACGCATCTCTCGAGCGACAGCATTGCCTGATCCGTTCCCGGTCCGGCCCACCAACTTGGCTCACCTTGTAGGAGTGTTGAATTGTACGACGCATTGTTGGACGAATTGGAAGACGAAGGCGCACCGAGCCCGGACGAAGCGGTCGATCTTGCTGACAAGGAAGACGTGGTCGATGACGACGACGATCTCATTGACGACGTCGCAGTTGATGTTGATGCGGAGGCCGAGCTCAAGGCCGACGAACTGTTGCTCGCGGGCGAGGACAACGAATCGTGGTCCGACGACCCCGTGCGGATGTATTTGACCCAGATGGGCGAGATTCCGCTGCTGACGCGCAAGCAGGAAATCGCGCTTGCCAAAGAGATTGAGATCACCCGGGCCCGTTTTCGCCGCAAGTTGCTGGAATGCGATTACGTGATTCAGGCCGCGGTGAAGGTGCTTCGCCGCGTGCATACGGGCGAATTGCCGTTTGACCGCACCGTACAAGTGTCGGTGACCGATCGTCTGGAGAAAGACCAGATCCTCGGGCGCTTTCCGCATAATCTCCGTACGCTGGAGATTCTGCTGAAGCGCAACCGCCGCGACTACCACATCGCGGCCAGCAAGTCGCATAAAACGACCGAGCGCCGCGAGGCCTGGCGCCGGTTAGGCCGCCGCCGGCTGCGCGCCGTGCGGTTGGTGGAAGAACTCGGTCTGCGCACCCAGCGCATCGAGGCCATGATCCGCACGCTGGAGGATTTCAGCCGCCGGGTCGACGATTTGAAGCGTCAGATCGAAGCCCATAAGGCGAGCAAAGGCTCGCACGAGGAACGAGCCCATCTGGTCGCCGAGTTCCGCAATATCTTGCGGGTCACTCAGGAGACGCCGACCAGCTTGCGTCGTCGCGTCAACTATTTGAAGGTTGTCTATACCCAGTATCAGAAAGCCAAACGCGGTCTGTCGGAAGGCAACCTGCGCTTGGTGGTCTCCATCGCCAAGAAGTACCGCAACCGTGGCT
>JBKPMZ010000006.1:0-2438 GCA_046732415.1 Vulcanimicrobiota bacterium
GTGTTGACGTGCATCGTCGTTCCGTCGTAGACGAGCGTCGACTGCCCCTTGAGCAGCGTCGTAATACCGGTCCGTTCGACGAATTCACGCAGCCGCTGCACGCGTTCGTCGTCTTTCACGGTGCCTTTTCCCGAGAGCCGCGCGAATTCGCCGGCGTGCGGTGTGAGCACGATGTGTTTGCCTCGCAGCATCTCCAGGTTCTTCGCAAAATGAAACAGCGCGCTCGCGTCCGCGACGATTGGAAGATCGCACGCTTCCACGAATCCGCGAACGATCTCGCCCGTGCGATTGTCGAGCGAAAGCCCCGGCCCGATCGCCACGGACGAATTGCGTTTGGCAATGTCGAGCAGTGCGTCGATCGCGTCTTGCGCGGCGGAATTCGGATCGATCGTCACGACGACTTGCTCGATCAGATGCGTGCGCAGCGCCGGTGCCGCCGCCTGCGGGGCCGCAACCGTAACGTAACCCGCGCCGGCGCGCGCGGCGGCCATCGCGCACAGGACCGCCGCTCCGGGGAATTGCTCTGAGCCGGCGATCACGAGCGGTGCACCGGCGCTGCGCTTGTCCGATGCTTGCGCCCGCTGCGGAAGCAGCGCGAGAAACGCTTCGTCGTCGAGCGCCGCGAACGTGCGCGCCTGCGCGTCGAGCGCCGCACGCGGCATGCCGATATCGCCGAGCCACAGATCGCCGCAGCACGAACGCGCGGGGGTGAGCAGCAAGCCCGGTTTGGCTGCGCCGAGCGTCACTGTGGCCGTTGCGCGCAGCGCCGGTTCGATGATGACGCCGCGCTGCGCATCGACGCCGGGCGGAATATCGATCGCGAGAAGCGGAACGCCCGATTCGTTCGCCGCCTGCACGAGGGCGGCGTATGCGTCGCCGAGCGGCAAATGCGCGCCGGTTCCGACCAAACCGACGATGACCAGGCCCGCGTCCACGATTGCATCGCGCGCGGATTCGATCGAACCGGGAAACGGCTTGCGCTGCACGCCCGCGGCCCGCGCGCGTTCCTCCGCGTCGTGCCGCGCCGCCGACGCATTGCCCGCGTCTTGCGCGTAGATCGTGCGCTCGTAGTCGCGCAGAACGGCGAGCGCCGAGAATGCATCGCCGCCGTTATTCCCCGCACCCGCGAATGCAACGATGGTACGCGAACGAGCGTAGCGTGCGGCAACGTCCGCAATACGTTCTCCGGCTGCACGCATCAACGTAACGTCGCCCACGGCGGCACACGCCTGTGCGTCGGCCTCGCGCATTTGCGCGGGCGCGAGCACGTACATCTTATACGCCGCCTTCCAGCACGACGACGGCCGCCGCCATCGAAGCGGTATGCGTGATCGTCAAATGAATCGCGGTAACTCCGCGCCGCTCGATGAGCTGTGCGGCGTCGCCGAAAAGGCGAATCACCGGTTTGCCGCTGCGCTCGTGCGAAACGCCGACGCTGCGCCACGGGATGGCATGTCCGAAGGCTTTGCGCGCGGCTTCCTTGGCGGCAAAGAATCCCGCCAGCCGTTCCGCGCGGTTGCGTTTGCGCATGGCGTATGCCATCTCTTCCTCGGTGTACACCTTGCGCGCGAACCACTGCAGTTGCGGCGCGTCAAACTCGTACCGTGCGACCTCGGCCAAATCCATCCCGATCCCGAGAATCATGCGGGGCGAGTTCGCGGTTGCGTCGAAAACAACTGCCCGAGCATGAATCTGCGCATCGTTCCGATCAACGCCATCGATTCGGCGTTTCTCCAGCGGCTCGGGCTGTGCTTGGAGGAACGGTTTTTGTACCACGTCGCCGTCGAGCGCGCGCTCGCCGTACCGCGCAGCGCCGTCAACAGCGCGCGTCAGCAAATGTTCGCATCGACGCTCACCGCAAAGGTGCTTCGCCAGTATCCGGACGACGGCGGTCTGCTGCTCGCGGTTACCGATTTCGATCTGTACAAAACCTCGCATCGTTTCATCTTCGGCGACGCCGACGAACAGCGTCGCGTTGCGCTTGTTTCGTTGCACCGCTTGCGCAGCGATTTCTACGGCGAAGAGCCCGACGAAAACGTGCTCTTCCAGCGCACGCTCAAAGAGTGCGTGCACGAATTGGGTCACGCGGTCGGATTGAAGCATTGCTATAACGCCCGGTGCGCGATGTATTACTCGAACTCGATTTTCGAAACCGACAACAAAATGTCGCATTTTTGCGAGGTCTGCGAAAAACGGAGCCGCGCCCGCAGCTAGGTCCGGGGTCGCTTGCTCGCTAAATAATCCAGTGGTTTGGGCCGTAGATTCGGATATGGGGCGCCCTCTGGAACTCCCTTAGGCCGCCATCTGCCTTTGACCACGAGGTATTTGTGATCCAAGCCCGTCTCGTTGCCTGGCGTGCCCGACTGGCGCTCCTGCCTCGAATCGCCGTTGCACTGGCGGCCGTTCTTCTTTGTGCCGTGCTCACGTGGTACGGCGCC
>JBKPMZ010000007.1:0-2413 GCA_046732415.1 Vulcanimicrobiota bacterium
TTTCGAACGCTACAGCATACAGTACCGCAATCTCGACGGGCTCACGCGCACGCCGGACTGCAGCATCTGGTTCGTCGAAGGCGCGAACATGCCCACGCAACACGTCGGCACGCTGGTTTACGGACGGCGCATATAGATGAGATCGTTGGGCGGTGACCACGTCTTGCCGACATCTTTGGACGTTTCAAACCGCTGCCGCACCGTGCGATCCGGCAGAAGCGTGAACGTCATGCGCACTCGCGCGCCGTTAATCGTCGCAACCAGTTGCACCGATCCATCCGGCAAAACGCCGCCGCTATAATCCGAAATGCGGCCGCGCGCGGTGACGTAGCGCTGCGTCCAACGCTGGGTTGCCGCGTCGTACATCGAGATGCTGCGCCCGGGTACGTCGTAAACGCCGATGTAATATTCGGTAATCGCGCATCCGTCAAGCGTGCTCTCAACGTGGTTGGTGCCGGCGATGTGCCCGCCGCTGGTGACGACCCAGTCACCGACCCAAAAATCCAGGGCGTGATAGACCGGCTCGCGACAGGGATGCGTTTGCGGCGGCGGCGGCGGCGTCGCGATGGCGGCAAGAAGCGCAAGGGAGGCAAGCATGCGCGGTTCATTGGCCGGGCGTTCACCGGCGGCTGCGCCGTGTCAGGAAACGGTCATGTTATGAACCGTCGCCTTGACAGCGCAAGGGCGGCCGTGGTTAGATGGTCGCCAATGAACCTCTCGCGTTCGTATTATGCGTATTATTACTACTGGCCGTCCGCCGGACGTGCTGAGAGCTGTGTGCGCGCTTAACGAGATCGAGTAAGTTCCAAAGTTCGCAACAAGCCCTCGCCGTCCGGCGGGGGCTTTTTGTATTTGCTTACACACGGGAGTATGACATGGTCGCGGCATTCCAAGGGGTAGACGGAGCGTTCTCGCAGCTCGTCGTCCAGCAGTTTCTGAACTCACGCGAGCTCGACGTAACGACGCTCGGCATGCCGAGTTACCGCGAAGTGGCCGCGGCGGTGAGCGCGCAGCGCGCGGGCCTCGGCATCATTCCGATCGAGAACGCCATCGTGGGTACGGTTCGCGAAGGCTACGACCTCGTTGCGGAGTTCGGGCTCGTACCGGTGGCAGAAGTGCTGTGCCGCACCGATCACCGGCTGCTCGGCGTGCACGGTGCGACGCTGGCCGACGTGCGCGAAGTGCTGGCGCATCCGCTGACGATCGCGGAATGCAGTAAATTTTTGCAAGGGCTCTCGAATGCGCGCGCGATTCCGTGCGAAGATACCGGCATCGCTGCTCGCGAAGTTGCGCGCACCGGCAATCCGGCCATCGCGGCGCTCGCGCCGCCCGCAGCCGCACGCATTTACGATCTCGCCGAACTCGCGGCGAACTGCGGCGATCATCCCAATACGTACTCCCGTTTCATCATCGTGCGCTCGCCGCATCAAGCGCCGGATCATCCCGCCGCCAAACTAACGCCTTCACAACAGCGCAAAACCTCGGTCGTGTTCAGCCTCGACGATGCACCGGGGCGCCTGGCGGGCTGCCTCTCCGAGTTCGCGCAGCGCGGCATCAACCTCACGAAGATCGAATCGAAACCGCGTCTGGGACATGGAACGGAACACGTGTTCTATCTCGATCTCGACGGGGACAAGAATCATGCGCCCGTTGCGCAGGCACTCGAGCGCGTACGTTTCCGCTCCGCGCAGTTCACGCTGATCGGCAGTTACGACGCGCACGAGGGAGCGCCGATTGGAACGGCGTCGCAGCCCGTCGCGCACGTGGAAACGGCGATTACGGCGGGCTGGCATCCGCAGCCTATCGTGGTTCGAGAAGCGCACAAAGATGAAACGCTGCCACGCGTTTCGCGGCCGGCACGTCCGGACGGCAGCACGCTGGCCATCGGCGGCGTGCGCATCGCGGACGGTGAGTTCGTCATCATCGCGGGGCCGTGTTCGGTTGAATCGCGCGAACAAGTCCTGCAAACCGCGCATGCGGTAAAGGCGCGCGGCGCGGCGATGCTCCGCGGCGGCGCGTTCAAACCTCGGACCAGCCCGTACGCATTTCAGGGGCTCGGATGGGAAGGCGTGGATCTTCTCGCGGAAGCGGGGCGCGCGAGCGGTTTGCCGACCGTGAGCGAAGTGATGACCGTCGATCAAGTCGAGCGCATGGCGCGCCAAATCGACGTGCTGCAAATAGGCGCCCGCAACATGCAGAACTTCGATCTGCTCAAAGCCGTGGGACGCAGCGGAAAACCGGTGCTGCTCAAACGCGGTCTCTCGGCGACGATCGACGAATTGCTCGCCGCCGCGGAATACATTCTCGCGGAGGGTAATCCCAATGTGATGCTGTGCGAGCGCGGTATCCGCACGTTCGAACCGGCGACGCGCAACACGCTCGATCTTTCCGCCGTGCCGGTGCTTCGCGAACG
>JBKPMZ010000008.1:0-15619 GCA_046732415.1 Vulcanimicrobiota bacterium
CGCCTGGCCGACGTGGCGCGCTCGTCTATTTCAAGCGCAGTCAGGCATAAGCGTTGGCGACCTGGAGTGACGTCAGCCGTATCGCGCTGGCTTTGCCCGGAGTAACCGAAGAGCCATCGTACGGCGGTACACGTTCGTGGAAGGTCAACGACAAGGGCGTCGTGTGGGAGCGTCCGCTGCGAAAAGCCGATCTTGACTGGCTTGGAGAGCGCGCGCCCAAAGGCCCCGTTCTCGGTGTTCGCGTCCCTGAAACCGAGATGAAGGAAGTGCTGCTCAAAGCGGACCCAAACGTCTATTTTACGACGCCGCATTTTGACGGCTACCCGGCCGTTCTCATTCGGCTCGACAAGATTTCTTTAAAGCAACTCAAGGACGTCATCTTGGAAGCGTGGCTTTGCCGCGCGCCGAAACGTGCAGCGGAAGCATACCTGAAGCGACGCAAATAACCGTCATGCGCCTTGTGAAGGACGAGAATAGATGATCAAAGATGTTGCGTTTATCGCTTATGCCGTCCGCGACGTTCCGCGATCGGTCGCATTTTATCAGGACGTTCTCGGCTTGCAGACGGGGGAGTCGTTCAACGAAAACTTCGTGGAATTCAACATTGGTTCTACGGCATTTGCGGTAGATGGCGACCCGCCGCCGGGATGCGAGGCGGGAACGTGCTCGGGGCTGAACTTCGAGGTGGAGGATATTCTTGCCGCGAGGGAACGGCTTGTGCATAATAACGTCGTCGTCAGTGACGTCTATAATTTTCCGACCTGTTCTGTCTGTTTTGCAAAGGATCCTGACGGCAACGGATTCGCATTGCATCAAAAAAACAGCACGCGGCGTGCCCAAGTACGTAACTGAAACGCTACTGAGCGTCGCGGCCGCGGCGTTCGTCGCGCGGTCCCTCACAGTCGCGCTGCGGTCCAACGATCGTTTGGAAGCATGTGAACCGCACCCGGAACTTCCGTTTCTCTCGATTATCGTTCCGGCGCGCAACGAAGAACGCCAGATTGAAACGTGCGTGCGCTCATTGCTCGCGCAGCACTATCCGCACTTTGAAGTCATCGTCGTCGACGATCGATCGACCGACTCCACTGCTCGGATACTCGATCGCCTATCGGCCGCCGATGCCCGCGTGCGGGCCATATACGGCGAACCGCTCCCTGAAGGGTGGATCGGCAAGCCGTGGGCGTTGACGCAAGGGGTCCGTTGCGCTCGCGGTGAGTGGCTGCTTTTTACCGATGCCGATACCGATCACAAACCGCTCGGGTGCGCTTCGGCGGTACGGTATGCGCTCGCGCGCAATCTGTCGTTCCTCAGCCTGCTCACCACACAACGCTTTGAAACACCCGCCGAGCGCGCGTTGCTCCCGGCGATTCTTTTCATGATTGCCTTCGGCATTGGATCTCTGGATGCCATCAACGATCCGAGCCGGATCGACTCGGCGATATTCAACGGCCAGTATATCCTCTGTGATCGGCGCGCGTTCGAAACGATTGGAGGTCATGAACGGGTGCGCGCCAGCATCGCCGAAGACTACGATTTGGCGCGGATCGTGAAACGCGACGGCCGTTTCCGCTCGATGCTCGTCGATGCGAACGATCTCGTGTATACGCGTATGTACCGCTCGCTGCGCGAGATCTGGGACGGCTTTAGCAAGAACCTTTATGTCGGCGTTCAGGAGCATCCCCTGCACGCCATCGCTGCGGCTCTCGCTGTGGCATCGATCTCGCCGCTTCCAGAAATTGCGCTCGCGCGAGCACTTATCAAACGGCACAACAAAACGGTATTCGCGATGATTGCGGCGATCGGCGCCACGACAGCTGCGGCGGAACTCGCGATGCGCCGCTTCCGCTTCCCGCGCGGCTCGGGCGCCTTTTTTCCGATAGGGGCTGCCGCAATGCTCGCAATTCTGGCCAATTCGGCGCTTCAGCATCGCACCGGGCGCGTGATCTGGCGAGGACGGAACATTTCGAACCCCCGCGCGCCTCTTTAAAATATGTATATCTTCGAAAAAGGCGGCTCATGACGCGCTGGGCGTCGCCCGAAGTCATCGCCGCAGCGATATCTGGCGACAAAAGCGCGGTGGAACGGCTTATCGTGGCTGTATGGCCGGCCTGTTTCCGGCTCGCCGCGTCACTGCTCGGCGATAGCAATCTCGCACAGGACGCGGCGCAGGAAGCGTGCGTCATCGTGCATCGCAAGATCGCGAGTGTACGGAATCAAGGCGCGTTCGACGCATGGCTATATCGTATCGTGACTCGCGAGTCCGCGCGTATGCGGCGTCGTAACGCTGCGACCGCCGCGGCCGCGTACGAACAAGGTTTTACCTCTGATAATGCCGCTGAAGTCGACGTGTGGCGAGCGCTGGCGCAGCTGTCGCACGCGCTCCGCGAAGTTACAGTCCTGTTCTATTTCGACGACCTCAAATCGGAAGAAATCGCCGCTGCACTCGGCATTCCGCACGCCACCGTGCGTACGAGGCTCGCTCGCGCGAGACACCGGCTGCGCGAACTGCTCGGTGACGATTACAACGTTGAGGCGCCGGCCGCCCTTACGAAAGAGGTAACGCAACATGCCTGTTGATTTTTCCAACGCGGCAAAGGCCGCCCGAGCGCAGATTGCGGTGCCGGCAATTGACATGAATGCAATCGGTGTTCGCTCGCGTACCGGTGTGGGCGTCGGTCTCCGCATGCGTTTGCGCCGCCTCGCCGTTGTCTGCGCATTCACACTCGGAGCGATCGGCGCCGGCGTCGCCTTTGCTGCCAACGCCGGAGGCGTACGAGTGTGGCTGTTCGGCGACAAGGCCCTGCTCGAGATCAAATCGTTCGCGATGACGCGCGAACCAATGCCGGCGGATTTAAAAAGAATCGCGCAATCCGCAACGTTTTCAGTCGTGTGGCCAGTCGGAATTCCCGATGCCCGGATTGCCTGGGTAGCGTATGCTCCAGCGGATCATCCCAACTTTTTGACTATCAGCTATCTCGACGGTTCAGGACATGCGACAACGGGCGTCTCGATTGTCGATTCGCGATCCGTGCAGACGAACCGCGCGCTCTTACCCAAAACGAACGTCGTGGGGGGTACGACGCCATATATTTGGCGAGTCGGTGAAGAAACGGTCTTTATGACACGCGGACACAACGCCGCGCGCGTGGCAGCCATCCGCTCGGCGATGCGAAAGACCTCTGCGAGCGCAAGTTTGAGCGAGAATGAGGCTGTTGCAGCAAGCATCATTGTGGCGCCTGGCGCGGCCGCATTCGTGGAAACCGCTGAACGCATCGCGCGGCGCAACAGCGTATTGCTGCCGGCTGCACGCATACCCGAACTCGCACGCCTCAGTGCGCGCAACAAACCTTTTGCTGATGGCCGGACGGTAATCGCGACCAACATACCGTCCAAGAACGGTGAGCCCGACTACGCGCATGCAACGTTGCAGTTTGCGCACGCGATTGCGATTCCCGCACCCGGTGTTCGCGATGCTGCCGCCGTGCTGGCTCGCGCGCACGTCGGCCGCACATGCCGCTGCGCCGTGCTCATACATCACTCCACCCGAGGCTATACCATCTGGAGGATCGACGCAAAGACGGGCAAGGCAACGGCTCTTTAAGCGGCTAGGGCAGGACGCCCAGGCGAGGGGCCCAAACCCCAGGACCCTTATGGAATCGACCCGGGAAACAGTCAGTATGGATGAAATCACGGCGCTCGCCAAGCGGCGTGGTTTCATCTTTCAGTCGAGCGAAATATACGGCGGCATCGGCGGCTTCTACGATTACGGCCCGCTGGGCTCGGTGCTCAAGCGCAACGTGAAGAACGCGTGGTGGCGCGACACCGTTGAAATGCGCGACGACGTGGTCGGGTTCGATTCTTCGATCATCATGCATCCGCTCACGTGGAAAGCTTCGGGCCACATCGACCAGTTTCACGATAGGATGATCGACTGCAAAGTGTGCAAGCACCGGTTCCGCGTCGATCATCTCAAGTCGCTGGAGCAATGTCCCGATTGCGGCAGCAAAAACTCGTTTACCGAGCCGCGTAATTTCAACCTGATGATGCGCACGTTCGTCGGCCCGATGGAGGATACGGCGTCGGAAGCCTACCTGCGTCCCGAAACGGCTCAGGGCATGTTCGTCAACTTCAAAAACATTTACCAGACGGCGCGAAAGCGGCCGCCTTTCGGCATCGCGCAGATCGGCAAATCGTTCCGCAATGAAATCACGCCCGGCAACTTCACGTTTCGCGTACGCGAATTCGAGCAGGCGGAACTGGAGTATTTCGTCCCGGACGACGGCAACGACCTCGAGGTCTTCAAAGACTGGGTTGAGCGCCGCAAGAAGTGGTATTCGAACTATGGCGTCAAACAAGACAAGCTGCGCTTTTACGAACTGACGCCGGAAGAACGCCCGCATTACGCCAAAGCCGGTATCGACGTCGAGTACCTGTTTCCGTGGGGTTGGGGCGAACTGGAATCAATCGCGCATCGCGGCACGTACGATCTCGACGCGCATATGCAGCTGTCCGGCAAGGATCTGCAATTCTTCGACGAGGCGAACAAAAAGAAGTACACGCCGATACTCATCGAGAGTTCGGCCGGGATGGATCGCACTACGCTCACGGTCCTCATCGACGCGTACGAAAAGGAACGCAGCACCGACCCGAACGGCAAAGAAACAGAACGCGTCGTGCTGCATTTTCATCCGTTCATTGCGCCGGTGCAAGTCGCGGTGTTCTCGCTGGCACGCAACAAGCCGGAACTGGTTGAGCAGGCGCGCTCGATCGAGGAAAATCTGCGCCCGCACTACCGTACGCAGTACGACGAGGGCAACATCGGTCAACTCTACCGCCGCCAAGACGAGATTGGCACGCCGTTCTGCCTGACCGTGGACTACGATACGTTGCAGGACCGCAAAGTGACGGTTCGCGACCGCGATTCGATGCAGCAGGACCGCATCGCTATCGACGCGCTGCCGGGCTTTCTGCGCGAAAAAATCGGTTAGGCCGTTCTTCTCAGCATTTCCGCACTAGACGGCGGCCCCTTTTTTGGCATAGCGTATGGGTACAAGCCTATAACGTTGCTGCTATTGCCCACGGGGGAGTTTGATGTCGGAGATGCTTGCCTCACCAGAGCCGGCGGCTTCGGTCGATAAGCCGGTCTGGTTCTTTGAAGAGGGCACCGGGGCGATGAAAGACCTGCTGGGCGGCAAAGGCGCCGGCCTGGCAGAAATGACCCGCGCCGGCCTGCCGGTCCCCGCCGGTTTCACGATTACGACCGAAACGTGCTTGAAGTACTACGCGCTCGGGCGGCGTAACCCGCCGGGCCTGCAGCAAGCCGTGCAGCGCGCGATGACGGAACTCGAACGCCGAACGGGCAAGACGTTCGGCGAACCCGCAAATCCGCTGCTGGTGTCGGTGCGCAGCGGCGCTCGAGTCTCGATGCCCGGCATGATGGACACCATCCTGAACCTGGGCCTGAACGACGTCACGGTTGCGGGCTTGGCGCAGCTCACGGGCAACGAGCGCTTCGCATGGGACGCCTATCGCCGCTTCGTCATGATGTTCGCTTGCGTCGTGATGGATGTCGAAAAATCAATTTTCGAAGATCGCATAGATGATTTGAAAAAACGCTTGGGCGTGGCAACCGATCCCGAGATCGACGCGGCGTCGTGGCGCGAGGTCGTCGGCGACTTCAAGGCGCTGGTATCCGAGCACACTGGGCGCGAGTTTCCGCAAGACGTGCACGAGCAGTTGAACCTGGCGATTCACGCGGTTTTCGATTCGTGGAATTCTAAACGCGCTATCGACTACCGGCGGTACAACAAGATTCCTGATGATTGGGGAACCGCCGTCAACGTCGTTTCCATGGTCTTCGGGAATATGGGCGACGACTCCGGAACAGGCGTTGCGTTTACACGCGACCCGAACACGGGCGAGAAAAAACTCTTCGGGGAGTATCTGCGCAATGCGCAAGGCGAGGACGTGGTTGCCGGTATCCGCACGCCCGAACGCATTACGGACCTGGAACGCACACAGCCGAACGTCTACAAACAGTTTGTAGAGATCGCCGGCAAACTCGAGCGGCATTATCGCGAGATGCAGGACCTAGAGTTTACTGTGGAACGCGGAACGCTGTACATGCTGCAGACGCGAACAGGAAAACGGAGCGCCGAAGCGGCCGTGAAAATCGCGCTCGACATGGTGCGCGAAGGACTAATCAGCAAACGCGAAGCCGTTTCGCGCGTGAGCGCGGGTTCGCTCGATCAATTGTTTCACGCGCGTATCGATCCGGCAGAGCAGTACGAGGTCGCCTGCAAGGGCCTAAACGCATCGCCGGGCGCCGCGAGCGGCCAGGCCGTGTTCGACGCGGACACCGCTGAAGCGTGGGGCAAAGCCGGTAAGGCCGTAGTTCTCGTACGCGTCGAAACGACGCCGGACGACGTGCACGGCATGATCGCCGCACGCGGCGTACTTACCGCAAAGGGCGGCGCTACATCACATGCGGCCGTCGTCGCGCGCGGCATGGGCAAACCGTGCATCGTCGGCTGCGACGCACTGCACGTCGATCGCCGCAACCGCGTGGCGCACATCGGCGAGTTCCCGTTCAAAGAAGGCGATTGGATTACGATCGACGGTACGACCGGAAACGTCATCGTCGGCCAGTTGAAGCTGATCGATCCACCGTCGAAATTGCCGGACTGGCTCGACGAGTTTCTCGGATGGGCAGACGAAGCGCGATCGATGGAGGTCTGGGCCAACGCCGATACGCCGCAAGATGCACGCAAAGCGCGCGAATTGGGCGCAACCGGCATTGGATTGTGCCGCACCGAGCACATGTTCATGCAGCAAGAGCGGCTGCCCATCGTTCAGGAGATGATTCTCTCCGACACGCAGCAGGCGCGTGCATCGGCGCTATCGCGCTTGCTTCCGTTCCAACGCGAAGACTTTCTCGGCATTCTCGAGGCGATGCAAGGCTATCCCGTGACGATACGGCTGCTCGATCCGCCGCTCCACGAATTTTTACCGTCGCTGGAAACGTTGCTCGTCGAGGCGACGGAACTGCGTATCCGCGAGGGCGAGCAATCGCCAACATATCAGGACAAAGCGCGGATGCTCAAACGGGTGCAGCAACTGCACGAACAAAATCCGATGCTCGGCCTGCGCGTGTGCCGCCTGGGCATCGTGTATCCGGAGATTTACGCCATGCAGGTTCGGGCGATCTTCGAAGCGGCGTGCGAACTGAAGCGCGACGGGATCGACGTAAAACCGGAGGTCATGATTCCCGGCGTGGGCACGAAAGAGGAGATGCGCGTAACGCGTGATGCGGCGAAAGCAATCGCGGATGAAGTGCTCGCACAACACGGCGTTGCGCTCGCGTACCGCATCGGAACGATGATCGAACTCCCCAGAGCGTGCATCGTTGCCGACGAACTGGCGCAAGCGGGCGCGGAGTTTTTCTCCTTCGGAACCAACGACCTGACGCAGACCACGTACGGCTACAGCCGCGACGATGCGGAAGCCTCATTCATTCCGCGGTATTTGGAACAGAAAATCCTCCAGGACGATCCGTTTCAAGTGCTCGATAGACGTGGGGTCGGAACGCTCATGCACGACGCCGTGCGCCGGGGCCGCAGCGCCGTACCGGACCTGAAGATCGGCATTTGCGGCGAGCACGGCGGTGAACCGTCGAGCGTGGCGTTCTGTCATGGTCTCGGGTTGGATTACGTGTCGTGTTCGCCGTATCGCGTGCCCGTCGCGCGCCTGGCGGCGGCTCAAGCGGCCATCGGTTCTCTCACATAGCCCGGTCCGAGCTTCGTTTGCGGCTGCCGGAGTTTCGCCTGGAGTCCTACTTTGGCAAGTGGGAATTCAAGGCCCGGTATCACCTGACCGCATCAGATGCGCAAACGTTGGCGCTCACAGAGTTACTCGCGATGGCCGATGGTGCGGATTGCGAGCGCTGGGAGCGCATGGAATTGGGATACATTCCCAGTGAAGGTTCGCCGCAGTTACGCGGCGCCATCGCAGATACGTACGATGCGATCGATCCCGACGACGTATTGACGTTTGCCGGTGCCGAAGAAGGCCTGTACTGCGCGATGCATGCGCTGCTCACGCCGCAGGACCATGCGATCGTGCTGGTGCCGAACTACCAATCAGTGGAGAGCGTGCCGCGTTCGATTTGCGAGGTGACGGGTATCGCTCTGCATGCGGATCGCGGATGGGATCTGGACGTCGACGAGTTGCAGGCGGCGCTTCGGCCGAATACGCGCATGGTCGCGCTGAATTTTCCGAACAACCCGACCGGCAAGATCATCAGCCCGCGAGCGTTCGAGGAGATCGTCGAATTGTGCCGCCTGCACGGCATCCACCTGTTCAGTGACGAGGTGTATCGCGGCATCGAGCGGGACGAGCGCAAACGGCTCGTGCAAGCAGCGGACGTGTACGAACGCGCGTTGTCGCTCAACGTCGTTTCAAAAGCGTACGGCTTGCCTGGTCTGCGCGTCGGCTGGATCGCGTGTCGCGATCGCGGCGTTCTCGCGCGCATGCTCAAACTCAAGCACTATCTTTCGATTTGTAATTCGGCACCGAGCGAGACGCTCGCGACCATTGCCGTGAAGGCAGGTGGACGCATTATGCGACGCAACCGCGATCTGTGCGCGCAGAACCTGACGCGCCTAGATATTTTCTTCGCGCGACATGCGGACCGGTTTGAGTGGTACACGCCGGATGGTGGATGCGTTGCTTACCCCCGCTATCTGGGCGCAGAGGGTGTGGAGCATTTCTGCGAACGGTTAGTCGAGGAAGCCGGTGTGCTGCTGTTGCCCGCGTCGATGTACTGCAGCGGCTTGCTGCCGACGCCCGCCGACCGCTTTCGTATCGGCTACGGCCGTTCGGGGATGGACGCCGCGCTTGCGGCACTGGATGCGTTCCTGATGACTTCTTGAAGCCGCTCGCCGGAATCAAAAATTACCGGCGGTTGAAAACGCATATCACCGATTGCCATCGCATACGACCAGACAATGGAACGCATGCGTAACATTTTCTCTCGCTCGGTGTCTGTGAACATCCACGCCCCAGCGGGATCGCCAGGAAACGGCACGGCAAGCTTTCGCGCCATAGATCCCTTCAAGAAGACACCAACCTCCAATTGATCCACTTTTCCGTCGTATCCGCCAAAGAAAATCACTTGCTCAACGTCATCCGGATATTCCGTGCGAACGGCCTTGTCTGCGCGCGTGGCTTGAATATTCATTTGCATCATGACCGGCGGAATTGCGGAGCCGGGCGTCAGCAGGAGCGTTGCGGCGTTTAGACGGCGACGTTCCGAGTACGATCTCAGAAGCGATGCAACCCAGCGCACCACAAGCGTGGCAAGCACCGCGCCGAACCACATGAGCCCCGCGGCGGCGGTGGGCCTATCATATCGCTGCTGCAGAGAAAAAGCGTAGCCATACATGGGGACAACAAGTATCCATTCGCCGTAGTTTCGCAGAAAGGCCAGGACGCTACGCAACATGCCTTGGTTTTTTACCGATGAACGTGAAGGCAAGCGCGTCGTCACCCGCCCCATCGCTGAAGTAGGCATGGTCCGCGTAGTATGTTTGCGCGAAGTGCGCTCGCAGCGCAGCGAGCATCACTTGCGAGGTATGTAAGTCGCTTCTGTCGCGACGAAAGGCTTCGTCGGTACTGCGCTCCCAGCCGTAGTCGTCTATTGCGACGATCCCGCTTGGTTTGAGCAGCACGCCGATCTTTTCGAGCGCTGCGTTCAGATCCGGTACATGATGCAAGACGAGTTGCGCGGCAATGCAATCGAAGCTGTTCGCCGGCGCCTCGTAGTCTTCGAACGACGTCTCGACGATGGGAAACGTGCTGCGCAGGTGCGTGTCGAGCGCAACGACGTCGCAGCCGGCCGCGGCGAGCCGCTTTGCCAGGAGCCCTTCGCCCGCGCCGATTTCGAGGATTCGCGCGCCCAGCGGGAGCCGTTCCAGCAGAAGGTTCGCGAATCGCGCTGTGCGCGGGCCCAGCGCCTCACCCCCGGCGCGTCGCAGAATCGCGCGAATGACTGCCGTCTTGGCATCGGCATAGTGGTCCCGCGTTTCCCAGGTGCGCTTGGCGAGCTCGCGCTTGACGTGCGCGTAGAGTTCGCAATCTTCCGGATGGGTGCGCAGCCAGTCTCGAAAACGGATATGCCGCTCGCTGTCCGAGGAATCGGCCCAGAGGTGGACGTGCGCAGCGCGATCCGCGCTTGCGAACATGCGATGCCCCGGCTCGTCGACCGCTAGCTCGTAACTCGCCGCCTCGAACGCCGCTCTGACGGACGGATCGTCGTACGGTACGCCCTGCACCAGGATGTCGATCACCGGTTTTGCGGCAAGGCCCGGAACGGACGTCGAACCGATGTGGTCGATGCGTGTTATTCGGCCGTGGAGCGCGGCCGTGATGCGCTTTTGATGTTCGTCGAACAGTCGCGGCCAGCGCGAATCGTACTCGGAAAGTGTGATTGCAATCACGTGGTAACGCCGCGCGAAATGTTGCGGCACATTCGGCGGGCTTCTTCAACGTCTACACGGCTGCGCTCGACGAAGAGTTTGCGCCAATACGCCTTGCCGGAAACTTTCGCGATGAGATCCGACGCGTCGCGTGCATCCACCACGGCGCCGGAAGCGGTTCCCACCCACACCGTGCGGCTGTTGCCGTCGATCTGTAGCGGCAAGCGGTGAATCAGCTGCGACTGTTCGTCGCTCCACACTACATCGTCGCCGAACTTCCGCCGCAGTTCCGCCTCGCATGCTTCGTAGACGCTCAAGTCGCGTTCCGCGTTGAATTCCGCCGCGACGGCATAGAGCCGTTCGCGATCGCGCAGCGCCTTGGCGGCACGCGACGATGAATCGCGCAAATCGTTGAGCACGCGAAAATCGTCCCAGCGCAGAAACTCGTCGATGGGATCCAGGCTGTGCGGATCCGGCCACAATTCACGCAGCACGTTTTGAAGAACGCGTTCGAACATGCGCGTCGTGTGGTGAAAATACACGGACGCAAACATCATGTACCGCGCCAGGACGAACGATTCCAGTGCAACGACGCCGCGGCGGTCGATTCCCAAGACGAGGCGGCCGTCGATGTGAAACACGCGCAGTGAGGCGACGAGTTGATCCGCGTCGTACCGGCCGCTGGTCACGCCGGTAAAGTATGCATCGCGCAGCAGATAGTCCATGCGGTCGGCGTCAAGATTCGGTCCGCTGACGATCTCGGCGAGCACCGGATACGGCGTCTGCGCCGATCCGAGTATCAGTTCCAGAACGTGCCTGGGATCGACGTTCAACTCGTCGAGATGCGCCTGCAGTTCGGGAAGCGCAAGCATTGCGCGCGTTCGTTCCTCGTGGCGCACGCCGAGCACCGCTTCGCATGCATGGCTGAACGGTCCATGGCCGATGTCGTGCAGGATGAGCGCGGCTCGCACCAAGCGCCGCTGGTACGCGGCGTCGGCGTCGTCTACGAAAAATTCACGTGCGTCGCGGGCCAGTTGATCGAACGCGCGCGTGCCCATTGCGAGCGCCCCGAGCGCGTGGCTGAAGCGGGAATGTTCGGCCGAAGGGAAGGCCAGATAGGCCAAACCCAGCTGCCGCAGGCGGCGCAGGCGCTGCAGTACCGTGCAGTCGAGCAGACGCGCCTCGGCCGGTGTCAGTTCGATGAAATGGTGGACCGGGTCGTAAATCCGCTTCATCGCGGACTTCTTCCGACTGCGGCGAAGTAGGCACCTGCCCCATGAGATTCGATCAAGGTGCCATTCGGGAGATCCACGCTCGCATCGACATCGCGAGCTTCATCGGATCGTACGTTTCGCTGCGCAAGCGCGGAAACGACCTGGTCGGCTTGTGTCCGTTTCACAGCGAAAAGACGCCGTCGTTCCACGTGCATCCAGACAAAGGGTTTTTCAAGTGCTTCGGCTGCGGCGTGGGCGGCGATATCATCGCGTTTCTTTCCAAACTCGAAAACCTTTCGTTTCCCGACGCGGTGCACGTGCTCGCACAAAAAGCCGGCATCGAACTCGAGCCTGAAAATCCTCAGGCGGCGCGCGTGCGCAGCGAGCGCGAAGCGATCTACGAAGCGAACCGCATCGCGACGGCGTTTTTCGAGCGCACGCTGCGAACGTCCGTCGCTGCCGGCGCACGCGCGTACTGCGAGCGGCGGGGCATTTCGCAGGCAAGCATCGAGAAGTTTCATTTGGGATACGCGCCCGATGCGTGGAACGCGCTCACCGACGAACTGCAGCGCAACGGCGTCGATCTCGCGATAGCGGAAAAAGCGGGCCTGGTCAAACGCGGCGAGCGCGGCTATTACGATTTCTACCGCGATCGCCTGATGGTGCCGACGTACGCGACGACGGGCGAGGTCATCGCATTCGGCGGACGCGCGCTGGGCGATGCCGAGCCGAAATATCTCAATACGTCGACGACGCCAGTTTATACAAAGGGCCGCCACCTGTTCGCGCTCAACGTGGCGCGGCGCGCCGCTTCAGCGCAGCGCACGCTGATCGTCGTCGAGGGCTACCTCGACTGCATCGCGCTCCATCAAGCGGGTTTCGAGAACGCGGTCGCATCGCTCGGCACGGCGTTCACCGAAGACCAGGCTAGGGAACTGCGCAAGTATGCCGACGGCATCTTTTTGTGTTTCGACGGTGACACGGCCGGGAACGCGGCGGCCGGTAAAGCCGTTGAGATTGCGGTACACGTGATCGAGCATGCGGGTTCAGGCGTGCGGATCATCACGCTGCCGCTGGGTGCCGATCCCGATAGTTACGTGCGCGAGAACGGCGCGGACGCATTTCGCGGACTGCTCGAAGCAGCCAAGCCGGCTATCGAGTTTCGACTCGAGCGCGAGGCCGATCGCCTCCAGCGCGGCTTTGATTCGCCTGCCAGCATTGCGGCGCAAGCCGAGACGCTCATTCGCCGCATGACGCCGCAGGTGGAATGGGATCGCTGGCGAGTGTGGATTGCGAAACGCCTGAAGGTCAACGAGAATGACCTCCGGAATAGCCGCTTCCTCGCGAACACGGCGAATTTCGTGCCGCGTTCTGCCGGCATCGCTACAGCGACCCGCCATTTCTCCCGTAACCTGCAGCCGTCGTCCTTCGAACGTGAAGCACTCGCGATCATGTTGGAAGAGCCGGCGCTCGTGCGCGAGTATCGCGATCGCATTCCGGTCGAGCGTTTCCGCAGCGAAACGTACGCCCGTATTTACGCGGTACTGGTGCAGAGCGCGGAGCGCGTCAGCGACACGGCGGATGCATTTGCGCTGTTTGCGGACGATAACGAAGGAATGGAGGTGCTCACGTCGCTGGGGCAGCGGGACCGCAGTTCAACGGTCCGCTACGAGGATTCAACCCAGCGCCGGGCGCATCTCGACCGGGTTGTCGAACGTCTGCAACTCGACGAAGAGCGGCGGCGTTATCAGGAGTTGTCCCAGCGCATTGACGAATTGGTCATGGCTGGGCAAAACGTGAGCACCGAACTGCGGGACGAGTTCGATGCACTCGTCGCTAAACTAAAAAAATAGATCGCAATTGCGGCGCCCTCGGGGAGCTATCAAGTTAGCAGTACGTTGAGGCGCCATGAGATACACGGGGGCCCCACGAAGTGGGGGGCGCGCAGCTCAGAGCGGAGCGCCAGTTAAACCGAAGGGGGGTGAGAACGAGAAATGGCACGCAAGAAGGCAGTAAGCGCGAACGGCGCGACGGCAACGGCGGAAGCCGCGCCGACAACGGTCGAGGAGCTGAAGAAACGGCTGCTTGAGCGCGGGAAAAAGCGCGGGTCCATCACGCTGGATGAAATCAACCTCGATGTCGGGCGCCTTGCCGAAGCGCGCGAGGACGTCAACGAGGCGGAAGTCTTCGAAGAACTGATGACCGAGTTGAACGCTGCGGGCGTCGAGGTCGTCGAGGAAGCCGAAGAAGACAAGGCCGACGAAGCCGAGGAGCCGTCGGAAGAACAGCTCTCCGCTGGGCTTTCGCTGGACGATCCGGTCCGCATGTATCTCAAAGAGATCGGGCGCGTCCCGCTGCTCTCGATGGAAGACGAGAAGAATTTGGCGATGCGCATCGAGGCGGGCGAGAAAGAACTTGCCCGAAACGGCTCGGCCAATCAAGTCCTCGTCGTGCAAGGCGAAGAGGCGAAACGCCAGTTGACCGAGGCCAATCTGCGTTTGGTCGTCTCCATCGCGAAGAAGTACGTCGGCCGCGGCATGCTCTTTCTCGATCTCATCCAGGAAGGCAATCTCGGCCTCATCCGCGCCGTCGAAAAATTCGACTACCGCAAGGGGTACAAATTTTCGACCTACGCCACGTGGTGGATCCGGCAGGCGATTACGCGTGCGCTCGCCGATCAGGCGCGCACCATCCGCATTCCGGTGCACATGGTGGAGACGATCAACCGCCTCATCAAGATCTCGCGCCAACTGCTGCAAGAGCTCGGGCGCGATCCATCGGTCGAAGAGATCGCCGCCGAAATGGGCCTGACGCCGGAGAAGGTTCGCGAAGTCATCAAGATCAGCCAAGAGCCGATCTCGCTGGAAACACCCATCGGTGAAGAGGAAGATTCTCACCTAGGCGATTTCATCGAAGACCAGGAAGCGGTCGCGCCGGCGGAAGCGGCGTCGGTGATGCTGCTCAAAGAAAAAATGCAGGACGTGCTGCAGAACCTGACCGAGCGCGAGCGCAAGGTGCTAGTCCTGCGGTTCGGGCTCGAGGACGGCCATCAGCGCACGCTGGAAGAAGTCGGCCAAGAGTTCGGCGTGACCCGCGAGCGCATCCGCCAAATCGAAGCCAAGGCTCTGCGCAAACTGCGCCACCCTTCGCGCGGCAAAGCGCTAAAGGACTATTGGTCAAACGAATAACGTACTAGCCGTCGCCGCGCTCGTGGCGATGGCAACGCCCGCTCCAACGGCATCCCCTTCATTCGCACCGAGCCAGTTGAAAACCATCACGACGGTGCGCTCCACGCCGTTTTGCAGTTCGATCGCGCAGCACTTCAACGCCGCGGTTGCCCCCATGCTTGCCAACGACCGTTCCTTCGACCAGGTCGACACGCAACTCGTCGACCTGAACGACGTCTTCAAGCACGGGGATTATCAAATCCGCTTCAGCAACATCCGCATCAAACTCATCAAGTACGTCGCGGACATTCAAAAGAATCTGCCATTCATGCAGCAGCAGATCAATCAGTTGCGGCAGGGGGAAACGCTTACCAAGAACGCGCAGGACTCGCACGACATTCATCAGGTCGCGGAAAAACTGCAGCTGGCCTACAACAAGCAGATGCAACTGGCAACGGATTTAACCGGCGTGATTCACGCGATGATGGACTACCAGCCGCAAGGCGACGCGGACAGTTTCCAAAATCAGATGCAGACCGCGCAGATGCCGCAGGACATGCGCGACATCAAGAGCTATCTGCGCTTCGACGGCCAGCGCGACGTCATCAACCAATCCGAGAACGCCGCCGCCGACTCAGCGATCACACTCGTCGAAAAGACCTGCGCGATCAACCACTAGCGTCCTAAAGCGAGCGGTTTGTGGATAGGGTGACCGGCGCGGTGTGCCGGTCGCCCAATCCATGGATCGTGAGCGAAACTACAT
>JBKPMZ010000009.1:0-13093 GCA_046732415.1 Vulcanimicrobiota bacterium
TGATCGAGCAATTCACGCAGGCGCGTGCCCAACTCATCGAACGGCACGCTCACTTTCGCGTCGTCTTCGCCTTTTTGCCTGTCGCGGCGTACGACCATCGCGCTGCCGCTTTCCAAATCGCGGGGGCCGATTTCAATACGCAGCGGCACGCCGCGCATCTCCCATTCTGCGTATTTCCAGCCCGGCGTCTGATCGCGATCGTCCACGCGCACCCGATAGCCTTGCGCGCGCAGCCCCTTCGCAAGTTCGTGCGCTTTCTCGGCGGCGCCGCGATTTTCGCCGCGGACGATCGGCACGAATACCGCCTCGATCGGCGCCATCTTCGGCGGAATGCGCAAGCCGCGATCGTCGCCGTGCACCATGATCATCGCACCAAGCATTCGCCACGACATGCCCCACGAGGTGGTGTAGACGTGCTTGATCTGCTGATCCGAATCAACGAACGTGATGTCGTACGCCTTGCTGAAATTCTGACCCAAATCGTGCGACGTGGCCGATTGCAGCGCTTTGCCGTCGGGCATGAGCGCTTCGATGGAATATGTTTCTACTGCGCCCGGAAAACGCTCGCTCGCGCTCTTCACGCCCGCGTACACCGGAACGGCGGCGACGTTTTCCGCGAAATCTTTGTACACATCGAGCATCCGCTCGGTCTCTTCGCGCGCTTCTTTGGCGGATGCATGCGCCGTGTGGCCTTCCTGCCACAAAAACTCCATGGTGCGTAGAAACGGCCGCGTCGCTTTCTCCCAGCGCAGCACGTTCGCCCACTGGTTGATGAGCACCGGAAGATCGCGGTGCGACTGAATCCATTTCGCGTACATGACGCCGATAATTACTTCCGACGTCGGACGGATTGCCAACCGCTCTTCGAGCTTTTCTTGGCCGCCTTGCGTGACCCACGCAACCTCGGGCGCGAAACCTTCGACGTGTTCCGCTTCCTTTGTAAGCAGACTTTCGGGAATCAGCAGCGGGAAGTACGCGTTCTCATGGCCCGTCGCTTTAAAACGCTCGTCCAGATGTTTCTGCAGATTCTCCCAAAGTCCGAAACCGTACGGCCGCAGGACGACGCAACCGCGAACCGGCGCGTACGAAACGAGCTCGGCCTTCAAACAAACGGCGGTGTACCATGCGGAGATATCCGCCGATTTCGGCGGAATCTCTTTGACGAGCGGCTCTTGCTGCGGTGCTTCGGACATAGACCGGCCCCGATTCTGGGCGCTTTAAAGGCGGTCCTCCGGCATGTGGGCGCGAAGGCGAGCGCATGCCCAAAGCCCCGCGCATTTACACCCGCACCGGCGACGACGGTACCACCGGCCTGGTCGGCGGCGCTCGCGTCGCGAAGAATTCACCGCGCATCGAGTCGTACGGCACGCTGGACGAACTCTCGAGTTACGTGGGCGTGGCGCGCGCCGCGATGCGCAGCGACGGCCGCCTTCCGGACGCGCTCGCGCGCTTGGACGAGTGGCTTTCGTGGACGCAGGATGCGCTGTTCAACCTCGGTTCCGAACTGGCGACGCCCGCGCAGAAACGCTGGGAAGGCATGCCGCTCGTCTCGCACGACGATATTGCGGCGCTCGAACGCGCCATCGACGAAGCGCAAGGGCAGCTCGAACCGCTGCGCAATTTCATTCATCCGGGCGGAAGCGCGCCAGGCGCGCACCTGCACGTCGCCCGCACGGTGTGCCGCCGCGCGGAGCGCCTCATCATTTCGCTGCGCGAACACGAGAGCGAAATCTCGGCCGAATGCGTTCGCTACGTGAACCGGCTATCGGATGCACTATTCGTGTGGGCGCGGCTTGCGAACCATTTGCTCGGCGTTCCGGAACATCTGTGGAACGCCAACACGCAGCCTCCGCCCCCGGTCTAGCGATCGTATGACATCCGCGCGCGCACTCGCCTTTACGTTTTTCGCAATCATCGTTTTGCTTTCGAGCGCGCTCGCGCACGAAGCGATCGATCTCGCAGGCGACGTGCTGCTCGCGCACGACACGTACGACGGCTTACCGCACGATTCACGCGTGCTCTTCACGGCCGCAGCATTAATCGCGCTCGGCTGCGCCGCTTTCGGTTGCGTGCTCCGCGCACTTGACTCGAGCGGCCGTTTCGATCTCCCGCGTGCGGCACTGCGGGTGCAACGGCATGCACGTGCGGAGGCCATCGCCTTGTGCAGCGCGACGCTGGCGATCGTACCGCTGATGGAATGGGCGGACGCGACCCTTGCGGGTGCGCGCATCGACGGCATCGGCGACCTGTACGGCGGTTCGGTTTTGCTCGGCGCAGCCGGATGCATCGCCGCCGCTCTTACAATCGGACTTGCCGTAGTGCGCTGCGCGCGCTGGCTTTGTTCGTACGAGCACCACATCATTCGTTTGATCGGACGCCTCATGCGCCGCCACAGCGCTACGCCGCCGTTCGTCGCGCTGCGGTGCCGCCGAATGCGCCCGAACCCTTCCGCTCGCATGCCGATTGCTCGCAACCGTGCGCTGCGCGCGCCGCCGCCGGCTCTCGCATAGTACCCTCTTTAGCACACGTACTTCAGCGAGGACTCATGAACTTACGATCGTTCCGCGCGGGCGCGCTTTGCGCGCTGTTTGCGCTTCTTCCGCTTTGCGCACCCGCCTCGCAATCGGCGTCCATTTCGGGCACCGTCGTCGATCAAAGCACGGGCCTTACGCTACCCGATGCAACCGTCGCGACCGTGCCCGCCAGTTCGACGGCGCGTTCGAACGCCAGCGGCTATTTTTCCATCGCGCTGCCCGCAGGACGTTACGTCGTCCAAGTGCGGCGCGCGGGTTATCAGCCAAGCGCGACGGCGCCGCTGACGCTCGTCGCCGGTGCACACGAGCAGGTGACGATCGCACTCGAACGAGCCTCCAACGATCTCAGCGTGATCGGGGAAACCACGGTACGCGCATCCAGCACCCTGCGCAAGAGCGGCACGTTTTATCGCACGCTCGACGTCGAGCGCTTGCAGCAAAGCGGCAACGTACGCGCTGCGGACGCGTTGCGCATGCTGCCGGGCGTCAACAACGGCATTACCGGCGATACGGGCACGTTCGCCGACGACGTCAACCTCAACGTCCGCGGGCTTGGGACGCTCGAAACGCAGGCGACGCTGGACGGGCATCCGATCGGCTATGGATTTCCCGGAGGCTATAATTACAATCTGTCGCCCGTGTTCGCGATGCGCAACATTCAAGTCACCTACGGATCGGGCGCGCAATCCCTCACTGGCGTGGACGCAATTGGCGGCGTCGTGGATTTTCAGACTCTCGACCCGAGCGCGCAGCCGCAATTCTCCGTGATGCAAGGTGTCGGGACGTTTCAGAACCGCATCACGACCCTGCGTGCGACCGGGACGTTGAACCGGTTCGGTTACGCCGCGGCGTACGGGGTGAGCCACATCGACGGGCCCATCGCAGATGCGGCGATCTACCAGCCGGGAGCAGCGTTCGACCAGTCGTCGAACGTCGCGGCGATTCATTCGCTCGGAGTCTACACCGACGATTCGACCGCCGTTTCACGTAGTGGTCTGGTGAAGGCTGCCTACGCACTAGCCGCGCAGAGCAGCATCACCTTCACCGCGCTCTCCAGTTCCATGTGGGACGATAAGACGGGCAACGGCGACGGTGATTATTTGAATTATGGGCCTGCGCTGCTCTTCGGGCAGCATTTGCTCGCGGTCAAGGGGCCGCGCGATCCATGTTCGCAAGGTACGTTCACGGCGACAAACGCAAACGGAGCGCTAAACGGAACCGGGCCCGACGGCCAGCCGGACGGCGGAGTGCGCTGCCAAACACCGCAGCAATGGGCGACGTTCAATACGGGTTATCAAGGTGCCGGTCCCGCATGGCAATCCTTCAACTTGCAGGACGAAGACCTCAAGGTCACGGCGGCGAGCGACTCCGCGACGCTTTCGCTTGACGCGTACACCTCGCGTTTTGCGCAAACATTCGATCGCACGTGGCAGTTGCCGTTCAGGCAGACGCCGGGTGACCGAGCGCTCTGGCGCAACCGGCAAGTCGTCGAAACGGGAGCGGTTCTGAGCCAAGAGCTGCACGCCGCGCGCAGCGATTTCGGTTTCGGCTTCTCGTGGATGAACGATGCGTATGCGCTGCTGCAAAAAGGCGCGCCGGTCGGCACGCCCATCACGCATGAAACGGCGTTTTTCGTGCGCGAGGCTTACCACCCGGTTCCGAAGATCTACGCGTACGCAAACGCCTGGTTCAAACACGCGAGTGCGACCAGATCGGCATACGTCGATCCCCGGCTCTCGGTTGTATACGCGGCGGGCGGGAACGACGTCATTCGCTATGCCGCCGGAAAAACGACCGCGCAGCCGACGGCAGACATGCTTGGCAAAACGTTCGTCGAGTCAACGCCCGGAAATGCCGGCGGCGGAGCATCGATCACGTGCACGGGCCTCAATTCCATCGGCACCGCACCGTCGTCAGTGCTGCGTCCAGAGCGTGGCGTCGATCAGGAACTGGCCTACGCGCACCGGTTCACCGGTGACACGCAAGTTCAACTTTCACTCTACAACCTGGACGTGTACGACAAATTGTACTCGACGCTGGCCCCGCTCAGTACGACCGGGACTGCGTTCATCGATCCCGCGTATCTCTCTCAAGTCTCCGCGATCGTCGCATCGAAGTGCGGGTCCGCGAACGTTCGCGCGCTGCTCGGGGTCTCAGGCACGCTGAACGTCGGCGATTTACGTTCGCGGGGGTTTACGCTGGACGGGCGCTGGCGCTTTTCACCGAGCACGTACGTCGATTATGACTGGGCGCTCACGTCCACGAGCATCGTATCTGCACCGCAGGCATTGCTGCAAGCAAACAAAACGCTCATCCTCGGCGGGCAGTTGCCGCGGTTGCCGTTGCATACACTGGATCTTGCGCTCGATCACACGTTTCCCGGCGGAATCGACCTGCGGTATACGTTTCACACCGTTTCGGCGAACAACACGAAGGCGTTGCCGCCATACGATTACAGCGACTTGGCGGTAACGTACCGCACCGGGAACGGACTATTTGCGCTGTCCGCAGGCAATCTGTTTAACCAGTATGCGGACAGCCGCGGCCTGCGCTATGAAGGCGTGCCGCTGCCGCTCAACGGGTATGCGACCGCGTCGGACTACGCCCCCGTTGTCGGCGCGGCGTCGACGGAGCGGTTCGGTCTGCCGCCAAGAACGCTGTTCTTCAGCTATACCGCGGCACTTCATTGAAAGCGCAAGACGTTTTCGAGAACGGCGTAACGCAGCAACGCCGCGACCGTTATCGCGTCGTCGATACGTCCGCTGGCAGCCGCGCGAATCGCCACCTCTTGCGGAAGGCGTACCAGCTCGATGCTCTCGACGTCTTCGGCTTCCGATTCCACGTGCTCGACGCCGTGGGCCAAAAACAACTCGACCGCATAATTCATCAGCGACGGTATCTCGTACAGGCGCCCCAGCGGCGTCCAATGCGATGCGACGACGCCGAGTTCTTCGCGCGTCTCGCGCTGCGCGCATTGCAGACTCGTCTCTCCAGGGTCCGCACCGCCCTTGACGATCTCCAGCACTTCAGCTTGCGCGCCAAAGCGCGGCTGCCTCGTGAAGAGCAAATCGCCGCCGTCGGCCACCACGACGGCCGAGCACGGCGGCGACAGAATGAGCGCGTGTTCGCCCGCGACGCCGCTGGGATGCACGATCTCGTGCACTTCAACCGCGAGGAACGGGTTGCGGTAGACTTCGCGCGACGAGAGCCGCTGATACGTCTTCATACGCGGAGCTCTTTAGCGTGCGCTGTGGGGCTTCCCGCAGGACGCGGCGCGCGTTAAACGGAACGCGGGGCGGGATGTCGCTAGCCGCACGCCTGTTCGCTACCACGAACGTCGACAAGCTCCGCGCGCTCTCGCAGCAGAGGATTCTCCGCCGCGCGCTCACTGGGAAAGACCTCATCGCCATCGGTCTTGGCACGATGATCGGCGGCGGTATCTTCACTACCATCGGTCCCGGCATCCTGATGGCCGGCCCGGCGATCATCATCTCGTATCTCATCGCGGGATTAGCCTCGCTTTTCGCGGCGCTCTCGTACGCGGAACTGGGGTCGATGGTGCCGATCGCGGGCTCGGCGTATACCTATGCGTACGCGACGATGGGCAAAATGATCGCTTGGATCATCGGTTTCGCGCTGATCTTCGAATACGGCATCAGCGCTGCGCCCGTCGCGCAGCAATTCTCCGGCGCGATTCAAACGGTGCTCAAGGATTTCGGCGTCACGATTCCGGCATGGGCGCAGACTTCGCACTTGGCGATCTCCGGCCCGTGGTGGATACCGACGAGTTGGAACTTCGCGCACTCGCACTACGATATCATCGGCGCGGCGTTCGTGCTGCTGCTTTCGATCATCTTATCCGTCGGCATTCGCGAGACCGCGACGACGAACAACGTCTTCGTCGTTCTAAAAATCGGCGCGCTGATCGTTTTCATCATCTTCGGCGCAACGCTCTTCCATCCGGCGTACCTGCACGATTTTGCGCCGAAGGGATGGGGTCATCTCAGCCCGTTCTCCGGCGGCGGGGGCGTCGGTATCATTCCGGGCGCTGCGCTCGTGTTCTTCAGCTACATCGGCTTCGATACGGCAACGACCACAGCTGAGGAAACAAAGAATCCCGCGCGCGACGTGCCGGTCGGCGTCATCGGCGCGCTCGCGATTGGAACGGTCCTGTACTGCGCGACGGCGATCGTTCTGGTCGGCGCGGTGCCGTGGCAGCACGTAGATCAGAACGCGGCGCTGCAAGCGGCGCTGGCACCGCTGCACAACTGGTTTGCGAATATCGCCATCACGCTCGGCGTTCTCGCCGGTACGACGTCGGTCGCATTGGCCTCGCTGCTCGGCCAAACACGCATCTTCTACGTCATGGCGCGCGACAAGATGCTGCCGCCGTTCGTGGCGCGGGTTCACCCGAAATTCAAGACACCGGTGCTGATGACGATGATCACGGGTATCGCGGTCGCCATTCTCACGCTCATCGTACCGCTCGATAATTTGCTGAATCTCGTGAACATCGGAACGCTGCTGGCTTTCATGGTCGTGTGCGCGGGCGTAATCTATCTGCGCTACCGCCGTCCGGACATTCCGCGCTCGTTCCGCTCGCCGTTCGTGCCGGTCTTTCCGGCTCTCGGCATCCTGTTCTCCGGTTTTCTGGCGGTGTTCGGTCTTTCCACGACGACATGGATTTGGTTCGTCGGCGCACTCATCGTCGGCCTCATCTTCTTCTTTATCTACGGCTTCCGCAAGTCGAATCCCGAAGAGATTCAGCCGGTCGTCGAGCCGGAAGGCCTGCAAGAGTACGTCTAAGCGCTAGCAGCAAGCGAGGTCTGGTGCGCGATTCGGGTAACGAATCGCCGTGCGGAACGTCAACGCCGAATGCGCGATCGTCATCGCAACATACAACCGCGCGCCCGTACTTGCGCAGACCCTGACGGCGCTTTGCGAACTGCCCGAGAACCCGCGCATCCTCGTCACCGACAATGCATCGGCCGATGACACGGAACGCGTGTGCAAACGCTTCGGTTCGCGCGTACTGCTGCTCAAACTGCGCCGCAATATCGGCGCCGCCGCCAGAACCATCGGAGCGCGCGTAGCCGGTACGCCGTTCGTCGCGTTTTGCGACGACGACTGCGTGTGGCTTGGCGGCTCCCTGGCGCGCGCGGTCGAGCGTTTCAACACACATCCCGATGTTGCGGTATTGAACGGCCGCGTGCTGATCGGCAACACCGGCCGAACGGATCCGGCGTGCGAAGCGATGCGCGCACAGCACAATCACCATCAACCGCCGGGACCGCCCATCGCGTTCTTCATGGCCGGTGCGAGCATTGCACGCACGGACGCGTTTCTACGCGCCGGCGGATATCATACGCGTTACTTCATCGGCGCAGAAGAATCGCTGCTCTCGCTCGATCTCGCGGCGCAGGGCTGGCGCCTGTGTTATTGCGAGGATTTGCTGATTCGCCACACACCGTCGGCGATGAACCGCGACGCCGCGAACCGCAGACGCCTCGTACTTCGAAACCGGTTGTGGACGGTGCTGCTGCGCTGCTCGCTGCCGACGGCGCTTCGCGCGCTGGCTCGACACGCGCGCATTGCCGGGCGCGATCCCATTGCGCGCCGCGCGTTGACGGAAGCAATCGCCGCGCTTCCCTGGATCGTCCGCGAGCGGCGCACGATTCCCAAGCACTTGGAGCAGCGCATCCGCGCGCTCTATGCCGCGCACGTGCGGTGATTCGCGGTTACCCGGATGCGCCGTGCGTAACGGCGGGCGATACGCTACATCTACACGCTTCGACCGATCCGCGCACGTTTTCCGTAAGATTGCGCCGCTGGGGTGCATGCGTCACGGAAACATCCGTACTTCGCGATCTCGCCGGACACGACGTTGGACCCGGACCCGCCGGAGAACCATGGCAATGGCCCGAGTACTGCATCGCAATCCCGAGCAGCGCGCGCCCCGGCGTGTATGTGGCGCTGCTGCAAACCGATCGTGAAAGCGGCGACGCATTCGACGCGCGACGCGCCCGCGCGTTGTTCGTGGTGCGACCGGTACGTCCGTCGGCTCCGCTGCTCGTCGTACTTCCACTCTTCACGTATCACGCATATAACGTCGCGCACGTAGACGGCACGCTGAAAACGGGCGACGAGGGCGAGTGTCTTTATAGCGGTACGCGCTGGGTCACGCTGCATCGCCCCGGCGGCGGCACCGGCGGACATCCCTGGGACGAAGTCAATCGCGACGTGTACGATCTCGAATCCCCGCGTCAAACGTTCGTGCACTGGGACGGCAAAGCACTGGCGTGGCTGGAACGCGAGGGCATTGCGTACGACTGCTGCACCGATCTGGAACTGCACGACGGCAGCATCGGCCTGAGCGCGTACCGCGCGATCGCCTCGTTCGGCCATCACGAATATTGGTCGCGGGAGATGCGCGCGCGTGTGGAAGCATTTATCGCACAAGGGGGCAACGTCGCATTCTTTGGCGGCAACACATGCTGGTTCGAAGTCGTCTACGACGCGCAGCACAATGCCATCCGCCGCGCCGGCCGCTGGAACGAGGATCCGGAGTGGCGGATGACCGGCGTGTCATACGCATTAGGCGGCGGCAAATGGGTTGGCGAGCGCCCCGCGACCGGACTCGCAGTAACGCAAGCAGATCACTGGATTTTCCTAGGCACGCGGCTGCACGACGGCGATACGTTCGGCGCGGGCGAGCATCTCGCCGGCTATGAATGCGACGGTGCGCCGCCGGAAAGCGACGCGCTGCGGCTCGCGAGCGCATCGATCGCGCATTGGCCGCGCGAGAACGCCGACATCTCGCAAGCGGCGCGCGCCGATATGACGCTGCGCCAGGCCGGCGGCATGGTATTCAGCGCGTCAACCGCCGATTGGGCCCGCGTACTCGAACGAGGCGATCCCGCCGTCGAGCAGATTACGCGTAATGTGTTGCGCCGGTTTGTGTCAGCGTGAGTGCGCAGATCGTTCCAGGGCGGCGCGATCCCATCCGGCTAGCCTCGCGCCCGCCTCGTACGAGGAGCGGAAAAAGCGCAGCACCGCATCGTCGGGATCGCTCGACGCGCGCACCGCTTCGTACGGCAGAACGAACTCCTTGAACTGCGTACTCCAATGTCCGCTTTCCGGCTCGATGCGGGCATCCGAAAAACCGTCGGGCGACGGATACATGTACGCATAGAACAGAGCGTCGGCGCCGAATCCTCCCGGCCAAAATCCGACGCTGTGCACTTCGTGCGAATACGCTTCGCGCGTAACCCAATCGGCGACGTTGGGGATACCGCCGGGGTGCGGCGGCGCCGTGCGGCCGGAAAAGCGCGATGACGCGAGATCGAAGCCGCCCCAGAAAAAGTGTACCGGACTGGCTTTGCCGATGAACTCGGCGCGAAAGGCCTTGCAGAGGCGATCGCCCTGCAGTAGGACGCGCCAAAAGCGATCCACCGCGTCCCGATCGTACGACGCATGCACCGTATCGCGCTCGAACGGTATCGCGTCGGCTACTTCATTCGGCGCCGTGTTGATGCGAATGTGGAAATCGAGGGACTCCAGCGTTTGCGTGACCCGCTCGTAAAACGCCGAGACGCTCATCGGCTCGAGCGCAACGCGTGCGAGTTCGCCGTCGCAGCCGCCGATCGTCAGCGCATGATCGATAAAATCAAACGAAATCTCCAGTGAGCGCCCGCCGGTGTACGGCATGACTGAGGTGGTGAGGCCGCGCGCGTTCACGTACAGCGCAACGTTCCACCAATGGTTCGTGCGCGGTTCCAGCGCCAGCCGGATCTTGCCGACGACCTGCGTCCACAGATGCAGCGTCTGCTGGGTATCTTTCCACTCGTCGTAGCGTAGAAGCGGCCAGCGATCGACGAGCGGCACGCGTCACTGTGTTTCGAGACGCGGGGCGGCTTGTGAAACGCCCGGCGTATTGAAGTCCACACGCGCAGTCGTTTTGTCGAACTTCGCGCGCACGCCGAAGACTTGCTGGACGGCGCGCAGCGTCACCATCACGCGTCCGCGCACGCGGAACGGCGCGTGACGCAGTTTTACCGGCACGCCGTTGATCTTCGCATTGGTCGAACCAACGCGCACATGCAGCGACTGGTCGCCGCGAACCACCACGACGTCGCCGGACCTGTGCTCGTATTTGGTTTCAGCACCGAACGCTTCGCTCACCGGACGCAGCGGGACGAACACGCCTTTCGACGTCGTCACGGGCGGAACGTCGCTCAGTATGGGTTGACCGTCGACCCGCACTTCGACGGGCCTGGAAAACGCGAAGACCACCGAGCCGGCAAGCGCCAGAATCAGCGTTGAGGCGAGCGTGAAGTTAGACGGCCTGCTGTATCTCATGAGCGTAGTCGGGATATTTCTCGGCTATCACTTTTTCGATTTCCAGCCGCAGCGCCCCGAGCAATTGATCCTCGGGGAAGGTTCCGACGAGCTCACCCGCGCGATAAATTGCGCCCTTGCCTTTGCCGCCCGCAACGCCGACGTCCGCCATCTTCGATTCGCCCGGTCCGTTCACGACGCAGCCCATCACGGCAACCTTAACGGGCGCCGTGTATTCCTTCGCAATCGCTTCGACCGCACGCCCGAGTTCGAGCACGCTGATCTCCGCGCGGCCGCAAGACGGACAGGCGGTAATCTCAAAGCCCTTTTCGCGCAAACCGAGTGCTTTGAGCATGCTCCAGCACACCGGCACTTCTTCGATCGGATCGGCCGCGAGCGACACGCGGACGGTATCGCCGATGCCCTCGAACAGCAGAATGCCCAAACCGATCGACGATTTGATCGTGCCGTCGCGCAGCAAACCCGCTTCGGTGATGCCCAGATGCAGCGCGTACGGCGTGTTCCGTTCGCGCAGGCGCTTGTCCATCAAGCGGTATGCGTGTACTGTGGTCGTTACGTCGTGCGCCTTGAGCGAGATGACGATGTCCGTGTGGTCGAGATCTTCCAGAACCTGCACGTGCCGCATCGCCGATTCGACCATCGCCTCCGCCGTATGGCCGAGCGTCTTCTCCAAATCGGGCGCGAGCGAACCCATGTTCACACCGATACGAATCGGAATGCCCTTGGCTTTCGCCGCTTCGACGACTTCTTTGGTCTTGTTGTAATCGCGGATGTTGCCCGGATTCAAGCGCAGTTTTGCGACGCCGGCTTCAATCGCGGCCAGCGCCATGCGGTGATCGAAGTGAATGTCGGCAACGATCGGCACCGGTGAACGGTGCACGATGGCAGGCATCGCGGCCGCGTCGGGCGGGTCTTTCACCGTGACGCGCACGACTTCGGCGCCTTCC
Organism: Vulcanimicrobiota bacterium; assembly: GCA_046732415.1. Taxonomy (GTDB): domain Bacteria; phylum Vulcanimicrobiota; class Vulcanimicrobiia; order Vulcanimicrobiales; family Vulcanimicrobiaceae; genus DATGJX01. Next base: position 11,840 of record JBKPMZ010000009.1, read on the forward strand.
ATGGCCAGACCGTAGATTTGTTCCAGGGTCGCATCGGCGTCCGCGGTGTCGGTGGTGGTCATCGTTTGCACGACGATCGGATGATCGCCGCCGATCCACACGCCTTTCGCATCGGCCTTGCCGGTCTTATTTTGCAGAAAAACCGGCTTGCTTTGCCTGCGCAACCGAATCACTAAAACGGTCCTTTCCCCTGCACTATCTGCACGACGTTGTTGAAATTTATGACGATCATCAGCGCGATCAGCACCGCAAGCCCGGTGATGTGCACCCAGGCTTCTTTCTCCGGATCGACCGGTTTTCCGCGTACCAGTTCGCCGACGATGAATGCGGCGCGCCCGCCGTCGAGCGCCGGCAGCGGCAGCAGATTGAAGATGCCGAGCGCGAACGAGATGAGCGCCGCAAAACTCAGGTAATAGCCCCAGCCCCAGTCCTGAATCGCCGTGGCCGCCTGCGCCATGCCGACGACACCCGAGACTTGCCCGCCGTACTGCACGGGGTGGCTCACCAGCAGCGCGAGACTCCCCAGCGTTTGCTGGCCGATGTTGTAAAACGCGTACGACGCGTCGACGACCGCTTCTCTGAACGGTACGTGCACGAGCGTGTCGACCGGAATGAAGCCGATGCATCCCCACGACGCCGCTTCGGGCGGCGGGCAGTGCCCCGCGACCACGGAAACGTGCGATTGCGTACCGCCGCGGTCGTACGTGATGTTGAGCCGTTTGCCGAGCGAGTGGTGAATGAGATTGACGAGATCTTGCCCGCCCTTGACCGTGCGGCCGTTGATCGCCAGAATCTCGTCGTTGACGCGCAGCCCCGCTTTTTGCGCCGGCGAACCTTGCGAAATAACTTGGATGACGGGCCGCGGCTGATCGCTGCTCACGCCGAACGCCACCGCGCTGATCACGAGAATGGCAAACGCCAAGATGAAGTTGGCAATGGGACCGGCGAGCACGATCGCCAACCGCTGCCACGCGTTCTTGGCTTGGAAATTGTCGTAATCGTATTCGCGGCCGTTTACTCGCACGGTCAACTGCTGGCGAAATTCGCGCTGCTGATCCGCTTCAGAAGTTTTGTTGTCCTCGCCGTGCATCGCGCAGTACCCGCCGATGGGCAGCGCGCGCAGCGAATACTGCGTGCCGCTGCGCGGGCTCTTCCAGCCCGCGATGAGCGGGCCCATGCCGACAGAAAACTCGAGCACGCGCACTTTGTTGAGGCGCGCGACGATGAAATGCCCGTACTCGTGCAGCACGATGA
>JBKPMZ010000010.1:0-6646 GCA_046732415.1 Vulcanimicrobiota bacterium
ATGGTACGCCGGTCGTGCGCCCCAAGGGGCAGCGTAAACCGCCGGACGCCGCCGAACCGTCGTTCGGGCCGTCGCGCCTACTCGACATCGAGCTCGAAGTGGGCTTTGTTACCGGTCCCGGCAACACGATGGGGCACGCGATTCCAATCGAAGGTGCGCGCGATCACATTTTCGGCTTGGTGCTCGTGAACGATTGGAGCGCGCGCGACATTCAAGCATGGGAGTATCAGCCGCTCGGGCCGTTCCTGGGCAAGTCCTTTGCGACGTCGATCTCACCGTGGGTCGTCACGCTCGATGCACTCGAACCGTACCGCGTTGCCGGGCCGAAGCAGATGCCGCAGCCACTGCCGTACCTGCGCACGCCGGAAGCGTGGAATTACGACGTGCAACTCGTCGTGGAATTGCAGACGCAAAAAATGCGTGAGAGCAGTATGGCGGCAGAGATTATTTCGCGCTCGAACTTTAAGTATATGTATTGGAATATGGCCCAGCAGCTGGCTCATGCCACGGTCAACGGTACGGCAGTGCGGCCGGGCGATCTGTACGCATCGGGCACGATCTCCGGACCCACGCCTGACAGTTACGGAAGTTTTATCGAACTGACGTGGCGCGGCTCAAAGCCGCTCCGTCTGCAGTCCGGTGAAGAACGCGCGTTTTTGGAAGACGGCGACACGGTGACGCTGCGGGGCCTGTGCGAGGCGCCGGGCAAACCGCGCATCGGTTTCGGCAGCGTGAGCGGAACGATAATTCCGTCAACATAGGGTAAGAAGAGGAGGCCGTGCGCTTCCTCTTGCTGGCCATCATTTTCCTTCTCGCGCTCACGCTCGGAAACGCCGTGCTGATGAAGCGCGAGAAGACGAACGAAACGGCGCACGATTATGCGCCGGTTCAAGTGACGCAGGAGCACGCGCGCAAGTATCAGTGGGATGCGTTCCTCTGGCGCGAAATCGGGGCGCTCGTCGTCACCGTTCTCGTTTTCGGAACGATTGCATCGCTGCGCGCGCGGCGCAGCTAAGCGGTAGCAGCTCCTACGGGAACGCCGCTTTCCGCGTGCTGATCGAGTGTGACTTCGATGCCGCCCGTCCACTTAGCGACGAGATTGTACAGCCACGCGGTGATCAGGCCGAAGATGAACGCCACGACTAAATAAAGAATCGGCCACAGCACGAGCACCATGACGCCCAAGCCCGCGCCGAACCAGCGCCCGCCGGACGTTGAGCCGCCCGCGGCCGCGAAGAGCGTCGCGAACGGCAGCCACAGCAGCGCGAGAATGAGACCGAGGAGCGCATAAAGCGCAGCGCTTACGAGTGCGAACTGAATCGGGTTGATGTGACGCAGCCGGGTGACCATAAAAGCACCTCCGAAGCAAGCAAGCGTTTTAGGTGCGAGCATTAGGCGCGCTTCCGGATCAACCCTGTGCAGGGATGTTACGCCTTGGCCGGTTCCTCGATCCACGAGCGGTAGTAGCGTTCGTCTTCGACGCGAAACGCTTGCTCCGCGAGCTGCAACGGTTTGAACGTGTCGACCATGACGGCGATTTCGTCCGTCGACGTTTTGCCCAGACTCGCTTCCACGGCACCGGGCTGGGGCCCGTGCGGTGCGCCGGCCGCATGCAGTGTGATCGAGCCTTCTTCGACCCCGCGGCGGCTCATGAAGTTACCGCTCACGTAATACAACACTTCGTCGCAATCCACCGACGAGTGATTGTACGGCACCGGAATCGCCAGCGGGTGATAATCGAATAGGCGCGGCACGAACGCGCAGAATGCGGCGCCGGGCGCTTCGAACGTCGCGTGCGCCGGCGGCGGCTGATGCAGTTTTCCGGTGATCGGGGCGAATTCTTCGAGGTTGAACGTGTACGGATAGCAGTAGCCGTCCCATCCGACGACGTCGCATGGATGGTTCTGCACGACGTAGATCGCATGGCGTCCGTTGTTGGTAACGCGAACTTCGTATTCGCCGCGCTCGTCGATGGGTTCGCGCAGCATCGGCACGCGAAAATCGCGCTCGTAGTACGGCGCGTGTTCTTCCAGTTGACCGAACTCGTTGCGGTACTTGCGTGGAATGCGTACCATGCCGGCGCTTTCGTGCACCAGCATGCGCGTGGACTGTGCCGGAATGATGCGGTACGTCGTGCCGGTCGGTATGACGATGTAATCATGCGCGCGATAGGCGAGGTCGCCGAACGGCGTCTGCAGCACGCCTTCGCCCCGATGAATGAAGAGCAACTCGTCGCCGCCGACGTTGCGATAAAAACTCTGCATCGGCTCGTTCGCGTCCGCGACGGAGATTAGCAGATCCGCGTTGCCGAGCAGCGGCGTGCGGGAGTCGATGGCGTCGCCCCTCGTCGACATCTGCGCCGTTTTGAAATGGCGGTTGCGAAGCGGTTCGTTCGCCTGCAGTACGACTTGCGGACGATTCCACGGGCGCACTTCGAGCGTCGCCGTCGGCGGGCGCAAATGGTACAGCAGCGAGTACACGCTCTCGAAGCCTTTGGTCGAGAACAGTTCCTCTGCGTACAATCCGCCGTCCGGTTTGCGGAATTGGATGTGGCGCTTGTGCGGCAGCTGGCCGGCGCGAATATAGGACGGCATCGGTTACTCCTGCGGTTGTGGAGAGCGTTCGGTAGCGGTGAATCCGTTATGGCGATGGCTTCCGTCGCAGAACGGTTTGGTTTGCGACCCGCCGCAGCGGCAGAGCGCAATGTTCGCGCCGGTAATCGTGTAGGGCTGGCCATCACAGTCGGTCAGCGTTACGGTACCGGTCACCAAATACGGGCCGCTTTCACGAACCTTTATCCGAACCTCGTCCATGCAGTACCTTTCATTCGTAAGCCGCGCCTCTCCCGCGACTCCGCCGGAAGAACATCGCTGCAGGCGGCACCGGTTCGGCCACAAAACAACGGCGCATGGGCGACTTGATCGTGTGGACGGTTCTTAGCGCGCTGATGCTCTACGTCGCCGTGGGCGCGCCGAAGAATGCGCCGTTTTTCCGTCTGTTGATGCTATGGTTTGCCATAGTACTGGCGGGACTTGAAGTTCTCGACCTGCGTGGCGGCAGTCCGCACTGGACCAAGTGGCCGATTGTCGCGGTGGCTATCGCTCTTGGGATTGCATCCTTTGTTCGTGACGAAAACGGCCAGCGTACGCGCTACGGGCTTTTGTGGGCCACCGTTATTGGAGCGTTACGCCGGAGAGCGTAAGTGCCGGGAGCGCCTCGATGCCTCAGCGATGCTTCGATACCTCAGCACGACACTTAATGGGTTTGGTACAAGCCCGTTAGTGTCGTCTTCGCGACGACGTGGCCTTGCATCGCCTTTTCGAGCTGCGGTCCGGTGAGATCGGTGCCGGAAAGCCCGCGCTTGTCGAGCGCATACAACGTGAAATTATAGTGATGAACTTTGCCGGGCGGCGGACATGGGCCGCCGTAGCCCGCGCTTCCGAACGACGTCTTGCCCAGCACGGCCGGCGGCAGCGTTGCACCTTCGAGCAGCTCGTGCGTGGACGCGGGCAAATTATAGACGACCCAGTGATACCATCCGCCCGGCGCGGGGGCGTCCGGGTCGTGCGTAACGATCGCAAAACTGCGCGTGCGTTTCGGCGCACCTTTCCAGTGCAGTTCCGGTGAGACGTTCGTGCCGCCGCATTGCGTATACACGGTGCGGATCGGCATGGTCGTGTCCGGTTTGAACGTTGTCGACGCGAGTGTCAGGGTGAGCGCAGCCAGCATCATGGTGACGGACTCCCGGTAGGCGCGGGCGCCGGCGCGTTCTCGAACTCCTGGTAGAAGGCGTTGGGGCTCATCGGGCGTCCCAGGAAACGCTGCACTTCCACGTCGGGATCGTACGTGCGCGCCGGCTCTAAGATGTCTGTGCGATAGCGCATACCCACGGCCGGATTCTCCAAACCGCCCTGCTGGAACGCGGTGAACAGATCCTGTGCGTACACTTTCGACCACAGATAGCCGTAATATCCGGCGTCGTAGCCGCTCATTAGGTGACCGAATGCAGCTTGCGGATGGATGCCCTCCACCGCCGGAAGGGGCATGAGTTGCGTTTCGAGTTTATCCCAAAGTGCCGTCGTGTCGACGTGCGGGCCGCTCGAGTGGTACGCCATGTCGATTTCGGAGTAAAAAATTTGACCGGTGTAATCGTACGCGTCGTCCACGTAGCGCGAACGCACGAGCGCGTCGATCAGGTTGTCCGGCAACGGCTGCCCCGTTTTCCAATTCGAACTAATCTGTTTGAGAATCGATGGCTGCCAGACGAAGTTCTCGAGCATTTGTGAAGGCGCCTCGACGAAATCCGTAACGAAGCCGCTGGAGAGTGTTTCGTACGGCGCGGTGCCGAGCAGCGCCGCCATGTTGTGGCCAAATTCGTGGAAGAACGTTACTACGTCGTCGTGGCTGAGCAGTGCCGGATGTCCCGGCGCGGGTTTGGGCCAATTGCCGATGATTGCCGAAATCGGCGCGCGATACGATCCGTCGGCGTTCTTGCGTACCGGCAGCAGCGGGAAGTTTGCGAAGTGATCGTACTTGCCCGGACGCGGATACAGATCGAAGTAGGTCGTCCCCAGCAGACGGCCGCTCTTGGTGTCGCTCACCTGGTATTCGATGACGTCGGGATTCCATGCGTCCGACGGAACGACTTGTTTGAAGTCGACGCCGAGCAGCGTGTGATAGACGTTCAGCACGGCGTCGATCGTGTGCTGAACCGGGAAATACTGCCGGATTTCATTTTGGTCGACCGCGTACTGCGTCTTGCGCAGCATGTTGTCATAATAGGCGAAATCCCAGCGCTCCAGGACTGCGTTAGGATTGCCGGTGTCCTTGGCTTTCAATTGCCGCAGGCGCTCCACTTCGTCTTTGGCTTTCGGCAGCAAACGCGCGTCCAGAGAATCGAGAAACTTCATCACGCGGTCGGGCGACTTCGCCATCCGATCCGACAATTGGAACGCGGCCCAGGTTTGATAGCCTTGGAGATGCGCCAGCCGGTCGCGTACGCCGATAGCCGCTTCGAGCAGCTGCGTATTTTGCGAAGCCGCGCGGTTGTTGTAGGCGAAATAATACGCTTTACGTGCAGACTCGTCGCGTTCGTTGTCGTTGAACGCCGTAACCGTGCTCTCGTTTACCGGCACAACGTAAGCGCTTCCGCTCTTTTTCAGACCCGCCACGAAATCGGCTGGAAGCGACGATGCCTGCGCGGCCGTAATGGTAATCGTCGTTTCGTCGTTGCCCAGATTCTGCTGGAACTTGTTCTGCAGATCGGTGAGTTGGTTGCTGAGTTTGACGAATTCCATGCGCCGCGCTTGCGCCAGTCCCGCACCGCTGCGTTTGAACGCGTCCAGCCACATATCAGTGAGTTTGCGCTGGTACACGTTGGTCGCGGTGTTGCTCTTTTTCGCCTTTGCCACGGCCTGGTAGAGCTGTGGGCTGGCACCTAAACTCGTCAGAAATGCCGATTCGTCGTTGTTGCATTTGAGCGAGGCGTCACGCGCGTCTTTCGAGGTCGAAACTTCGAACGCGAACCAGTCGGGCAGCGTGGAGTCGTTCAAATCCGCCGTAAGATTCTCGAGCGGCAAAACGATCGTGGAGAACGTTTTCGGGCCTTTATCCGCGAGCAACGCGTTCACGCGCTCTTTGGCCTTCGCGATCGCCGCGCTGCATGCTGCGGTGATTTGTTGGGGCGTGACGTTCCAGTCGACGTGCGTTGGCTGCTCGGGCGCGGGCGATTGCGCGGGAGCGGCGATTGGCTGGAGGGAAACGCAGGCAAACGCGGCCAGCGTGAGAGCGGCGATACGGTTCATGGCGGCTTAACGTTAGCGCAACCCGCCGCCGTTCCCCGTGCCACGTTTCCGGTTGTTTGCGGCTTGGGCGCCCATGGTATGATGCTTGCGCCATTGACGGGGGCCGGGCTGCCCGCGGCGTGAACCTGCAAACCCCGCCAGGTCCGGAAGGAAGCAACGGTACGTGGGCACTCACGGGTGCCGGGCACCACCTGGCCCTCGTCGTGGTCTTTCAAGGAAACTATGCAGCCAGTGATTATCGCGGGCGCCGCGGCGTTTGCCGGCGCCATTATCGCCCTGGTCGTCTATCATCTTGCGGTCGTAACGCCCGCCTTGGCGGCGGCTCGCGCCATGCTGAGCACGCACGACGACCTGCTTGGGGGCGGGGAGGTACCCGCCACGCGGCGGCTCTCTTCATTAGAAGAAGGCCAAGCTGAGCTTGCTCGCCGGGCAGAGAGGGCGGAGTCGCGTTTACGCGAACTTGACGCGCTGTCGCGGACGGACGTCTCCCGGATCGGGTTCGTGCGGTACGACGCCTTCGACGACACGGGATCGGAACTGTCGTACGCCTTGGCCCTACTCAACAGAGAGGGCGACGGCGTCGTGCTGAGCAGCCTTTATTCACGGACGGACACGCGCACCTACGGCAAAGCGGTGGACAAGTATGTTCCACGCACCAACGCTTCAGCCGAGGAGCTCGCAGCCATTGCAAAAGCCCGAGGAACCTCCAACGACTAGCTGATGATCAAAATCAAAGAGCGCTACTTCATCAAGATTGTCCCGCAGCGAGGCGACGTCGTTCACCGGTTTGAACTGACGCGCCGGCATATTGTCACGGCTGCGTGCATCCTTGCGGCGGCGCT
>JBKPMZ010000011.1:0-11633 GCA_046732415.1 Vulcanimicrobiota bacterium
ACCACGATGGCGTACTCCACCATGGTTGCGCCGCTCTCGTCGGCGAGTACGTTGCGCAAAGACTGCATCAGCATCTAAAGCACCTTTTCTTAAAGGCTGGCGTTCACGGTCGAGAACGCATTGCTGACGTTCTGACCGAGCGTCGTGACGACGGCGATGCAAATTGCGGCGATAAGTGCGACCATGATGCCGTACTCGACCATCGTCGCGCCTTGTTCGTCCCGCAGGATCGTGCCGATAAGGTTCATGTAAGTCTCCTTGATGCGCCGTTCGCTGCGTGTGCGTGATGGCGCACACGCAGTACGGCGTGTAGTGGGAAACGTGGTTTAAATGCTGGCGTTGACGGTCGAGAACGCGTTGCTGACCTTTTGGCCGAGCGTCGTGACCACGGTGATGCAGATAGCCGCGATAAGAGCGACCATAATGCCGTATTCCACCATTGTCGCGCCTTGCTCGTCAACCAGAACGTTGCGAAGTACTGCGAACATGTGTCGTTGCTCCTTAGTAAAGGTGTGAACAAGTGGGATCGATGTTCGAACAATAAGGCTTGTCGAACGGTACCGTTACGCCGGCGTTCGGAGCGCCGAACGTAATGGTTGTAGACGCGGGCGTCGCACCGGCCGAGGTTGCCACGACTTGCAGCAGGCTGCCGCGCAAGTAATCCGGTGCGGTGGAAATAACCGCTTCGAATTGTCCGCTTGCATCCGGCTGCACGTCGTGCCGGCTCACCACGACCGTTGGAAGATCGGGTGAGATTGTCGCCAGGAGGGTAATCGTGACCGGATTTCCGGCCGGTGCGTGCCCGGTGATCGTCAGGGCTTGCGTGCCCTGCGCGCTGCGCGCGTCGAGCGTGATCGCACCAGTGGCCGCAGGCGCAGCCGCGACGGAACGCATTCCGGACGCGGCGGCGGGAGAATCGGCCATGGCGCCCAAGCGCCGTAGACGCGCCGCAAGCGACGTTGAAACGAGAATGTCGCCATTGACGTATGCCGGCGCGGCGTCGGTGAATTCGACGCGATCGTTCACGTCGTATTCGCGGTCGCCGGGCCGTATTACGATCACCAGACCCGGCCGATAGAGGCGGACCGAGCGCTCCGGAAGGAGCCACTGCAAATTGTACGCGCCGTGAGACGCGAGCGCCGTCAGTGAAACGTTCGAGTTTTGCGCTTGAGCATTACCGCCTAAGGCGATAGTCCCAAGCAACACCAAAGCGATCGCGGGAATGAATTTGTACATTTTGCCTCCGTCGTCTCTGTCGGTGGCTGCATCATTGCACTCATGCGCACGCGTTTTCAAGATCAGCGCGGCACGTTCACGGCAAACTTGACCTAACGTCAATTGCCGTTAGCGGATTAACGCAAGCGTGCTGTGCCATAATCGCCACGGAGGTTTACGCAACGATGATCACTGGACGACTGTTTCGCTCGATTGCCGCGCTCGCGATGGTTGCGGTACTGCAATGCTCGCTCGCGGCGAGCACTCAAGCGGCGGAGCGCATCTCGCTCGTGTCGCTGCAATCGGGACATTCCGTGATTTTACGCACACCGGGCGTGCAACGCGTCGCAGTTGGTGACGGACGCATCGCCGGCGTGGTACCGGTCGGCAGCTCGCAGCTGGTGATCAACGGCAAGGCGCCCGGACACACGACGGTGTTCGTTTGGATGCCCTCCGGACGCTCGACGTACGAGGTCACCGTCACGGCGCAAGACGTGGACGATCTCGCGCAGATGCTCAGGACGTCGGTCGAGGATCCCAACGTCGAGATCGTGAGCTTCGGCCACTCGGTGGTCGTGCGCGGCACCGTGCGCGACGGCGCCGAGTACCAGCAGCTCACCGATATTCTCGGACGCTTCGACAAGGTCGCGGGCGACCAGAAGTATTCCATCGTCAACGCCGTCACCGTCGCGCATCCGCTCGGCGATCTGCAGCGCGATCTGAAGAACATTCCGGGAGCCGGCGACATCCGCGTGGATCCCGACGGCAAAGGCAACGTGATCGTCAGCGGAAACGTGCACGACGCCGTAACCGAACAAGCGGTCCTGCAGCGCGCGCGCGGCATGGCGGGACAGTATCTCTCGAGCGACGGCAAACTGATCGATCGTATCAGCACCGATCTCATCAGCCAGGTCGACATCAAAGTGTACGTTCTCGAAGTCGACAATACGGCGCTGAAAAATCTCGGCGTTCAGTTGCAGTCGGCCATCTTCCAAAAAGACGGCACGTATATTTTGGGCGGGCCGAATTTCCCCGCGGTCGAGTCGCCCGTCGGTCCCGGCAAGGCACTGACTACGGGGCCGTTCTTCCGTACGATCACGCTGGCGCCCACCTTGAATCTGTTGTTGCAAGAAGGGCACGCGCGTATGCTCTCCGCGCCCGATCTCGTAACGACGCCCGGCAATCCGGCGACATTCCTGGTCGGCGGTTCATTCCCGATTCCGTACTCCACGGGTCTGGGGCAAGTCAGCATTCAGTATAAGGATTACGGAGTACAGTTGAACGTCACGCCGACGCTGCTCGGCAACGGTGCCGTCGAAGCGAAGATCGCGCCGAACGTTTCCGATCTCGATTTCAGCAACGCCGTAACGGAAAACGGATTCCTGATTCCGGCACTGCGCACGAGCCAACTGTCCACCGACGTCATCACGCAGCCCGGCGAGTCGATCATCATGGGCGGCATGCTGCGCCGCGTGGAAACGCGTACGATCAACAAAATCCCGATTCTTGGCGACATTCCGATCCTCGGCAATCTGTTCCGTTCGACGCAGTATCAGAACCAGCAGTCGGACATCGTCTTCGTGATGACGCCGGAAATTATCACGCGGTAACACCCTGATGATGCAGCTCGCTCCGCGCATGGCACCGGCACTCCCCGCGACGATCGCGCAGACGCTCACGGAGTTGCCGTTCGGTTCGCAAACGCAAGTTCGCGTCGGCGACGGCAATCTGTGCGCGTTCTTGGCCTACGTGGCCTTCGACCGCCGCCTCGGTGTGGTGAAATACGCGCTGCGCGTGCTCAACAACACGCCGCTGCCGGCGCAAGCCAGACTGTTCGTGGAAGCGGGCGGCGTTGCTCAAAGCGCCTATCCGATAGCGACCGACATCGCGCCGTACTCCATGCGCGACGAAATCATTCCGGTGCGTATGGACGTGACGGGCTGGTACGATCGCGCAATCGTCCACGTGACCAGCGAACAGAGCGCGTTCACCGTCGAAGCGCCGCCGCCCGAGCGCAGCCGGCCCAGATGGGCCGCGTGGACTGCCGCAGGTCTCGCGCTGCTGCTTGCCTTCGGCGGTGCGGTTGCGAGTAAACCCCGCATCGTCGGCGTGACCGTGCCCGACAAAGCAATTGCCGGCAGCACGGTCGCGGTGCCGTATCAAGTCTCGGGCATCGGTGCCGTCGAATACGATTTCGATACGCGCGACGGTTTGCAACTCGCGGCTGGTTTGAGCGCGCGCTCCGGCGTTTTGCGCTTGCAGATGCCGCAGGACGGGGTCGGCGCTCCGTACGTGCTGCACGTGCGCATGAGCAACGCGTTCTCGCATGACGAGCGCACGGCAAGCATTGCGGCAATCGCTGCGCCGAAACGCAAAGCGGCGGCACCGGCCATGCCGGGCGTGCTCATCGACAATCTGGCGGTCACGCCTTCACCCGCAGTTGCGGGCAAGACCATAGCAGTCCGGTACGCGACAAAGGCGCGGTCGGGTGACGTGTGGCTGCTCGACGCGTCCGGTGCAACGTGGGCGCACGCGCCGCTTTCGCTCGCGGGTTTCACGCAGATCACTGTGCCGCTTGCGGCAGCCGGAAAAGATCTGCGCGTCGTACTGCACGCGCAGCGCGCCGCGCAGCACGCGCAGAGTTCCGTAGACGTGGCGGTGATGCCGTCGCAACAGATTACCGCGCCGGCCGCCGCACCGGCGCCAGCGCCAAAACCGGCCGTGCGCCGCGCACCCGCCGCGCCGCAATTGCAACTCTCCTCGCAAGTCGTTGCGGCCGGTGACGAGGTGACCGTCTCGATAAGCGGCGTAAGCGGCGACGTGCGCATCGCGCTGACCAACTCGTATGGCGGAACGGTGTCGGAAGGCGACGCTGAAGAAGGGCAAGGCGTAACGATTCAAGCACCCAACGTGAGCGCGCCGACCACGTTTTACGTCGTTGCCACGCTGACCAGCGGCGTCTCGCAGCAAAGTATCGTCAAACGCTTGGTGGTCACGCCGAGATAGCGCCGTGAGCAGCCGCGGGATCACCGCATTCGTGCTCGCCTGCGGGCTGCTGCTGACGGCGGTGCAGGCCGTAACGTCCAACGCGTTCGATTTTCGCGCGTTCTACTGCGCGGGGTACGCGGTGAACGCGCACGCAAATCCGTACCATGCGCAGCCGCTTGCGTCGTGCGAACGCGACCGTACCGACGGGTATTACCGTGCGTTTGCGCGCACGACCGTGTTGCCTGCACCGGTGCCGGGATACGATCTCGCCGTGTTTGCGGGACTCGCGCATTTGCCGTTCGCAGCGGCGCGATTGCTGTGGGGCGCGCTGCTCGTGTGCGCGATTGCGGCGGCGATACTGGCGCTCTCACGGTTGGGTTCGGTTTCATTGCTTGTCGCCTTCGCGGCGCTGTGGATCTCGCTTGCGTTTCCGTCGCTGCAGTTCGGCGAGATTATTCCCATCGCCGTTGCGTCGATTGCCGTTGCCGCAATGTGCGCGCGGCGCGGACGATGGCATGCGGCGGCGGCTGCCGCCGCGGTTTCGCTCTGCGAGCCGCATTTGGGCTTGCCGGTGTGTGCTGCGCTGTTCGTGTGGGCGCCGAGAACGCGCGCGGTGCTGCTGTGCGCGGGCGCGGCGCTGGCGGCGATTGCACTTGCGGCGATCGGCGTACATGCAAACGTCGAATATTTTACGAACGTGCTGCCCGCGCACGCGCTTTCGGAGATTGCTTCGGACGCGCAGCTCAGCCTGTCGGTCGTGCTGCACTATGCAGGCGTGCCGGACGGCGTGGCGGTTCGTGCCGGAACGGCGTGGTACGCCGCGATGGTGCTGGCCGCGATACCGGTCGCACGCGCAATGGCTATCCGCACGCGTGATGACGCATTTCTCGTGGCGTTTCCGGCTGCGCTCGCGCTAATCGGCGGAAGTTTCATACACGTGACCGATCTGCCGGCGGCGCTGCCGCTCGCGTTTCTCGCGTATGCGTATCTGCCGCGGCATCGCGCGCTCGTCGCATGCGCCATCGTTTGTCTCGCGGTGCCGTGGTGGTATGCGGCGCTGCTGCTGCATCAGCAGATGTACGCCGTCGTCGCGATGACGGGAGCCGCCGGATTGTTTCTGGGCTGGGAACTGCGCGGGCGCGGCATGTGGACGGGCTTGGCAACTGCGGCGGCCGCGGTCGCGCTGCTGATAGGCGTGAACCATTGGTACGTGCAAAGTTCGCAGGCCTACCATCGCGCCGCGCGTGTCGCCGCGGTGTCGATTAGCGAAGAGTATCCGCAGGCGAGTTGGGCGCGCACCAACGCCCGCTACATTTCTACCGGGCTGCCCGCAGCCTGGGCGCTGCGAGTGCCCTCTTGGGCCGGCCTGCTGCTGGTCTGCGGTCTGATGCTTGCCGATATTCGCGTTAGAGATGTCTATCGCGTTTCGCGTCGCGCTCGCACTGAGCGCAGTTCTGGGATTCTGGCTCCTGAGCGACGCGCACCGCGGCGCCTATGATTTCCAAGCATTCTATTGCGCGGGCACCGTACTGCGAGAGCATGGCGACCCCTACCGTACGGAACCGCTGCGTTCGTGCGAGCACGAACACACCGACGGCACCTATGCGGCGCTGCCGCCGGGCGTAGCGCTCCCCGCGCCGCAGCCGCCGTACGACCTCGCGGTTTTCGCGCTGCTCTCGCTCTTGCCGTTTGCTGCGGCAAAGGCGCTGTGGGGCGCACTGCTCGGCATTGCGAGCGCGATCGCGATTGCGGCGGCCGCGCGCATGAGCGGCGTATCGCCGGCGGGGGTGTTCATGGCGTTTGCGGCCTCGCTCATCCTGCCGTCGTTCGCGTTCGGGCAACTCTTTGCGGTATACGCCGCGGCATGCTGTCTTGCCGCACTGTTCGCGCAGCGTGCGGCGTGGACGCTTGCAGGCATCGCGGCGGCTGGTACGCTCGTGGAACCGCATTTGGGTTTGCCGCTGTGCGCTGCGCTGGCTCTCTACAACGCGAGAGCGCGAAACGCGCTGCTGATTGCCGCGTGCGCGCTGATTGCGATAGCGCTGCTCGCAGCCCGCGGCAACCTGGCCGAGTATGCGCTCGCGACGCTGCCGCTGCACGCACTCTCGGAAATACATTCCGACGCGCAACTCAGTCTGACGGCGGTTGCGCATGCACTTGGCGCGCCGGAGATCCTCGCGCTGCGTCTGGGCGTGCTCTCCTATGTGATTGCGGGCGCTGCAAGCATCGGCATCGGCGTTCGCCTCGCGGCACGAACGCGGAACGCCGCGTTCGTCGTCGCGGTACCGGCGGCGTTCGCCGCGGCCGGCGGCACCTTCATCCACGCGACGGAATTGCTGTGCGCCGTTCCGCTCGCGCTGCTGCTCATACGCGTCGCACGCGTTCGCGCGATAGCGTGCCTCGCGCTCGTCCTGGTATCCGTTCCCTGGTTCACGGTGCTCGACGGCGGCATGCCGCTTGCGTTTGCGGTCACCGCCGCCGCCGTCGTGTTTTACGAACTCTGGCAACTCGGCGGTGTGCGCGTGACGTACGCGTTCGCGTGCGGTCTGTTCGCCTGCGTATTGCTGCTTGCCGCGCCGTCATGGTTTTCACACGCTCCCGCAAACCGCGCGGCACCCTCGCCGCCCATCGCCGTTATCTATCCGCAAGCGAGTTGGCGCGCGCTGACCGACGAGCGCCTTTCCACTGGAGCTCCTATCGCGTGGATACTGCGCGCAGGCAGTTGGTGCGGGTTGCTGCTTGCCGGCTTCGGCGCGTTCACACTGGCATTTCCGCGGCGGCGTTTAAGCGTTAACGTCAATTGACGTTTGGTCAAATTCGGCGTGACAGAAGCCGCGACGCGGTCATTTCTCCGCCGGACGCGCTAGTATTGGTCCATGAAAATGCGACTCGTACTCTTGAGCTTCCTCATGCTGTTCGCGGAGCTCGCGCTGATTCGCTGGCTCGGATCGAACGTCGTGTACTTGTCGTATTTCACCAACTTCGTGCTGCTGGGAAGCTTCCTCGGCATCGGCGTGGGATTCTTACGCGGTAAAACCAAGAGCGATCTCTTCCCATGGGCCGCCGCCGCGCTTGCCTCACTCGTCGTCTTCGTGTTGCTGTTTCCGGTGCAGATCGATCGGTCCGGAAGCCAACTGATCTACTTCGGGAGCGTCGTACCGAGCGGACTGCCGATGTACGTTACGCTGCCGGTTGTGTTCGCGCTGGTCGCCGTGGTCATGGCGGCGATCGCGCAAGGCGTCGCGCGCACGTTCATGCTGTTCGAGCCGTTGGAAGCATATCGCCTCGACATTCTCGGCAGTCTCGCCGGAATAGCGGCGTTTTCGCTGATGTCGTTTCTGGGCGCACCACCGGTCGTATGGGGCATCGTCGTCGCGGCGTTGCTCGCCGTGCTGTACGGCCCGTCGATTCGCGTGCTGCAGGTGGTGGCGCTTGCGGGCCTGGTCGCGGTGCTGCTGCACGAAACGCTCAATCCGATGTACAGTTGGTCGCCGTATTACAAGATCTCCGTCTTTACCGTCGCTCCGGGCGTACAGTCGCTCAACGTGAACGGCATACCCCATCAAATGATCGAGTCGATCGCCGAACGCAAGAAAACCGAGCCGGTATATTTCATGCCGTATCAGCGCGTCCGGCACAACCCGCTGCGCGACGTGCTCATCGTCGGTGCGGGAAACGGCGGCGACGTCGCCATTGCGCTTGCCTCCGGCGCCAAACACGTCGACGCGGTCGAGATCGATCCGCGCATCTATCAGATCGGACGCGCAGCCAATCCCAATCATCCGTACCAAGACCCTCGCGTCTCCGTGCACATCGACGACGGACGGGCGTTTTTGCAGCAGACGCGCAAACGCTACGATCTTATTCTGTTCGCGCTGCCTGACTCGCTGGTGCTGGTGTCGGGACAATCCTCGCTGCGCTTGGAAAGCTATTTGTTCACGATCGAGGCAATGCGCACGGCTCGCGCGCATCTGACCCCTGGCGGCGCTTTCGGCATGTACAACTATTATCGCGAAGATTGGCTCATCGATCGTCTCGCGGGAACGCTGCGCACGGCGTATGGGCATGCGCCGTGCATGGATTCGGCCGGACGGTACGGCCGCTTTGCGCTGCTGATGATCTCCAGCGATCCGGGCGCGGTGCGCTGCGCGCGCACGTGGGCCCCCGCCGCCGGCGCGGCGGTCCCGGCCGCGGCCGACGACGATCACCCGTTCCTCTATTTGCGTACGCGTTCGATACCCACGCTCTATCTGATCACGATCGCGGGCATCTTGCTGGCCTCGCTCATGCTCATCCGCGTGAGTGCCGGTTCGGTGCGCGGTATGGGCTCGTACGTGGATTTGTTTTTCATGGGCGCCGCGTTCTTGCTGCTCGAAACCAAGAATGTCGTGCAGTTCGCGCTGCTCTTCGGCACGACGTGGTTCGTGAACGCGCTCGTGTTTTTCGGAATTCTGTTCGCAGTGTTCGCGGCGGTGGAACTCGCGCGCCGCATCCGCGCGCGAAACGCCGCGCTGCTCTATCTGGCGTTGTTTATCGCGCTCGCGCTCGCATGGATTATTCCGCCGGAATCGCTGCTCGCGCTCGGATTTGCTCCGCGGCTGGCTGCGGCCGCAGCACTGGCCTTTGGACCGATCTTCCTTGCGAACCTGATCTTTGCCGAACGCTTCCGCGATGTGGGATCGTCAGGAATGGCCTTCGGCGCGAATCTGCTGGGCGCAATGGTCGGCGGCATTTTGGAATACTCGTCGCTGGTGCTGGGCTACCGCAGCCTGCTGATCGTCGTTGCCGTGCTGTACGGCGCCGCGTTTTTACTCGGCTACCGGCACGTGAGCGCCAGGCGAACCGCCGTTGCCCGCAATCCATACCGTTTGCTCGTTGACGAACTCCCGTAAGCCCAAGTCCGAGAGCTCGCGTCCGTAGCCGCTGCGCTTGACGCCGCCGAACGGCAAGCGCGGATCGCTGGCAACCATGCCGTTGACGAATACCATGCCGGCCTCGATGCGCGCGGCCATACGTGCGGCATGTGCGGCGTCGCGCGTCCAGATACTCGCGCCTAAGCCGAACGCGCTTGCGTTGGCGAGATCGATTGCGTGCTCGTCGTCATCGGCGCGTATCACCGCCGCCGCGGGACCGAACGTTTCCTCATGAAACATCGGTGCGCCGGGCGTCACGTCTGCCACAACCGTCGGTTCGAAATAGAAGCCGGCGCCGTCAATCGGATTTCCGCCGGTGACGATGCGCGCTCCGTCGATGACGCTGTCGGTGACTTGCCGGTGGAGCGTGTCGCGCAGGTCCGCACGCGCGAGCGGACCGATTGCGGTCTGCTCGTCCATCGGATCGCCCACGCGCTGCCGCGCGCTTTCCTGTGCGAAATGTTTGAGAAAGCGTTCGTACACGCTTGCCTCGACGATAAACCGTTTTGCCGCAATGCAGCTCTGCCCGTTGTTCTGAAAGCGCGCCTTGACCGCGTACTCGACCGCGATATCCATATCGGCGTCGGCGAGCACGATGAACGGATCGGAGCCGCCCAGTTCGAGCACGGACTTTTTGAGCGCGTTGCCCGCGGCCGACGCAACCGCAACGCCCGCGCGCTCGCTGCCCGTGAGGGTGACGCCGGCAATGCGTTCGTCGCCGATACGCGCATCGGCATCCTCGTTCGAAATGAGCAGCGTCTGGAACAGGCTCTCGTGCGCACCCGCCTGGCGGAAGATGCGTTCGATTTCGAGCGCGCAGCGCGTGGTACTGTCGGCGTGCTTGAGCACGATCGCGTTGCCCGCCGCAATCGCGGGCACCGCCGCTCGAAAGGCCTGCCAGTATGGAAAATTCCATGGCATGATCGCGAAGACCACCCCGAGCGGGCGCAGCGCGACGTACGTGCGTGCGCCGTCCACGTGCACTCCGCGATCGGCGAGCATACGCGGCGCCTCGCGCGCGAAATACTCGCAGCACCACGCGCATTTCTCGACCTCGGCGCGGGCTTGGCCGATGGGTTTACCCATTTCACGCACGGCGGTTTCCGCGAGCGATTGCACGTTCGCGCGCAGTCCGTCCGCGAGTGCGGCGAGCAGTTTGACGCGTTCTTCGGGCGCGTGGCGGCGCCACGCCGCGAACGCTTGCGATGCGGCATCGAGCCGCGCGTCAATTTCCGCGGCGCTCATGTAATCGAAACGCTCGATCTCTTGTCCCGTCGCCGGGTTTACCGTAACGATCACAGCGCGCGATCCGACCACGGGCCCTGCGGGCCGGCGAAGACCTCTATCAGCCGGTCGGGCTGCAGATACTCCTTGGCGACGCGCTGGATGTCCGCCGGCGTGATCGCGGCGTACCGTTGCGTGAGCGTGGCGTAGTAATCGAGCGGCAGATGGTTTTGCTCTATCTCCAATATTTCGCCGAGTTGTCCGCCGGCGGATGCCTCGCTCAGCAGCGCACCCGAGATAAGACGCGTTTTCGCATCGCGCAGTTCGCTTGCCGTTACGGGCTGCGTGCGCAGGCGTTCAAGCTCGTCGCGCACGATGGAAATGCTCGGCTTCACGTTATTGGGCGAGGCGCTGAGCACGATCTCCAGATCGCCGCGATCGCGGTCCGCTTTGACACGCGTTCCGACGCTGTACACCAGGCCGCGTTTTTGCCGCAGTTCCTGCCACAGCCGCGATTCGAAATATCCCGACCCGCCGAGCATCTCCGAGAGCAGCATGAACGCGTCGTAGTCTTGGCTCGTGCGCGAAACGGCGGGCTGACCCAGTTGAATGAACACTTGATTCGCGGCGGTGCTGACGTAGGCGTGCCCCGTATGCGCTGCGGGCAGCGCGGGCTGCGTCGTGGATGGTTTGGGACCCTGGTTTTTCCAACTGCCGAAGGCGGCCTCCACGGCGCGGCGTGCTCGGTCGGGCGTCACGTCGCCAACGATGGCGATGGTCGTGAGATCGGGCCGCCAGTACTGATTGGTGTACGCGATGAGATCGTCGCGCGTAATACCGGAGATCGATTGCGACGTTGCAAAATGCAGCGCCGGATCGTCGGGAGCGAGCAAACGCTGCAGATAGACGCGGTCGATCAAAACGCCCGAGATGTTGTTCTCGCTTTGAATGCTGTTGGCGAGCTGCGATTGTTCGAGCGCCAGCCACCGGTCGGGAAACGTGGGGTGCTCTTCGCTGTCGGCCAGCACCGCGAGCAGCGTTTGGAAGTCGTTCGCAAAGCCGTGCGCGGAAAACGTCTGTCCCAGCGAAACCGATGCGCCGATGTCGTCGGTAACTTTGCGCAGGCGCGTAAAGTCGTAGTGCTCGCTGCCGAAATCGGCCATCGTGTCCGCCAGGCGCGCGATGCCCTCTTTTCCGGGCGGCGCGAACGCGGGCGAAGACGCTATCGAACCGCCGATGTACACCGTCGGCCGGTCGTGCTTCTCCTGAACGATCACGTGCAGGCCGTTGGCC
>JBKPMZ010000012.1:0-15794 GCA_046732415.1 Vulcanimicrobiota bacterium
GTTCCAACCTCGTACCGCGTTCCAATACACGTTCCACGCGAACGACGAAGGGCAGTACACCGACTTCAGCGGACAAAATCCGCCAAACGGCGTCATCATCGACTTCTACCAGCGCTCGCCGCAGGCGTCGGCGCCGCAGATCGAGATTCTCGATGCCAAAGGCCACGTGATTCGCCATATCAAGCCGCAGAAAAAAGGCAAAAAGCCTGCGGCGGGCGGCGAAGGCGGTTTTCGCAGTGCGGGACCCGGCGTAACAAACGACGCCGGCATCAATCGCGTCGTCTGGAATTTCCGTGAGGACGGCGCGCCGCTGTGCACGTCGTGCGCCAAGGAGTTCCAAGGCTCGCCGGTCGGCCCGCAAGTCGTGCCGGGCAAATACGGCGCGCGGATGAAACTGAACGGCCGCACGTACACGCAGTGGTTCCAAGTCAAAGCAGATCCGCAGAACCGGTTCACGCAAGCGCAGCTTCAGGCAGCGTACGACTTCGCCAAGAAGTACGACGTGGTCGGCGGCAAGATTAACATTGTGCTCAACAATCTGGACGCCCAGCGTAAATCGCTGCAGGCCGCGCAGAAGAAACTGAGCGCAAACAGCGCGCTGCTCGCACGAGTCAACGCGGCACTTGCGCAGCATGACGCGCTCTTCCACACGTTCACGGCCAATTACCAGAACGGTGAAGACTCCATCCAGTTCCCCGGTAAACTGCGCGAGGACATCCCGCGAGGCGGATTCGGTGCGGCGGCACCGCCGACGCCGGCACTGCTCGACTACGCTAAGCGTTTCGACGTGGAGTACAACGCCGCGATGGCCAAGTACAACGCCTACGTGCGTACCACGCTCGCACCGCTTTCGGCGCAGCTCAAGGCAGCCGGTGCGGGGAGCATCAAGGGAGATAGCCAAGTGCACTGACATGTGCATCGAGGCCAAACGAAGCACGCTCTTTTCGCGAGCGTCTTTTCTAGCGGCGGCCGGTGCGGCCGCCGCTCCCATTTTCGCACCCGCCGACGCGTTCGCGTCATCGGGTCATGCTCAGGCCCTTCCACCAATCCCCAAAAATCTCGCATCCGGTAACGCACGCGCCGCGCAAATCGCGCATGCATCGCCGTTCATCCGCGCGCGCTACGCGCAGGTAACGGAGCTTGTGCACTCCATGGGCGATGCGAAGTTGCGTACCGATGTGCAGAGACTGATCGACGATCCGGCGCCGCGCTACGCGGCTAAATATCCCACGGCCGAATCGCGTACAGCGCTTCGCGATGCGCTCGCGCGCGCGGGATTCGTGAAGGCGGACGCTCCGGTTTCCGGCATTTTCCCGCCGAATACCGCAAACCCGGGCATCGTTCAGCCGTTTTGGAGCGCGCCCGGGAGCGATCTCAACTCGCACCACAGTTATCCGGGCGGCCTGCTGATGCACGAACTATTCAACGCCACGCTCGCGGCGAACATGGAGCACACGTACGACGCGCTGTACTTCGACGGCGCGCACCGCGTCAATCGCGACGTCGTCATTGCGGCAGCGCTGTACCACGACATCATGAAAACGGTGGTGTTTCAATTCAACGCGGACGGTACGCTGACCGAGGAACTTTCCATCGGCGACACCGGCGGGCACCATTGCCTTTCCGGGGCGGAAGCGATTGTTCGCGGGCACGACGCGCGTTTTGTCACCGTGCTGCTCAGCGCGCATGCCGCTCCGTCACTCGGGGACGAGCAAAAGGTCGTCACGTGGTGCCGCGCCGCGGCCATGATTGCGGGCGTCGATCCTGTCGAGTACGGCCTAGTGAAAAAAACAGCCGATGGGTACGCCCTTGCGACATTGCCGCCCATGGAAACGTTCGTAAATAACCTGAGCGATCACGATTTCTACTTGACGATCCAAGCCGTGCGCGCCGTCGTACCGTTCGTGCACGCCGTGAATCCGTCGCTCTGGTACCGGCATAAAGTGCTGTCCAGAACTTCCGCTATTGCGCTGTATCAGGCGCTAGCGCAAGGCGGTGAACCTGCTTTTCGAAGGGCGCTTACGCGGTTGGCATAGCGTCCAACGCGGCTTGGAGATCGTGGCCCTCCGTGCGAATCGCAAAATCGAAATAGAACACGGGCACGACGACATTGCCATAGACGGTCGTAAGAAACACGATGAGCGTTCCTATTGCCGTCGCGGCCGCCGCACTGTGCACAACGGGAACTAAAAGTTGGCCAAGCGCACCCGCGACGAAAGCGCCTCCCGCGGTGATCGCTACTTGTGCGGTCGCGACGAGCATCGTCCGTGCGGCATGCGGCTGGGCAAACAGTGCCAAACCCCGCCCGACCGCATCCATAGCGCGGCAGTCGTCGATTGCCATGGCATTGAGCGCATAGTAACCGGCGAAATTCATTGCGACGTAGATTGCTAGACCGCACACGCCGGCGACGAGAGCGATGCAGTCTGCCAAAGGGTTTGAAAAGCGAAACACTCCGAGCCCGGCTGGAATGCCGACGACGATAATTAGCGGAAGAAGCGCGATTAGCCCCATGGTCAGGATTGCGCCGATCGACGGCGCCAACTTCCACACGCCGAAGCGCAGGGACGCGCGCCAGTCGACTGTTTCGCCGCGGTAGATTTGGGCGACAATTCGCGCGCTAGCCAATGTGCCCGTGAGCGTGAGAAGAGAGAATAGGTAAAACGCCGCCATCCAATAGGCGCCGAGGGTCGTGGAGAGATACATGCAGATGTGCGAAGGCAGCACCGCGACCGCGCCGGCAAGCGTAAACGGTAACCAGTTGCGGACGGTCAGGGTCACGGCTCGATCGAAGATCTCTCCGATGCTCAAAGGCCGGAATTCCACCACTTGCGCCACCCGTTCCATGACCACCGGTTCTTGAGGAATTTATAGAGCTCCTATAGTACTTAGGCCCCAATGAACGTTCGTAACGCCGTCCTGCGTGTTTCCATCGGCGGATGGTTCGAATTGTACGATCTGTTCATGACGGCGTATATTGCGCTCGGCATGATCAAAGAGGGGTTGTTCGTGGCGACTGCGCCGTCGGCATTCGCGCTGAGCGGCTTCGCGAGCTTTGTCGGTGCCGGGTTCGCCGGCATGTTTTTCGGCACGCTGATCTTCAGTTCGATCTCCGATCGCTTCGGCCGCAAAGCAACGTTCACATACTCGCTCGTGTGGTATTCTGCGGCGACGCTAGTGATGGCGTTCATGCATACCGCCGCCGCGATCGATGCGTGGCGTTTCATCGCCGGCCTGGGCATCGGCGTGCAACTCGTCACCATCGACACGTACATCTCTGAAATCGCGCCTAAGGACGCGCGCGGGTATTGGATCGCGGTCTCGCAGTTCATCGGGTATCTGGCAATTCCGGTTGCCGCGTTTTTGGCGTATACACTCGTGCCGCACGAATACGCCGGACTGCAGGGCTGGCGTTATGTGGTCATGGTGGGCGCGCTCGGCGGCGTGCTCGTGTGGTTTTTCCGCGGCGGTTTGCCGGAATCGGCGCGGTGGACTGCCGCCCGTGAACGCAACGAAGGCAGCAGCCTGGCAGCCGCGTGGAGCGCGATTTGGAGCCGCGCCTATCGCGGACGCACCGCGATGATGGTCGTGTTCAATCTGGCGCAGACCATCGGCTTCTACGGATTCACCGCCTGGGTGCCGATCTTTTTAGTCGCGCACGGCGTCGGTTTTGCCAAATCGCTCGAGTACACGTTTATCATCGCGATCGTCAATCCGTTCGGGCCGGTCATTGCGATGGCGGCGGCGGATCGCTGGCAGCGCAAATGGCAGATCGTCTGGCTCGCGCTTGTGATTGCCGTTGCCGGCCTGTTGTTCTCGCGTGCGCGGATGCCGGCGCCCGTCATCCTGCTCGGCACGATCGTCACGCTGGCGAACGCATGGTTTTCATGCGCGTTTCACGCGTATCAGGCCGAGCTCTATCCAACGCATATTCGAGCGCAAGCCGTCGGGTTCGTCTACTCGTGGAGCCGCTTCAGTTCGATCTTCGTCGGCTTCATCATCGCGGCTGTGCTGCGCGCGTACGGGACACTCGGTGTCTTCTCCGTCATCGCACTGGCGATGCTTATCGTGGCGATAACGATCGGCGCGTTCGGCATGCGCACGAATCGCCTGGAACTGGAAGAACTTGCCGCCACCTAAGCGGCGAACAGCCGTTTCACGAACGCTTCGTGATTGAACGATCCACCGTTGCCGAAGCGTACCGCAACGGCGCCTTGCGACGGCACCACGTACATCGCCTGTCCGCCGGACCCGCTGGCGTAGACGAGGTCCGGCGGCGCTGCGGGCGGAGCGAGCCACCAGCATAGCCCGTAGCGCGGATTTGCGTTCGTACCTTTGAAGCACTCCGCGTATTCTGTCGCGCTATGCGCAACGAATGCGCCGTAGCGCGCCCAACTGCGCGCGGTAAGAAAGGCACCGGTCGGCAGCGGATGCGTTCCGTCTTTGAGCGTGCGCCATGATGCAACCGTTACCGCGTTCGGTTCCAGGATGCGCGCGTGCAAAAATTCGTGCGGCGTCATGCGCAGCGGCGCTAAGCGCTCTAGGAACACCGCTCCAAAAATTTGGAGGGGAATGCCGCCGTACGTAAACGTACTTCCCGGCGCGTTGCGCTGCTCGGATGCGAGGGCCTTTTCGTACGTCGGAACCGCACTTCCCAGCCCGCCGAACGGGACACCGGCGGTAAGCGTGAGCAATTCGCGAATCGTGGCGCCGCGCCAGACGGGCTCGTCGAGTTGAAGCAAGCGTTCGCGCTGTGCGGCAACCGCCGCGATGCCCCAAAAGCTCTTGGTGCCGCTGTACAGCGCGTGCGGTTCGTCCGCCGAGAAACCGCCGTCGTATCGTTCCAACAGCGTTACCCCGGAACGTTGTATCAGCAGCGCTTGGGGCTTGTGGCGCGCGTGGTAGTCGGCGGCAGATTCAACGTTCATTGCGGGTATAGTACCGGCGATGCGCTGGGTGCTGTGGTGGTTCGCAATCCTCTCGGCCTATGTCATCGAGTTTGTAACGCAGACGGCAAGCGAAGTGGTTGCCGGAATCATCATCGCCTTCCTGTGCACGCTGGTCGTGGCGGCGGCACTTACTCACGCTAGACCCGGCGTACGGGTGTACTGGCGGTGGCTCAAGCATTTCGCGAAGATTCCGGCTGCGATGCTGCGCGATGCGCTGCTCGTCAGCGCCCGCATCGTTTGGGCTCTGCGTACGGGAAATCAACTTGTCGGCATGCTCAAGCGCGTGCCTTTCCAGCCCGGGGATCGAGAGAACGAGTTCGACATGGGGCGCGAAGCGCTCGTCGTCTTCGGTGTGTGTGCGGCGCCGAATACGATGGTTGCCGAAGTCGACTTACGGGGCACGCTGCTGGTTCATCAACTCGTCGCCGAAGAGAAGCCGAAAGAATCGGAGCAGTGGCCGCTATGACGCCGCCTGCTGCTTTTAATGGCATGCTTTTCGGCACGGAGTTGCTGTTTATTCCGCTCGCCGTGGCACTTTGGATCATCATTTCCGGCGATACGGTCCGCCGGCTTATTGCGCTTCAGCTCGCCGGTATGCTGGTCGCGACGCAGCTCGTATTGCTTTCCATCGTCTTCGCGACCGAAGAATTCGCCGATGTCGGCGTGGCGCTCGCGCTGCTTTCACTGGGCGCGACGATCACGTATGGCCACTTTCTGGAGCGGTGGCTCTGATGGCCCGGCAAATAGCAACGCTCGTTCTGCTTTTTATCGCGATGCTGTTCGCACTGATTTCAGCGCTGGGCATTCTACGCAGCAAAAATAACCTCGCGGCGCTGCACTGTTTGGGCGTCACCAGCGTGACGTTGCCGCTCCTGACGATCATCGCCGTGCTCGTGGACGTCGGCGTCGGCGTATCGGCAGTGAAGACCATGACCTTCATCGTGATCCTCTTGCTCGGCGGTCCCATCACCGGACATGCGATCGCGCTGACGGAGCACCGCAGGACGCCGCATCGATGAGCCTGATTCAAGTCGTTCTGTACGTGCTCGTCGCGTTCTTGGGCGGCGCCGTCGTTTTCAGCAAGCGGCCGGTGAACCAGCTGTTCATCTATACGACGTTCGGAATGATGCTGGCGCTGCTGTTCTTCGTGCTGCATGCGCCGGACGTAGCGCTTTCCGAGGTGGCCGTAGGTACGCTCGCAGTGCCGCTCATGGTGCTGGTCACGCTGATGAAAACGGGCGACAAGACGTGAGCATCCGCATTCGAACCTGGGTCTACGTTGTCAGCGCTCTGCTGATGTTCGGCACGATGATGCCGGCGATAGGCGGCCTGCCGCCGTTCGGTTCGTTCTCGGGCGCGTACACCGACATGATCCTGCGCGTTGCCACGATGGAGCGCCACATTTACAACGTGCCGACCGCAGTCAATTTCGATTACCGCGGCTTCGACACGCTTGGCGAGGAGTTTATCTTCTTTACGTCGGTTGTAGGGGTGCTGTTCCTATTCAGCGGCGTGAACACCAAAGCCGTCGAGCACGCGCAGCCGACGGAAAGCGAACGGACCCGCGGGCAAACCGGTGCGATTCGCTGGTTCCCGGTTGGATTGACGGCGTTTCTTGCCGCGCTTGGTATGGATTTGGGTGCGCACGGGCAGCTCACACCCGGCGGCGGATTTCAAGGCGGTGCGGTGTTCGGCAGCGCGATGGCCTGCATTTATTTGGCGGTCGGCCTTCACGCGTTCGTGAAGACGGCGAAAAAAGAAGTGTTCGATTATCTGGAGGCGCTGGGCGCGTTTTCGTTCGGCGCGCTCGGCGTGGCGGCGTTATTCATTACGGGGGCATTCTTGAAGAACATCATGCCGCTCGGCCAAACCGGCGCGACCGTTTCCAGCGGCAGCATCTATTTCCTCAGCTGCGCGGTCTTCGTGGAAATCGGATGCGGCTTCACGCTGCTGATGCTGACGTTTTTGAAACAGACGCAGCAAACCGCGGAGGAAGAAGCATGAGTGCCTGGACGCTCTATTTTCCGTATGCTGTCGCATTCTGGCTCTTTGTCGTCGGCTGCTTCGGCATTACGCAGAGCCGCAATTTGATTCACACGGTGTTGTGCCTGACGGTGGTGCAGTCGTCGACCTACATGCTGCTGCTTTCCATAGACTTTCATGCTAACGCCGGCGCACCGCTGTTCTCCTCGACGAATCCGCCGGGAAGCCCGTCCGTCGATCCCATCTTGCACGCTCTCACGCTCACCGATATCGTCGTCGGCGCGACGGTCACTGCGCTGCTTTTGGCTTTGACCGTTCAGATTCACCGGCGCCGCGGAACGATCGATCCGCAGCGTCTTCGCCCGATGAGCGAATGAGCGCAGCAACCGCAAACGTTTTTGCACCGCTGTGCTTGGCGGTGCCGCTCTTGGCGGCGGCAGTGCTTGCGCCGTTCACCAAGCACATGCCGCGGTGGCTCAGTTCGTGCATAGCGGCAGGCGCATCGCTCGCGGTAGTCGGCATGTCGATTGCGTTAGTGTTGTATACCTCGGCGCACGGGCCGGTCGTGCACTGGATGGGCGGCTGGACGCCCAGGCATGAATTGGCCATCGGCATCAGTTTCTCGGTGGACGCAATGGGCGCGGGCCTTTCGGCGTTCATCGCGCTGCTCGTCTTTTCCGCATCGGTGTACACGTGGATAAAGTTCGATCTGGTCGGCACGTTGTTTCATTCGCTGCTCATGGCGTTCTTGGGCGCAATGTGCGGGTACGCGCTGACCGGCGATCTGTTCAACATGTTCGTCTGGTTCGAACTGATGAGCGCCGCGGCCATTGCGCTGACGGCGCACAAGATAGAAGAAGCCGAAGCGATTGAAGGCGCCGTGAATCTCGCGGTTACGAACACGATCGCGGGCTTCATGGTGCTGCTGGGCATCGGGCTGCTGTACGGAAGAACCGACGCGCTCAACCTCGCCCAGCTCGGGCAAGTGGTTGCGCAGCGCCCGCCCGATGCGCTCATTCTGGCGTCTTTCGCGCTCATCGTTTGCGGCTATTTCGTAAAAGGCGCGGTGGTGCCGTTTCATTTTTGGCTCGACGACGCACACGCTGTCGCGCCCACACCGATTTGCATTCTGTTTTCCGGCATCATGGTGCAGGTGGCGCTTTACGGCGTTACGCGCATTTACTGGACGGTGTATTCGCCCGCGCTCAGCCCGCACGCGCATGAAATCAAAGCGCTGTTTCTTGGCGTCGGAATCGCGACGGCGCTGATCGGTGCGATCATGGCGTACGCCCAGCGGCACCTCAAACGCCTGCTGGCATTTTCCACCGTCAGCCACTCGGGCATGTTCGTCGCGGCCATGGGCTTGTTCGATGCGACCGGCGTCGCAGCGGCGGCGCTGTTCGTGCTTGCGCACGGACTCGTCAAAAGCGGGCTGTTCGTCTGCGCCGGAAACTACTTGAACCGTTTCCGCTCGCTCGACGAAAACGTCCTGGGCGGAAAAGGCATACAAGCGCCGCTGAACAGCGCGCTGTTTTTACTGGGCGGACTGGCGCTTGCGGGCATGCCGCCCTTTGCCATTTCCGCCGCCAAAGTGCTCTATGACGCCTCTATGAAAGATCACACGCTGTTTTCGGTAGCTGCATTCATGGCGTTTGCGTCGGCGTTGGACGCCGGCGCAGTGCTGCGTGCAGGCATCCACATTACCTGGGGCATCGGCAAAGGCCAGCAAACCGGCTACTCCCCTCGTGAGGAAGAACCCGAGTGCGACGGTGACCGGCTTGAAAAGACGCCGTGGACGATGCTCGCCGTACCGGCGTTGCTGCTGGCCATCGCGGTGTGGGTCGGCATGAGCGGCGTGCTGTGGCACGGCATCGAACGCGCCGCTCATGCATTCGTCGATCGCGAGTATTATGTTGCGGCTGTGTTGCACAATGTAACTCGCGCGCTTCCTGCGGCTCCGTGGGAACCGCGAACGGCGCAGGACATTGCGATCAACTTGAGCGTTACCGCGGCTGCAATCCTGTTTGCGTTCTTGGGTCTGTTTCGGGACCATGTGCCGCAGATGCTGCGTCCGATTTTCGGCCCGCCGCTCAAGCAACTGCGGGGCCTTCACAGCGGCATCTATACCGATTATGTTGCGTATATGATGTTCGGGATCGCAGCGTACTCGCTGTACTTGGTGGTCGCGGCGCGGTGAAGGCGCTCGTGCACCACGCCGGTGCGCGCGGCGAATTGTCGCTCGAAGAACGCCCGGTTCCGCAGCCGCGTCCCGGCGAGGCGCTGCTGCGCGTGCTCGCGTGCGGCGTGTGCCGCACCGATTTGCACGTCGTCGACGAAGAGTTATCGCCGCGGCACGAAACGATCGTACCCGGTCATCAAATCGCCGGTGAACTCGCGAGCGGTGAACGCAGGGGTGTCTCTTGGCTTGGCGGCACCGACGGTACGTGCGCGTACTGCCGCAGCGATCGGGAGAATCTTTGCGATGCGCCGGTATTTACGGGTTACGATCGCGACGGCGGGTATGCGGAGTACGTCACTGTGCGCGAGGATTTTCTCATTCCCATTCCGCCGCAACTGACGACGGAACAGGCGGCGCCGCTGCTCTGCGCGGGAATCATCGGTTTTCGCTCGCTTCGCGTTGCCGGTGTGCAAAAGGGCGAGCGCATCGGGCTGTACGGCTTCGGCGCATCGGCGCATCTGGCGCTGCAGGTGCTGCGCACGTGGAACTGCGAGGTGTACGTTGCCACGCGCGGGCAAACGCATCGCGCGCTGGCGCGCGAACTGGGCGCAGCGTGGGTTGGCGAAGCGACCGAAGCGCCGCCGGTGCGCTTGGATCGGGCCGTGACGTTCGCGCCGTCGGGCGACGTCGTGGTGGCCGCACTGAGCGCGCTGCGCAAAGGCGGCGTCGTGGCGATCAACGCCATTCATCTGGATCGCATGCCGCAGTTCGACTACGATCGCTTGCTGTGGGGAGAGCGCCAGGTTCGAAGCGTCACCAACATGACGCGCGCTGACGCGCGTGACTTCCTGCATGTCGCGAGCGAGGCTGGGCTGCGCCCACGCATCACCGGCTTCGCACTCGAAGACGCCGCGCAGGCCCTGCGCGCGGTTCGCGAGGACCGCGTCGACGGCGCCGCCGTCTTGTTTGCGGCGAAAGCGGGTATACGTTAACTTACCGTGAGCCGCGCATTTGTCAAAGAAGACGAGCGGGAAACCGAAGTCGTCGCGAAGCGACCGCAGCGCCAGCATCCGTACTACGTGACGCCGGAAGGCTACGAGCAGCTTGCGCGCCGGATGGCGGCTGCGCAGTCGGCGGGCGACGAACGGGAAGCCGAGCAGGTGCAAGGACGCATTGACGCCGCGATCGTGGTCCGCCCCGAAGATCAGCCGAAGGACGCCGTGCATTTCGGTGCCAGCGTTACCGTCGAAACACCGGATAAAAAGCGCACGACGTACCGCATCGTCGGCGAAGACGAAGCCGAACCGCTCAACGGACGCATCAGCTGGCTATCGCCCCTGGCGCAAGCGCTGCTGGAACATGGCGAGGGCGACCGCGTGGTGTGGCAACGCCCCGCCGGAAACGTCGCGCTTAAGATCGTTTCAATTTCGTACGGCGGCTAGGGACCGCATCGGGCCGGCAAGAAGCCGCGCGCATGGCCGAATTCAACGCCGCGAACGCCATCAACGAAGCCAACGAACGCGCAGAACAGCTTGCCGAAGGCGACAAACTCATTCCGGTTCTCGCCGCCGTTATCGCCGTGTTCGCGGCGCTCGCGACGTTGTTCGCCAATCACAGTTCCATAACGGGCCTGGCGAAGAAAAACGAAGCGGTTCTGGCGATGAACAAGGCCGCGGACCAATGGAACTACTACCAGGCCAAGCGCATCAAACTCGAAGTCAATAACGCGTTCGTGCGTTCCGGTGCGGTGACCAGCCCCGTGGGTCTCAAACTCATGGAAGCCACGGTGGCCAAGCAAAACACGGAGTCTCAGGCCGTCCTCACCGATGCGCAGGAGTTGCAGCGCCAGTCCGACGACGAGTACGAAGTGTCGGAACGCTTCATGCAGGCATACGAGAAATACGAAGTTTCCGCCACGCTGTTCGAAGTTTCCATCGTCTTGGTGTCTATCACGGCGCTCATGCGCACGAAGGTTCTGCTGTTTGTTGCCGGCGGTGCGACGTTGATAGGCGTTGCGTTCTTCGCGGTCGGTCTGCTCACGCACTAGGCCAACGCTTTAACGAGCGCGGGCAATGCGATCGCCGCACTTTCGCGAACGGCGCAATCGCAGCGGCCGCTCAGTGCCGTGGCATCGGGATTGATCTCCGCAACGAACGCGCGATCGTTGTGCACGGCCAGCGACGCGGCCGGATACACTTGCGCCGACGTACCGACAACCAGGATCACATCGGCGACCCTTGCGGCGTGTGCGGCTCGTTCCCATACGCCGGGCGGCAGCGCTTCGCCGAACCAAACGACCTGCGGACGAAAACGCCCGCCGCATGCGTGCTCTATCGAATCTTCGGGCAGTCCATCGTGCAGGGGAGCCGTAGCGCCGCATCGCGTGCACCGCGCTTCGCGCAGGTGCCCGTGCAACTCCAGCACGTTCGTTGAACCAGCGCGCGCATGCAGTGAGTCGACGTTTTGCGTGGCGATCGTCAGGGTCTGCACGAGCGATTCGAGTTGTGTAAGCGCGTAGTGTCCGGCATTCGGCAGTGCGCCGCGGTAGGCGAGAATGCGCTCGTTATACCAGCGCCACACGGTGCGCGGGTCGCGCGCGAAGCCTTGTGGTGAGGCAAGGTCTTCGACGCGATGCGTACCCCAATAGCCGTTCACGCCGCGAAACGTCGGCAGGCCGCTCTCCGCACTCATTCCGGCGCCTGTCAGCACGAAGACCGACTGCGCGGCGCGCATTGCTTGGACCAAGTCGTTCATGTGGGTATAACAGGCTGCTATGGATACTGTGGAGATAGTCTACTACACGTGTCTGAACAACAACTGCCCCAAACACCGCAACGTCTTCCGTGAAGGCGATCCGCAACACGAAAACTGCGCGCGCGAACGGTTGCATTTGGAAGGCCAGCGCGAGCCCATGCCGCTTTGGCTGCGAATTGCAATTCCGGTCGCCGTAGCGGCGGCCATCGCCGGGGGCATGCTGGCGGCGCGCATGATGCGCACCGCGCGCTTCAAACCCCCGATGTTGCGCGGCGAGGAAGAGACGAAGACCTGGAGCGGTGGGCAGGCGCATCGCGACGATCGCGAAGGCAGCAGCGTCCCGCCGCCGATCGGCCGGCCGTAGGCGCGACCAGGAGCGGCTTCGGAACAGTCGCGCACGGGCTGGGCTTTACAACCCTCGCAAAGCACGCAACCGGCGTGTCGCCGCATGTGGAAATCGCAAAGCACGCCGTCGCCTCGTGCCGCTGTTGCGGCGCGGGCGACGGCTTTGCAGTGGCAGCGATAAACGCAAGAACGTGAAGCACCCGAACACCTCCTGGAGTGGCTCTCGGTGTGCTCAACGATGCGACGGTCGCCCTTGTGACGCTACAGTTTGTGCGCCGCGTGCAAGCGGTCGTACACCGTGCTCACGAGCTTGCCCATGTCGTCCTGCTTTTTATCCGGTTGACTGTTGAGCCCTATCGCGATGACCGCGTGCGAGTGCGGGAAATACGCATACGCCATGCGATAACCGAGCGTCATGCCTTCGTAGAACCAGATGCGCCCGAGTTTGGGCATGAGCATCTCGCCGACTCCCAAGCCGAAACCGCGGCTATTTTGCGCCGTCGTCGTTTCAATCGGTTCGCCTGTTTGCACAGACACGAGCGTTTCCAGTTCGCGCTGCTGCTGCGGCTTGAGGACGACGCCGCCGTACAGTGCGCGGCACCAGCGCGTCACGTCCTGCGCCGTTGAAACGATTCCGCCTGCGCCTTGCGCCCACGAGAGGCTAAAATCGCGTACGTCCTTACCGTACAGCGGCTGCAAACCATCGTTGTCCGCATCGGTGCTGAAGAAATAGCCGGAAACCATGCGATCCGTAACGGACGCGGGATAGAGATGCGGTTCGTAATACGTAGCGGTGAGTCCGATCGCCGGATTGTCGATGAAGCGGCGGCGAATTTCGTCGGCGTAACTGTTGTTGCTGGCGCGCTCCACGATCATCTCCGACAAAATGTAGGCGGTATTCGAATAGAGCCAACCTGCACCCGGCGTAATTTTCGGGTACACGACGTCGACGAGCCGTTGCTTCGACCAGTCCCGCGTCGGATCGGCGGCATACTCCGCCAGCATCGAGCGCTTATCGTCGTATGTCGGGATGTCGCTCGTCATGTTGAGCAGGCGGCGAATCGTGATGTCTTTCCAGGCGGGATAATCGGGAAGCCATTTGCCGACGGTATCGTCTATGGACAGCTTTCCTTCGGCCTCCAATTGAAGAATCGCGGCTGCGGTAAACGACTTGGTATTGCTGCCGATTTGATACAGGTTCGCGCTCGCTGCGGGCGCGCCCGCGCCCGCACCGAATTGCGTGCGGCCCACGGCGAGATTGAGGTTCGATGAGGAGCCCGGGATATAGACGCTCAGCGATATGGCGGAAATGTGCTCCGGTTCTGCTCGCTGCGCAAGATACTGCGAGAGGTCGGCTTGCAAGCCCGCAGTCAGCGTGGTTGCGGCAAAGACGACCGTTGCAAGAAAAGTGAACATCGGATGTTACCTCGCAGCGTAGGCGTTCTTGCGGGTGCACTGCTGCCGCCTGCCGGTTTTTCGCGGCTTAAGATCAGCATTGCACGAATAAGGCCGGCGCATAAAGGACGGCGAACACACCAGACGTGAAACGTACCGACGACCAAATTTTGGCCGGGTATCTCGAGGGCCAGCGGTTGAAGTGCATTCCGGCAAAGCGAAGCAAGAAACTCATCGTGCTGCGATGGCTCGTGCAGCGCTTCGAGCCGGGCATCCGCTATACCGAGCGCGAGGTCAACGATCTCATCGCGCAGTCCCATCCCGATTTTGCCACGCTGCGGCGGGAGCTCTTCGACGCGTACCTGATCGAGCGCGCGGACGGGGTCTACTGGCGGGAACCTTGAGGGGGCAGCGCGTCGTATATAGGGACATGAGAAAATTGCTCGCCGTCCCGGCGGCCTTGGCGGCGCTCGCGCTTGCTTGCGCCGTCGGGCTCGCGCAGGACGACTCCAATTTCGCGAACTCCTCGGACGTGTTCTCGCAAATGCACCCGGACACGAGCGGCGCCATCGCACAAGAGATCATGCACGCGCCGGTCGGCGACGTTCTCGCCGTCTACATCGGCCGTACCGCGCGCCAGATGTATACGAAACAGGACGAATTGCTCATCGTGCTCAGCGGCCACGGCACGGCGAACATCGGCTATCCGTCGTACAACATTCAACCGGGTTCAGTCGTCTCGATTCCGCGCAACACCGCGTTTCAAATCGTTGCCAGCGGCCCGTCGCCGATCAAGGCGTACGTCGTTGCAACTCCGCACGACGATCCGAACGACAAGCGCGTTCTCGAACCGTAGAGGCTACCACGTGCCGCTTGTGACGAGTTCGAAGTCGCTGATACGAAGCGATCTGACGAAGGCGTAGGCGCGGGGCGGTATCGTGGCCGGATACTCGGCTGCGTTCGCGCGTACCATCGTGTAAAAACCCCAGCAGCAGCCGTTTTCGCTCGTGTCCACGCCGTAATGCACCATGGCGTCATAGAGTGCCGCCGCATTCGGATCACGTGGACGCGCTACCAGCGCCGCGCGAAGGCGAAGCCGTCCGCATGTCGTCCGGCAATTGAAGTGATTGTTGAATGAATACGCTGTCGACCATCCGCATGTCCCCGCCAGCGCGCATGGGAATTCGCTGCGGATGGCATGTACGATTGGACGCGTGACAACGCCCGGCGCATTGCCGGTATTCGCGTTCAACTCGTAATACGTCAGATTGCCTTCCAAGTCTTCACCGCAGAGCGACGCAACGCCGTTGCATGTCTCAGGCGCCATCGCATAGCCCATGTCCACGTGATCGCCCGAATATGCGGAATAGCGCGAGCCGGAACCCGCAAAAGCATAGCCTTCCCAGCCCCGGCAGCGCGGTGGCGCTACCGGCTGCACGAGAATACTTACACGGTCGGCGGTGCTTAATAGCGCCGCCATATTCGCGGGCACCGGCCATCCCGCTACGTGCGGATTCTGCATGTTTGCGGGGATGCGATGGGCGCTGCGTGACGCCACGGGATACAGAGGCGCACCCGCTGCTACGACTTCGTATCTATAGGGCGCGTTGAGCACCGGAGCATACGGATAGCGCGCAAAGGCGTAGCGAATTTTGCCGGCCGAATATGGCGAAACGACCGCGCGATCGATACGCCGGTTAAAGAAATCGTTCTTCGCAAAATCTTGGCAGCCGGTGTTGTCAAGATAGTGAACCGTTTGCGCAAGCGTGCCGGCTGCGGGTTCCATCGAGGGCAGCGTTGGTTGTTGTACCGGTTCCTCCGGCGGTACAGCGTTGCCGCTGCCGCCACCGCCGCACGCGCTCATTGCAATAAGTAGAACAACTGCTATAAAGCTCCGACGCACCATTGATCTGCCTCCCCAAGCAGCACAGTTCGTGCACCCGTCGCGTCGTTGTTCCCTTAAACGAAAATCTCACTCATGCTTGACGCTCGGATGCACGAGCGGCCGATACCCGGCGGCAAAGATTGCAACCGTGCAACGCGGCGTGAGCACTTCAACGTCTTGCAAGCGTTGGCGCGCACGACGCTTCGTGTAGCCGGCATCCGACCAAGTGTAGAGATGCCCGTCCCATACGAGTAACGCTTCACCGTTCACAGCGATGAACGTACCGTCTGGTACTGTTTGCAGC
>JBKPMZ010000013.1:0-1814 GCA_046732415.1 Vulcanimicrobiota bacterium
ACGCCAGCCAGCGGGCCATGGTCGCTTCGAAGCTCGCCCGGCTGGAGAGATACTCGAACCAGCACGAGAAAAAAGTGGATGTGCCAATTGGCACATCCACTCCGCCGCTCGTTACGCAAGAGCAAGCATGCGAGTTGCTGGGAGTGGGACGCGGCTCGATCATCCGTGCGCGTAAAATCGAGATGCATGGAGATCGTGATCTAATATCCGCCGTCGAAGCAGGCGAAATCTCCGTCTCCGACGCGGCGGGCATTGTAGATCAGCCGCCCGAGGTTCAGCGTGCGGCCGTCGAAGCCAAACGCACCGGCCAGGCCAAAACTGTTCGCCAGGCCGCGGAGCGTATCGCCAAGAAACGCAACCCCGACGTACTCACGCGCGACGATCTGCCGCAGTTATATCGCCAGTGGGAAGCCGACTTTGGCCGCACCCTTCGCGGCGTCGACGCTATCGCCCGCGTCGTTGGCAGCAGCAAGCATCTGGAGCGAGTTCGCGTGGGCTTGAAGCTGGCCAAAGCGGCGATGGAGCAGGTGAGGAGGGGGCGGTGGTAGGTGGTAGGTGGTAGGTGGTAGGTGGTAGGTGGGAGGTGGGAGGCCGGAGGTCGGAGGTCGGGATGGAGGAGCAGCAGCCATGAATAACGCGGCACTTGGTTCTGGCGGCTCGTCCGCTTCTTCCCGACATGCCACCTACCATCTACCACCTGCTACCCGCCACCTGGAGCAACAACCATGAATAACGCGGCACTTGGTTCCGATGAGTTGGTTCTAAACACGGAGGCTGACGCCTCCGGCTCGCCTTCCCCACATGCCACCTCCTACCTACCACCTCCCTCCCCCTGGCCTCACCAACAACGCGGGCTCGCCGAACTGGCGGCGGCAATCGAGGCGGGCGAAAAGGCGATCTGCGTGACGTGCCCGACGGGAGGCGGCAAGACGACGATGTTCACCACGCGGGCGGCCGAGGTGATCGCTCGCGGCGGCCGGGCTGCGATCTTCACCAACCGCAAGATTCTCACCAATCAGGCCAGCGATACGTTGGTTCGGTTCGATGTCGACCACGGCGTGCTGGCGGCCGGCTACGATCCGGCCCGCTCGCGTCGCGTGCAGGTCTGCTCGCTGCAGACGATCGGCAAGCGCGTCTTCGAACGGGCCCGGCGGCGGCGAGACGATGCCTGGGAACTGCCCGAGGCGGACGAGGTGCATGTTGACGAGGCGCATTCGAACACGGCGGCGACGGCTCGGGCGGTGATCGAGCATTACAAGCGTCTCGGCGTGCCGGTCGTCGGATGGACCGCGACGCCGGTCGGCCTGGCCGGGCTTTACCAGCGGCTGATCGCGGCCGGCGCCGTCAGCGAGCTGCGCGAGTGCGGCGCCTTGGTGCGGTGCGAAGTGTTCGCACCGTGCGAGCCCGACATGCAAGGCGTGAAGCTCAGCGCGGTGGGCGAGTACGTGCAAAGCGGCATGCGGCGCCGCGTGATGCAATGCACCGTGTTCGGCGACGTGTTCGCTCATTGGCGGCGACTGAACCGCGGCGGGCGGCCGACTTTGATGTGGGCGCCCGGCGTGGAAGAGTCGCGCTGGTTCGTCGACCAGTGGCGGGTGCGCGGCGTGACGGCGGCTCATATCGATGGCGACACGCCCGACGACGAGCGCGAGCGCATTTTCGCGGGCAGCCGCACGGGGCGGATCACCGTCATTTCGTCGTGCGGCGTGCTGCGCGAAGGGTTCGACGCGCCGTGGTGCGAGCATGGCATTTTGTGTCAGCCCTGCGGCGCCCTGTCGACTTATTTGCAGATCGTCGGCCGCATTTTGCGAGCC
>JBKPMZ010000014.1:0-3570 GCA_046732415.1 Vulcanimicrobiota bacterium
GGAGTGTGATGTGCATGGTAGACAGTAGGTAGTAGACAGTAGACGGGGGTTAGGAAGAGGCGTTAGATGCTGTAGGGAACGCCCTCTGTGGCGTTCCGTGAATTGCTTTCGGGAACATCCTGTGCGGCGCTGCGTGAATGACTTTCGGTTTGGCATCTTATGG
This sequence comes from Vulcanimicrobiota bacterium, assembly GCA_046732415.1. Taxonomy (GTDB): domain Bacteria; phylum Vulcanimicrobiota; class Vulcanimicrobiia; order Vulcanimicrobiales; family Vulcanimicrobiaceae; genus DATGJX01. Next base: position 164 of record JBKPMZ010000014.1, read on the forward strand.
GTCTTCGTGGAACGACGCGGCCGACATTGTCTTCGGGCTCGTTGCTCTCTTCGGTTTTCATGCCGGCTTCCTCTTCTTCATCGGGCGCGAACATCGAGCCCGATGCGGCTTCGTCCTGAATGGCGGCGAGCAACAGACGATGGGCCTGCCACAACTCGGCGTGCGAGGGACCGCGAACCAGCAGCCGCCCGCGCTCGTCGAGGTAGCTCCAGCAAAACTCCGCTTCGACCAGCCGGCAGACAAACCGCCCCGACGAACAGGCGCTCGCCATTCGCTCGGCCGCCGGCGCTAGTTCGTTCGCGTTCGACATAACGAGCCTGACGAGTCGGGTGACTGGAACTGCCAGGGGCGTGCTCGCAGCGGCGGAAATGCCTCGGTCGCCCACCTCCGCAATATACCGCCCAAGCCATAACGAGTCAACAAAAATGTCGACTAGATTAAAAACAATGCAAAAGACTCGATTGGGGCTATACTTGCGTCGAGTTGGCAGATTTCCTGCCGGCCGATACGATGGACGAGATCCACGGTGGGGCGGCATGGCGGACCGACGATGGCAAAGAAAAAGAACCTGCGGCCCGGCGATCCCAACTATCGCGGCGAACGCGAGGCCTCGCGGCCCCTCTCCGCCGAAGAAGTCAACGTCTGGGCCGATAAACTGAGCGCTTTAGCCGATCGATTACGCTCAGTGGCTCGCGGCATGCGGAGCGCCGGCATCGACACGATCCAGCCGGTCACCGGCGGGCTGCGGACCGCCATTCATGACGCCGACGAGAAGATCGACAGCCAGTTCGAAGCCAAGCTGCTCAAGGCCATCAAGAAAAAAGCCCGCTCCGCCCACGACCAGATTTAGGCGAAGCAGACAAAATTCCTGTCGACTAGTTTGTTGACTAGAATAACGTCCTCCGTAGGTTATGCTTTAGCATAACAACCCGACGAGAGGAACTTCGCCAGCCGCCTTTCTCCGCCGTGAAAGGGCGTGCTTTTGCAGAGCAAAAGCCGACGATCGGCTTCGCCGCGCTAGGCTAAAGCATAACCTACGGCTGCATTACCTGCGTCGCCTTGGCCGGATTGTTATGATAAAGCGTCATCGAGGCGTGCATCCATGAGCGATTCGATCTGCACGGGGTCGCATCGCTGGCCTGAATGGGAGAAATGCCATGTGCGTCGAGCGTCGATCATGGTGCGTCGGGCGGAAGGAGACACGGCGTTCGTACGGCTCGCTCATGCTACTCGCGGCGCTGCTGCTGGCCGCGATCGGCCCGGCGGCAGGACAAGAGGACGCCATGCCGAAGCTGTTCACCTATGTGGGCGAGAACAAGCAGGCGTTGACGCCGAAGCAGGAGCGAATTCTCGACCGTTTGCGAAAAGAGCGCACGGCGGTGCGCGTCGAGCCCGTCCGGCTGAACACGAAGGCGTTCCAATCGGACAAGTTCTTGCTCCATCTCGGCGACGCTAGCTGGACCGCGACGCGAACACAGTCGGATAAAACGCCCGACGGTTTCACCTGGAAGGGGCGCCTCTCCGGGGACGAATTGGAACTGCCCGTCTCCGCCCAGTTCCTGGTCCAAGGGGACCATGCCAGCGGTTCGTTCTCGGCGGGCAAGTTCGATTATGAAGTGCGTTCGCTGGGCGGAGGCGTGCAGGCCATCATTCAGCGCGACTCTTCGAATGCGCCGCCCGACCATCCGCCCGAGTTCAAAGAGATCGAACGGAAAGGGGGCAAGAAACCGGCGAAGGACGCCATACGCGGCGACGAGCTCCCGCCTGGGAAGGCGCCGCCCGTCAAGGTCTCGATCATGATCCTCTACACGCCCGCGGTCGAGCAAGTGCATGCGGACATCGACCAGGACGCCCAGTCGCTGGTCAAGTTGTACGCCAACGATACGTACCACCTTTGCTATGTGCCGCTCGAACTCGAACTCGTCCGCGTCGAACCAGTGAATTACAAGGAAAGCGGCAGCCTCGCCCGTGATCTGGAGCGTCTGGTCGATCCGCACGACGGAGCCATGGACGGAATTCATTCGGCGCGTAACGTCTGCAAGGCCGACCTGGTCGTGCTGCTGGTCGACAACGGCGACGGAGCGGGATATTCGGCGGCGATTCAGGCAGACGCCGATACGGCTTTCGCCGTGGTCGTCGATCAATATGCGACCTGGTACTACTCGTTTGCCCACGAGATCGGCCATTTGCTAGGGGGCAGGCACAATCCACAGGAAGATCCCGACCCGACGCCTTACGCCTGGGGTCACGGATTTCTGCAAGACGCCAAGCGCTGGCGCACGATCATGTCGTACGACGGTCCGCAACGAAATTGCAAGCGGCTGGGAATCTGGTCGAACCCGAAAGTCAAGGTGAATGGCGCTCCGGCCGGAACGCCCGGCTTGCATTACGATGCCAAAGTGCTGAGCGACGAAGCGAGCCGCGTGGCGGGCTTCCGCTGACGCGCACCTTTCGCGAGCGCGCGCTTGTCCGACGCGCCGGGTTGACGAACCGCCCCGGCACTAAGCCGGCATGTCTACTGGCGAACCCGGCCGCCTTGGCCTTCAATATTGAAACCGCCTGATCCGTCTTCGTCGGTGGCGGTGGCCGCGTGGCAATGCGGACAGTTGGCGCAATTGAGATTAGCGTCGCCCGGCCCCTTCATCTCGGCCATTTTCTTCATCCGCAGCGTGCCTCGCTCGAAGACCAGCGCGTACATCGATTCGTCGTCGCACGTAACCTGGTCGCGGTGCACGCACGCTTTCACCGGGCAAGTGAAGCAGGGCATGAAGCCGACGTAACGCCAGCCCAGCATTTCTTTGCGGCCGCATTCGTTGACGGCGATCACAGCTTCGTAGTAGCCCAGCGGCACGTTGCTTTCCGCCTGGGCATGCGAGAAGGGGCCTTCGTCCTTCAGCCCGGCTTTGCCGACGGCTCCGACGAGCGAAGCGACCGAGCCGATGATCTCGGCGTACTTCTGGTCGGTCTTGGCGTCGACGCTGTTCAGGTTCCAGCCGTTTTGCAACTGCACGTTCAGTTCGGCCTGCCCCAAGCCCGGCGTGACCCGAATGGAATACTCCTCGCTGTAGTCGGGCAAGTACTCGATATGCATCGTCACCGGCACGGTGGCAAGCACGGGCGGGTCGGTCATCGCGAGTTTAGTTTTTCCATCCGCGCCTTCGGTATACGAAGTCGCTTGCGTCTCTTCGGCAGGCGGAGCGGGCAGAGCTTCCTGCGGCGGCACGTCCCCCTTGTTGCCGCCGCCTTTGTCCGACGAGGATGAGACGGCGCCGCCCGCCGGGCCAATGAACAGATAAGGCTTCGGCCGGTAGAAGCGAATGCCTTTGTCGTGCGGCTTCGGATCCTTGGTGACGACCATCCGCGCACAACCGCCGCACGCCAACGCCAACGCCAAAGTCAGCAACGCA
>JBKPMZ010000015.1:0-2593 GCA_046732415.1 Vulcanimicrobiota bacterium
GTTCTCTACCAACCGGTGCCAGACAAATTGGTCGTGAGTTGGCTGAAAAGCGCCGGCTTCAAAGACGTGCGCGAAATGCCGCTCGAGCGGTGGGTACCGCTCGATGACGGCGTTGAAGCGCTTTCCGCCACGCTCGGCGACGATGCATGGCTGGCCCTGCGCGCGCGCGGTATCACGCTGCTCAACGTAAACGACTGCGTGCTCAAACGCCGCGCGGACCTGGAACGCATCAAAGCGCTGACGGGAAGCGTCGACGTACTGTTTACGCAGTTCTCGTACGCGCAGTGGACCGGTAATCCGGAAGACGTGGAGCGACGCCGCGCGGATGCGCGCGAGAAGTTCGAACGCATACGCCTGCAATGCGAGGTACTGCAACCCGAGATCGTCGTGCCGTTCGCGAGTTACATCTACTTCAGCAACCGCGAAAACTTTTACATGAACGACGCGATGAACCGCGTCGGCGAGATTTGCGAATTCATCGAAAGCGCCCTCGGCAAGAAAGCGGTCGTGCTCTATCCGGGCGAGACGTGGCGCCTTCCGGACGCTGTCGACTGGCACGCCGCGGCGTTGCGATACGCGTGCGACATGGCGGAGTGCATTGCCGCCGGACCTATCGACGAACCGCGCGCCGTCGAGCCGCAGCGGTTCCAGCGCCAAATCGAGGATTTCCTCACTCGCTTGCGCGCGAAAAATCCGATTGCCCCGTTTGTACTGCGCGAGCGCTCATCGGTGTATCTGACCGATCAGGAATCGGGATTCGATATTTCGATCCGCGGGATACGTCCGTTGCCGTTGCTCACACCGAAAGCCGCGGACATTGTGACTTCGAGCGATAACGTGCTGTACGCGTTCCGCATGCCGTGGGGCGCCAACACGCTGCACGTGAGCGGTCGATTTCGATCGTACGTGCAGGGCGGGCACTTGCGGTTCGTACGCCTGATGTCGTTGCTGCATTACTACAACCGCACGCCGTTGGATGCGCAGTGGTGCAAGCACCAAGCCGTTCGCATCTCGCGTGCGATCGTTACCCGGTTGGTTCGGGCGCGGGCGAAGAGATTGGGGCCGGCGTTGCCGCCGGTACAGCAGCAGCCGGTTTCGGAAAGCATCCGTCCGGCGCGCTCATCGGCGGCGGAGCCGGAGAAGGCGGCGTCGCCGTAATACCGACTTCCAGCGGATAATTCGATCCGCCGTCGGTCATCGTCAGTACCGGGAGTTGCAGCGTTGCATGCGGCGCGACCGTAATCGCATTGCCGATCTGATAGCGATCCGAAACGCGCGCGCAGCCGACCTGCGCCAGCACGCCGTTTACCAAGAAACTGCTGCGCACGGGTCCGCCCAGCGGACGCTCGTACAAATATAACGTCTGCGCGTCATCCTGCGGGTTGTCGATCGCGAAGTTCATCGAACGCAACACGCCGTACTCGCCGTAGTCGTGCAATAACGGCTGACCGGCATTCGCCGGATCCGCCAACGGCGGTGTATGCGCGCCGTACTGCACGTTTGCATCCGGACCCGGCGCTGTGTAGGAGATTGTGTCGTTCGCATAATTCGTCAGCGAAAACACGCCGGTGCGATGATGGCCGTCGTCGGGCAGTTGCGGTTGTGCAAGATACTGCGCGATCTGCGCTTGCGTTGCGCCGGGCGGCGCGGCGACAACCGTTACGGTGACGGGCCCGCCGTCGAGCACGCGAATACCCACGTTGCCCGCAGCGCCGTCGAGCGGATTCATGGCGAACTGTTCGGCGACATACGGCGTCTGCGAATCGATGTCGACGACCACACCTTCATTGAGCGGTTTTTGCAGCAGAAAATTGCGCGAAACGGTGTGACCGACCGTCATGACGTCGATGTTCGGCCCGGCCGACGAGTCGATGAGTTGCAGCGTCGACGGCTGCGCCGAAGCGGCGTTCAGCACGACGGCAAGCGTGCGCGGCTCGCCGGTATTTTCATGATAGAAGTACAGACGCGCAGGCGTGTTCGGCTGCACTTGCCCGCGAAACAGGACGCCCGGCGCGTTGATCTTCTCCGGGTCGTCATCGTATAGCAGCAGCGGTGGTGTGAATGGATCGGCTTGCACGTTCTGCACGTTCACCGTCGTCCACGCATCGACGTCGAAATACTGATCGCCGCCGGCAATATGCACGGGCACCGGCACAGCTGCCGTCGCTCCCGGGCCGAGCGAGGGCGGCAACGTAAAGGCGTTCACTTGCAGCGTCGCCCCCGGCTGCACTTGCGCGAAGCGCTGCAGCACTTTTTGCATCTGCAGCGTGAACCACTGCGTGTCGATTTGCGTACCGGTGATGCGCAGGGAAACCGACGCCGGAACACTGCCCGCATCGAGCGCGACGCGAACCGGAACTTGCACAGCCGCTCCCGTCGAATCATTCACCGTAACGGTTGCGCGCCCGGTCTGCTGCGATGCCGTGACGGTAAGCGTTCGCGCATTTTGATCGACGGTCGCCGTGACGAGCGGCGTATCGACGCTCGTCGTGAACGGGCCCGTGCCGTTTTGAATCGTCAGCGTCTTGCTCTCGCCGGGATGCAAGTTCACTGGCGCTCCGGCTATCGTCATGGGCGGCGCGGGCGAAGCGGA
>JBKPMZ010000016.1:0-4266 GCA_046732415.1 Vulcanimicrobiota bacterium
GACCAATGGCGAAAGCCAGATCATCAAATGACACAGCGGTTCCAATACAGGCTTTTGCAATGCCGTATATAGAGCCGACATTGAAGTCGTCTTGACGGGATTTGTGTATGTGGTGTGCGCCAAGACTAGCCCGGCCACCCGGGACCGGAGCGTCTCGTGAAACAGCCGGCAATAGGTAAGTATGATCATTCCGCCGATGCTGTGGCCAGCCAAGATCACCGGCCGATCCCCCGCCAATTCAATAACTGCATTAAGATCTCCAGCCAACTTCTCCAGGCTCCAGTCTCTGTTTGACGGGCCAGTCGAGTGGCCCAACCCAGGCAAATCCCACACGATTAAGCGATACTGTCCAGACAATTCCTCTTTAGCGTAACACCATTCCTCGTGATCGAGTCCCCAGCCGTGAGTCAAAATGAGCGGGATGCCATCGTCCGGCCCTAGGACCTCGGCATAAATCTTCGTACCATCGGGCCGATCCAGGAGATGGGAAGCGCCTTTGACCTGTCGAGGCGCGGCATCCGCTTTGCGGCGAAAGAGAATCGCGCTGGCCCGACCGCCGCCGAAACTCCAGGCAATCAGGCTGAGTCCTCCGATCAGATACGCCGTTTCGCGATATCGTACCCGCGAAGCTCGCGCGGCCTGAGCCTGGACTACCCGGGCGGTGCTCCCGTCATTCGGACGCGAGTTTACTGCAGTTTGAACTGAACGGCCGCGGGGGCCGTCCGGCGCCGCGCCCGGCTCCGGTCGAGTACCAGCTGGCGCCCAGTGATCACGGTTGGCAGCAACGTCACCGCGCGATTCGCTCTGAATCTCATACCATTCGTAGAGCAGGCAGACGCCCACTATCAACAGCGCGAGGGAAATGAGGCTTCGGCACCAAATACCTAGGACTTAAAACGGCATGAAAAGCATATGCTCTCACTTCCTCCATGAATCGGTTTAGTTCTCCGGCCGTCAGCCATTCGCCGAGCGGACGCCAAAAGCCCCCCGGGACACAAATGTAAAAACGAGCCCTCCTCTTTGTCAGTGGCATGACCCCGGCGCGCTTGCCGCACCGAAGGCGTGGGCGCCTGAATCGAAACTCAGCTGGAAGCATTGATTGTGCCAACAGCCGGAATTCGCTGAATTTCAGGAGTTGGTTCTGAGAAACCGTCGCTATGATCGAAAGTAATTTCCGAGGATGAACATCCTCGGCTGGCGACACAGGTTTGAAAAACCGGTTGAATTCATCTCTTCGCGCCGAGCGGTGAGCAATGGCATTGCCTGTTCGTTGCCATCGCCGCCCCATGGATATCAAGGACCAAATATTTCGCGTGCATTGCTGATCAACTGGAAGACTGCGACTCGGCCGCCGAACTAGGCCCGACCGAATAATCCTGCTATCGCTTTGAGGAATACGCTCGGCTCTTCAATTATCGAAACCAGGCACGTTCCGATGAGCTGCCTTTTATTTCAGCTCCTCCAATGCGGAGGCTTGACACACGATGAACTGTGTGGTTTCGGGAAGCCCGCGCCACGCAGGGTTTTTTCGCGCGCGGGTCCGGGCGACGGCCGGCTGAGTGGCGCCAATGTGTGAGGGGCGCCGGTGGCGGCAAGGCGCGGACGGGAGTTGGGGCGCGGCGATGCTAGCTGGCGAGGGCGGTGGCTAAACGTTCGCCAGTTGCCGCTGATAGTTCCACGGCATCCAGTCGGTCGGCGATGCGGCCACGTGTTCGTGATGACGCTGCAACTGCGTCAGATAGTCGAACGGATCAACGTGCGAATGCTGGCAGGTGTGGATCAGGCTCATGTACGCGTCGCCCACCTTCGCCCCCCGCTCCGACTTATAAAAGAGCGAGTTGCGCCGATGGCGAATCGACATTTTTAGCGCGCGTTCGCAGACATTATTATCCAGCGGGGCGCCGGCGACGCGCAAGAAAAGCGTCAGCTTCTCCCAGTGCTTCTGCATGTAGGCAATCGCATTGCCTAACGACGAGTTCGGCTCGACCTTCCGCTCGTCGAGTTGCTCGTCCAGCCACCGGCGCAGCTCATCCATCAGCGGCCTGCTTTGTTGCTGGTGGAGCTGCAGACGATCCTGGGCCGAAAGGTCTTGCTGCTTGGCTTTCGCGTCGACTGCATATACCCGCTTGAAGATCTCCAGCACATGCTGGACCTCGGACGAGAAGACGTCCGCCAACTCGTAGAAGTTGCGCCGCGCATGGCTCAGGCAGTTCGCCACGATCGTCTTAAGGTCGCCGGGCATGTTGCGCGACAGGGCGTCGCACATCTGGATGGGCGGCGGCAGATCGGCCATGCGCTTCGCGAGCAACTCGTGAAGGTTTTCGCCCGAATGCCGGGGCCCCGTGAAGAACAGGGAGATCGTCGGGCGGTCCGCAGACATGGAGAGGAGATTCGTGGTGAACACGCCGCGCCGGTTGGGTTGGTCGTCCCGCAACGGTTCGCCGTTGTTGAGCTTGGCCGTCAAGTCCAGGATGCGCATGTACGTATCGTCGTTGTGCACCAGCGAGCCTTGCGCCGCGTCGTCCAACAACCGCCGATACGCCGCACCCACGCCGCGTTCGATGGCATCGCGCACTTGCTCCCATTGAACGGACGCGGGCAGCGGAATTCCGGCCGCCTGTTGCAACTGCTCGATGCGGTTCCAGGGCAGGCCCTGCCCATAGCGCAGCGCGGCGATCATGGCGGCCACCGTCGGGTCGTACTTGCTTGGGCCCGCTTCCTTCGGCAACGGCGCCGTTTCCGTTTTCCCGCACAGACCGCAGCGCAGCCGCTCGAGTTCATACCGCCGGCCTCCCACGGGCGGCTGGCCGATCAGTCGCACCACCTGTGACCAATCTTTCTGGCGATAAAGGATTCCCTCCTGGCAGTGCGGGCAGGGCCCACCGGGAGAAAACGCTTGGTGGGTCACCACAACGCGTTCGCACCCTGTGTATGCCTGAGCGGGAATTCGACCGTGATTGGGCCGCCCCCGGCGGCCCTTGGCGTCGCCCGCCGGCTCTTGCGAGCCAGCATCGTCGCCGCCGGGCAGTCACTCGTCGGGCGGCGTCGTTTCTTTCGTTGAGGGATGGGACGATTCGCTCCGATCGCCCGCCGCGTCGCGGGTTCGTTCGGTCTTCGAGCCGAAGAGAAGCTTCCGCAGACGAGCGATGCTGATGTTCTTCTCCTGGATCAGTTGAGTCAGCGTCTGGTGGGCTCGCAGTAGCTTACGCAGCGGCTCGGAGTCCTCCGCACCCAGTTTGTGTTCGACCTTGTCCAGGATGGTTTCCAACTGATCGACATGCAGTTCCACAACCGCTGGTTGCAACTTGACCGCCATGCGCAGGCCTCCTGATTGCCTTACTGAGAAAACGCGTGAAACATCCGCAGATACTTCGCTTCCGTTGCGATTGCGTGACGCGGCCGCTTCAGACGGCCGGTTTGACGGGACGCCACTGGGGAGCGCCGCGGGCGGCATCGGCGTCTCCGCCCGCGAGCAGAACCTGTAGCTGATGCGCTTCCAGTGCGCGGGTGGGCGCGTCGCCGGTCGGCCAGTGCGTGAACCGACCTTGCGAGAGTCGCTTTTGACAGAGCCAAAATCCTTGGCCGTCGTAGAGGAGGATCTTGATAGCGGTCCCTCTCCGATTGCGGAAGACGAACGCGCAACCACTCATCGGATCGTGCTCGAGCCGCTGTCGGCACAAGGCGGCCAAGCCGTCGATGCCTCGTCGAAAATCGGCCGGCTCGGTCGCCACGAAGATCCGCATCGTGGGACTGGTGGGAATCACGGCGAGGCCTTCCAAAGCGCTCGACCGAGTTCCAGGGCCTGCCCTGTCGCCGGCCCCCTCAACGAGATACGCAGCTTGTGGCCGGTGGGTTCTTCAAATTCGAGCGTGCATTCGGAGGCAACAGGGCCGGCATCCGTCATCCCCGCAAGGCCCTTGAGCGCCGGCAACTCGACGAACGTCGCCGGCGCCGCCTCGGCCTCGCCGCCGTCTACGATTCGTATCCAGTGCTGCAATCGGCCGAGGTCCACATCCAGGTCGGCCGCTACAGTCTCGGCGTCGTGCGCCGCGGCGGCATTGACCGCCGCCATCCACAGCTCATGCGGAATTCGCCCGCCGCCCCCGCGGACCTTCCGCCACCGTTCAAACCGTCGCCGGGCTTCCGCCAGGCAATCCACTTGCGTGCATCGTCGCATCGGTCGTCCTCGTCCAAAGTCGAAGTAGGGACCAATGCATTTTTCCAGCCCGTGCGGAAAGATTCATGCTCGCTTGCCGAAACCACACA
>JBKPMZ010000017.1:0-10661 GCA_046732415.1 Vulcanimicrobiota bacterium
CGATACGCGGCGTGGTCGTGCCGCGCACGATCGAATCGTCGACGACGACGATGCGGCGGCCCGAGAGATTTTCGACGAGCGGATTGAACTTGAGTTGCACGCCGCGGCTGCGCATGCCTTGATTCGGGCTGATGAACGTACGGCCAATGTAGCGGTTCTTGATGAGGCCTTCGACGTACGGCAGATCCGCTTCGTCTGCATAGCCGATGCCGCCGGGAACAGCAGAGTCGGGAATCGCCATCACGACGTCCGCTTCGACCGGATGTTCTTTTGCCAAGCGGCGCCCCATGCGGTAGCGCGCCATGTATATCGACTCTTCGTTGAGCTGGGAATCGGGGCGGGCGAAATAAATGTATTCGAACATGCACAGCGCCGCCGGTTCGCCCAGATCGACGCGCGCGGACGTGATCCCATCTTCGTTGATGCGGATGATCTCGCCGGGCGCGAGTTCGCGCTCGTACGTCGCGCCAATTGTAGAGAGCGCGCACGATTCGGACGCCACGACCCAGCCGTCGCCGTAGCGGCCCAGGCACAGCGGGCGCACACCCCACGGATCGCGGAATGCGTACAGTTCGCTCGCAGTGCCGAGCACGATTGAATACGCTCCGCGCGCACGATGCAGCACGTCGTTGATGCGATCGAACATCGAACCGGCGGACTCGACCAGCACTTTGGCCATGACTTCAGAATCCGACGTCGCCTGCAGCAACGTACTCGGGGCGAGCGTCTCGCGCAATTCGTCCGTGTTCGTGAGATTGCCGTTATGCGCGAACGCGAAGTCTCCAACATCGGTTTGTTCGAGCAGCGGCTGCGCGTTCACGACGATGGACGATCCGGTGGTGGAATAGCGCGTGTGGCCGACCGCGATATGGCCGCCGAGTCCGCCGAGGATGTCCTCGTCGAAGATGGCGCCGATCAGCCCCATCTCTTTGTGCGAGCGAATGGTCCCGCCGTCCGCCGCGGCAATGCCCGCAGACTCTTGTCCGCGGTGCTGCAGAGCATACAAAGCGAAGTACGCCAGCCGCGCCGCGTCGTGGCCGGGTGCGTAAACGCCGGTTATGCCGCACATGAGAGCCTTATTCTACAGCGGCGCTCGCCTTCCGGCGACGACTTCGGAGGGGGTCGGAGGGCTTAGTCTCTGCGCCGTCCCAGCAGTTGCAGGATTGCGAGGAAGATGTTGATGGCATCCAAGTAGATTTGCACCGCAAGCTGTACGGGTGAGAGGCCGTCGCCGCCCGCGCGTATGCGCGCAAAATCCACGAGCACCAAGCCAGTGAAAATAATGAGCGAGAGCCACGAGTAGGTCGTCGGATGGATCCAGTGCGTGAACACCGAGACGATTCCGGCGAGCACCAGCCCAATGAGCGCGATAAACAGATAGCCCTGAAAGCGGCGGAAGTCGATCCCCGTGCCATACACGATGCAGGCCAATGCGAGCATGCCTAGACCCGTCGTACCGGCGGCTTGCACCACGACGTCGTTGCCGACCGTGATGGCGTAATTGTGGATCACCGGAGCAAGACCAATGCCTTCGAGCAGCGCGAACGCATAGAACATACCGAGCGAAAGCAGTTGGTTGTTGCGCGCGACGTTGATGCCGATGAGCAGCAAGAAGCCGACGATCATTGCGAGCATGCCGGCGCCGTAGCTCACGCCCTGGAAGAAATACGCGGCGGCGGCGGTGATCAGCAAGCCGACTGCCGTGATGCCGAGCACCTGGCCGAGGAGCGATTGAACCGGCATCGCCGAGGCGTAGCCGAACGGTCGCGGCGGGGTCTGAAAACGCATAGCCATACGTTTCATACAACCGCTGTCGCGGCGCGAAGTTTCAGCCGCTTGCATCGAACGTATGTTCGGTGTATGCTGGCGACATGCGCGGGGTCGAGGTCATCGAAGCGCCGGCCAAATCCGTCCTCAACCGAGTGACCGGCATGCCGTTCCCATGGTCAATCAATCCGTACCGCGGGTGCTACCACCAGTGCGTCTTCTGTTACGCGCGCCGGACGCACTCATTTTTGGACGACGATGGCGTAAACCGGTGGGGCAGCCGCATCTACGTGAAAACCAACGCGCCCGCCGTACTGCGATCCGAACTCGCAAAGCGCTCGTGGACGCACGAACACGTCGCCATCGGTACGGTTACCGATCCATATCAGCCGCTCGAAGGGCGCTACCGCCTCACGCGCGGGGTTTTGCAAGCGTTGCGCGATTATGACACGCCTGCAAGTCTGATTACACGTTCGCCGCTCGTGATTCGCGACATCGACGTGTTGCGTGAACTCGCGCGAACCGCGGGCGCATCGGTCTCAATCAGTATTGCAACGCTGGACGAACCGCTGGCCCGCAGCATCGAGCCCACGGTCGCACCTCCCACGAAACGTCTGCTGGCCGTATCGAAACTGGCGGAGGCAGGCATCAAAGTGCATGTGGCGCTCGCACCGATTTTGCCGCACATCACCGACTCCGCCGAGAATGTCGAAGCGGTCGTTGCAGCGGCACGGCAAGCCGGCGCGCACGCAGTTTGGCACAACACGCTGCATCTGCACGAAGTCACGCGCGACGCGTTCTTCGGTTATCTGCGTTCAAACCGACCGGACCTCATTGCGCAGTACGCCACATATTATCGCGGCAAGTACGCGCCGCGCGAAGTGCACGATACGATCGAGCGCCGTGTCAGCGAGGCGCTGCGCCGCACGCCAAAACGCGCGCTACCCGTTATCGCGCCGCGCGGCCCCTCGCAATTAAGCCTCATATAGCCCGGGCTGCCGAATGAGAGGCGCCCCCTCGCCGGGCGCCCAATTTACCACAACGTTGCTTTCTTCTGGAGATTCCGATGAAACGGGTGTTTTTTGTTTTTTGCGCTTACACTCGCCATGGGGCTTCCGGCGCTCGCCGCTGACGATAAGAAACTCGACGCCGCGCCGCAAGGCATTACGCCGACGACGGTAACGCTGTCCGCGATTCTCAAAGCCTACAGAACTGCGACCGGCCGCATCGCGCCCGGCACGCCGAACACGCGGCAAGAGACCTGGAGTTTTACCAAAGCCGGTTTGGCGGGGACCGAAACGCTCGTGCGCAGCGGCACGGACTATCGCTCGCACATCGTCACGGGTCCGCTGACCGAAGATTACGGACAGTTCCTGGGCCACGGGTGGCTTCGCGATGAAAATGGCGTGGTTTCGCCCGTGCAGTCTCCCGATTACACCAGCTTCGAAATGCTGCTGTTCATGCGCGACTTCGACGAAGCGTCGGATCCGAAAAACGACGTGACCGTTCTGGGTGAAGTGCAGACACCGCAACCAGCGTACGTTCTGCAAATTAAAACGACGGGAGCCGAGCATCCGGACTTTGCGTACTACGACAAGAAGACCGGGCTCATCGACCGCTTCGATTCGGTCGTCGACGGCCGGCGCATCACGATCACGTACGATGATTACCGCGCCACAAAAGGCCTCACGCAGCCTTGGCACATCCACTTTACCGACGGAACTTCCGCACTCGACGACGACTTCGTGCGAAAATCGATCGTCATCGGAGGCGCGGTCGCTCCCAAACAGTTCGCGATGCCGCCCTCGACGTTCGCATTCGAATACTATAACGGCCACCAGTCGCTGCCCGGGAAAGTTTTTCACGATCTTTGGCGGATCGATATCGGAAACGAGCGCTACCACATCGTTCAAGGTACCACGCTCGTCGTGCGCCTGAACGTAGCGGGCCGGGGTCTGGACTTCGCTGTTTCGGCTGCCCAGCCGCATTCGCTGATCGATTTCGACGTCGCGCAGCAGATGCAACTGCCCTCGTACGGGCAAGCGACGCATGCGGATGGAAAGGACGTTCCATACGATACCATCATTCCGCAAGCGGACCTGGGCGCGGGACTGCTGCTGCGCAATTGGGCCGTGCGAGCCACGCCGTTTCACTATCATCTCAACGGCGAAACGAAGGTGGTCGGCATGATCGGCTACGACGTACTCTCGGCGGGCGTATTCAAAATCGACTACGAGAACGGCACGTTTGAAGTCTTTCCGGCCAAAGCGTTCGACGGCGACCCGCCTGCGCAGGTCGGCGATGCGTACATGCTGCCGATTCAGTTCGATTCGGGGCTGCCGTTCTTCAGCGGAACGATCGATTCGCATCAAACGCAGAACATTCTGTTCGATAATGATTTCGACTCGTCGTTCGTCTTCGGCGACTTCACGAGCGAGTATCCCGACTCGGTCAAAGACGTGGTGACCGGAAAAAGTCATGGCACCGCGGTAATTCCGTTCGCCGACTCAAAAGGCTACGGAAAAGACGTTCAGACCTGGCTCGGAGACGTACCGGAGATCGATTTCGGCCCCGCGCGTTTTCTCAATTTCCAAATCGTCGCGTCCGACGGCAATATCGATTTCGGCGGACACGACGTCGACGCCGTCATGGGCGGAGATTTGCTCAAATTCTACGACATCTATTTGGACTACCCGCACAACCGCATTTTCCTGCGGCCGAACAAACTGTTCTTCAAGTTTTTCAAGGTACAGCCATAGATGAAAGCCGCATATACCGCCGCGGCGTTCGTTTGCGCGCTGCTGCTGGTGTGCGCAGCTGCTTCCGCTGACGAGGACATCGCTGCGCCGCCCCTGGGAATAGCGCCCGTACCGGGAGTTGCGCTCTCGCACGTTCTCGCAATGCATCGCATTGCCGTCGGAACGGTTGCGGCCGGTACGGCGGATACGCGCGTGGAGACGTGGGCGTACAAGGACGGTAGCCAAAACGGCACGCAAACATTCGTTTATTCCGGCAAGAATTATCGCGTGGACACGGTTCTCGGCTCGCAGCGCAGCGCAAACGGGCAACTCGACGGCAAGGCGTGGGAGCAAGACGAGAACGGACTCACCCGCACTGTGAGCGGAATCCACGATCGCGATGACGTCAATGCGTTCGCGCTTGCGCATGCGCTCTCGCCCGGGAGCGGCGTCGAGTTGCTTGGCCAAGTCAGCGAACCGGTGCACGCGTACGTCGTGAAGGTTGCGCCCAAAGGCGGCCGCATCGAATACGTATTTTACGATGCCTCGACGTACCTCATCGTGCGTGATGAGCGCGCCGTTTGGGGCCACCGCCTGGTGCGGACGTTCGATGACTTCCGCACGACCAACGGTCTGCGCGAAGCGTGGCACATTCATGAGAGCAACGGTCTGCCCAAAGACGATCGCGACTGGCAAATGCAAACGCTGGCACTTGGCACTACGGTGGATCCATCTCGTCTGGCGATTCCGCCAAGCCGGAATCCGCTTACGCTGAACGCGCCGCGCGTCGCACTGCCGGCGAAGATCAGCGGTGACCGAATCGTGCTGACCATGCAAATCGGCTCGCACAAAGTCAACCTGTTGATGGACTCGGGCTCCTCCAATATTCTTCTCAATCGCGACGTCGCCGATGCAACGGGCGTCAAGTCGTTCGGAGAAAAGACGCAGACGAGGGCTGGGGGGTATCTCGCTTCGGACGCGCTGATTCCGAAGATCGACTTCGGCGTCGCGAGCATGCAAAACGTTTCCGCGGAAACGGCACCGTTTACCGAATGGAGTTACGGCGAGGTTCCGATTGCCGGGTTGATGGGGTACGACTTCATTGCCGGCTCCGTTATCCACGTCGATTACATCCATGCAACGGTTGAAGCGATAGCGCCGTCCGCATTCACTCCGCCGGTGGGCGCAATCGCGCTGCCGATACGGCTTGACGACGGCGTCCCCGTCATCGAAGCAACGGTCGGTTCCGCGCTTGGCATGAACTTCGCGGTCGATACGGGCGCCGATCGCAGCATGATCTTTTCGAGTTTCGCACAAGCGCACCCGGCCGACGTGAGCGATCAGGGGCTCGGCGACGAAATAACGGCCTCGCTGCCGTTCATCGACACCATCTACGGCGTGGGCGGCAAAGTTCGCGTGCGAGAGGTGCAAGTCTCCTCGCTTTCCTTCGGCACGATTCATTTGCCCGACTGGCTGTTTGACGTTTCGCAAGACGCACCGTCGTTCGAAGGAGACGATTACGACGGGCTGATCGGTCAAGACGTACTGCGCAATTTCGATCTGTACTTCGATTATCCGAGCAGCATGCTCTATCTCGTGCCGAACGAGCGCTACCGCCAACGCTGGGGCAGCTAGGTTCTACTGCATTTCGAGTATGTTGCGCGGGGTGCACTCCGGGGTATCGTTGTGCTCGATGAACCGCGGCGATCCGTCCGAACGAATCTGGAATGCGCTCAAACGCCTCGCGCAAGCGGAAAAGGGCGCGGTTTCGAGCGCTGAAGCGATCAGGCGCGTGAGAGCCGTCGCCAAACAAGAAGGCGCACCCGAACTGCCGGACAGCGCGCTGCGCTTCTATGCGGACGAATACTGCGAGATGGTACGCTCGCGCGTCATCCGTTGAACTTGGCGATATCCGTTCGGTAGGTCAAGTCTCGCGCGTTGAAGCGTGCGGCCAAATCGTGCACCGCATCGTATGCACGCAAGCGAGCTGCAACCAGGTCGTTGCCTAAGCCGGTGATAGTGAGGACACGTCCGCCGCCCGATGACACCGTGCCGTTTTCGACAGTCGAACCGCCCCAAAACACTTGCGCGTCGAGCCCGAGATCGACGTCGAGCGGCAGACCGCTCAGCGGCGTGCTGCTGCGCGGATAATCGGCGGTCGCGATCACAACCCCGACGCACGCGCGGGCCGCAAACGCGGCTGCACTGAGATCCACCGCTCCGTCGGCCGCCGATTTGAGCAGTGCGGCGAAGTCTCCCGTTACCCGAGGCATGAGCACTTGCGTTTCGGGATCGCCGAAGCGCGCGTTGAATTCGATCACGTACGGACCGTCGCCGGTCCACATCAAGCCGCAGTACAGCACGCCGACGTACTGCTCGCCCTCGGATAGCAGTCCGCGCAGTACCGGCGCAAGAATGCGTTCGCGAACTTGGTCTTCCAAATCGGCGGGAAAGCCTTTGGGCGGTGAATAGGCGCCCATGCCACCCGTATTGGGTCCGGTGTCGCCGTCGCCCGCGCGTTTATAATCGCACGCCGAAGCGATTGGGAACATCGCGCGGCCATCGCTGATCGCGAACACGCTGACCTCGCGTCCTTCGAGTTTCTCCTCGAGCAGCACGTCGCTGCCGCCGCCGGGAATGCGATTTTCGCCGTACCAGTCCGTGAGCACGGTGCGCGCATCATCGACGCTCGGAGAAACGACGACGCCCTTTCCGGAAGCAAGGCCATCCGCTTTGATGACAACCGCACCGTTCCACTCATCGAGCGCATGCATCGCGCCTTCCAGCGAATGCACGACGAGCGCGCGCGCGGTCGGTACGCCGTGACGCTCCATAAAACGCTTGGCAAAAATCTTGCTGGACTCCAAACGGCCGCCCGAGCGGTTGGGGCCAAACACTGCGATGCCGGCCTCGCGCAGCCGATCGCCAACGCCCGCAGCAATCGCCGACTCCGGCCCGAGCACTACCAGATCGATCGCTTCTTGCTTACAACGCTCTACAATCGCTTTTCCGCCGGTCGCGGGAATGTTCCAATTCTCGCCGCGCGATGCGGTGCCGGCGTTCCCGGGTGCTGCAAAGATCGCCTCGCACGACGGCGAGGCGGCCAAACGCCACGAGAGCGCATCTTCACGCGCACCGTTTCCTACAACGAGAATTCTCATACCGCGCTATTCCCACTCCACCGTTGACGGCGGCTTGGACGTAATGTCGTACGCGACGCGATTAACGCCCGGCACTTCGTTCACGATGCGTGTGCTGATGCGTTCGAGCAGATCGTACGGCAGGCGCGCCCAGTCTGCCGTCATGCCGTCTTCGCTGGTGATAGCACGCACGGCAACCAAATTCGAATACGTCCGTCCATCGCCCATCACGCCGACACTCTTGACGGGCGTGAGCACCGCGAAATACTGCCACGGTTTGGGATCGAGCGTCGCGTTGTCTATCTCGTCGCACACGATCGCATCGGCTTCACGCACGAGCGCTAGACGTTCCTCGGTAATCGAGTCGATGATGCGCACGGCGAGCCCCGGCCCCGGAAACGGCTGCCGGGCGACGATATGCTCCGGCAAGCCGAGCACGCGCCCAAGCGCACGCACCTCGTCTTTGAATAGCGCGCGCAGCGGTTCGAGCAGCGCGAAGTTCATCTTTTCCGGCAGCCCGCCTACATTGTGATGCGATTTGATCTTGTGCCCGGCCTTGCTATCCGGCGTTTTCGACTCGATGACGTCGGGATAGAGCGTGCCCTGCACCAAGTACTTCACGCCCGGAATGCTCGCGGCTTGTTCTTCGAAGACGCGAATGAACTCGTGCCCGATGATGATGCGTTTTTGCTCGGGGTCGCTCACGCCGGCGAGTTTATCCAAAAAGCGTTTGCTCGCGTCGACGGCGATGACGTTCAAATGCATCACGTCGCGAAACGCCTCGACGACGCGCTGTGCCTCGTTCTTGCGCAGCAAACCGTGATCGACGAAGATGCAGGTCAGTTGCTCGCCAATCGCGCGCGAGACCAGCGTCGCTGCGACTGCTGAGTCGACGCCGCCGGAAAGCGCACAGATCACCTTGTCCGTGCCGACCTTCTCGCGAATCTCGGCAATCGCCCGATCGACGAACGATTCCATGTGCCAGTCGGACGTGATGCCCGCGATGCGGTGGAGGAAATTGTTGATGATCTGCTTGCCGAAATCGGTGTGCACGACTTCGGGATGAAACTGCACGCCGTAGATTTTCCGCTCGTCGTTCGCCATCGCGGCAACCGCGCAACGTGCCGTCGAACCGGCTTTTTTAAAGCCGTCGGGCATGCGCACGACGGAGTCGCCGTGCGACATCCACACGCGCGATTCGGTGGACACTCCTTCGAAGAGCGGCGTTTCCGGATGTACCACGAGCAGCGTGGCCGGGCCGTATTCCGCATGGTCGAGTTTGACCAGTTCCGCGCCGCATTCGCGTGCGACCAGCTGCATGCCATAGCAGATGCCCAGCACCGGAACACCACTGCGAATAATCTCCGGATCCATTTGCGGCGCACCCGGCACCAGCGTGCTCTCGGGTCCACCGCTCAGGATAATCGCCGCCGGCTTGCGGGGCGCGAGCGCCCTCCAGGGCGTGTCAAAGGGCACGATTTCGCAGTACACGTTCAACTCGCGTGTGCGCCGCGCGATGAGCTGGCTGTACTGCGCGCCAAAGTCCAGAATAAATACGGTGGCGGGCTGCGTGGAAGCCGCGCCGGGAGCGTCCAGGGTGTCGGGAACGGTCATCGTCCCCACCCATTCGGCCCCTCCGTCTGGCCGCCTCCGGCCGCTCGCATCGCCGCGTCCGGCGAGAGCGCCAACGGCGCCAGTACTAGGTGACGACCTCTTCCAAACGGTTCCCGTCGCGCGCAAACACGATCTCCATCGCGATGCGCTCGCCCACGGAAACGTCGCGGCCCCAGCGATAGGCCGAATACGGCGTGTACCGCGTGCCGGGCGAGCCCGGAATGCGCAGCGACACGTCATAACACACGAATTCTTTCGGCGGTCCGGCGACGATGATGCATTGCAGCGCGAAGGGTCCAATCACACCAGGTGGATTTACCTCGCGCGCGACGCGCACGAAACGCTCGCCCATCTCGAACGCTTTTTCGAGCGTCGATTCGGTAAGCGTCGTTGCAATATGCCCCGCTTCTTCCAGGCGCATGGGTACGTTGCGCAATCCTTCGAATGCGGCGGGCGGCACATTGCGGAAGCCTTCGAGATTGGTTTGGCGCCGCGTGTCGGTGCCGCACAGTTCCAGTTCGCCGAGAATCGGCGAATAAAAGAAGTTGAGATTCACCGACGGTCCGAGCGCGTATTCCTCGATGACGGCGTTGGCAAGGCCTTCTTCGGTAAGCATCCCTTCGTGAATCAACCGCGCCGATACGTCGCGATATTCCTGCGGCGACGAGCAAAGAAAGAACGCGCGCTCGAAACTCACTTTCGCGTGCGGTGCTTTTACCATTACCAGACGATCGATGTCGGCTGGCGATGCAAACTGCAGCGGATGGCGGATGCCGGCGCGCTGCATCAGCGCGTACTGATTGTGTTCCTCGTCGCGCTCTTCTGCGCGAAGCAGGCGCCGGTTGCCGAACATCGGCACCTTCATACCGCGCTCGATTTCGTCGTAGCTGTACTTCTGGTGCAAGTACACCTCGAACGAACGGTTTGCGAGAAATATGACGTTGCGCTCGCGCAGTTGCTGCTGCACGTCATCGTTCAGCAAGTCCGGAAACGACGCAAGTTCGAGCGTTTCGTCCACGCAGCCGCGCGGCGGATCGCCCCGGCGAGCGTAATAGCGCGTGTACGTCTTCTCGCGCCCCTTTGCGGTCACCACGAGATTGCGCAAGCCCTGCGCGCGCGCGCCGAAGGCGACCTCCAGCGCGGAATGACTCCCGATGGAGCACAGGGTCAGCGCGGAACGGTCGTATCCCGCCAGCAAATCACCGCTAGTCACGCGCGCGAGGTTAGACGCGCGTGCAAGAGGCACCCGCCCGGGCACGGCCAAACTACGCGGAGTGACGATCGGAGAACTCAACGGCATGGACGCCGGCGCATTTACCGATGCGGTCGGCTTCGCATTCGAAGATTCACCGTGGATTGCGCGCGCCGCGTGGGCGCAGCGGCCGTTTCGAGACGTTGACGA
>JBKPMZ010000018.1:0-3426 GCA_046732415.1 Vulcanimicrobiota bacterium
TCTCTGCCTGGGCTCCCATAGCCGCCCTGAATTCGGTGTGAAACGCAGTCGAACCCGTGTTATTATGCTCCTATGAAATTAAGAGTCGTTGCCCTCGGCGGCCTTCTCGCCGCGGCGCTTTTCGCCACCATGCTCCCGCCAGCGGTTCGCGCGGACGGCGACGTCGCTACCTACACCTTCGATGCAGCCCGCCGCAGCACGATCGTCGATAACGTGAAGGCGGCGCTGGGCTCGTACATCTATCCGCAGATGACGCAAGCCATGCGGGCGCGGCTCGACCAGGACCGCGCGAAATTAGTAGCCGTGACGGACGAGGATGCCTTTGGCAAGGCGGTTTCGGCATCGCTGCAAAGCGTCGCGCACGATAAGCATTTGAATTTGTACTATTTCGATCACGGCGCGCCCAAGAGCGATCCGATCGACGATGCAACGCCAAGTCCCGCCGAACTTGCCGAGGAGAGCCAGTCTGACGCGGTCCACAACGGCGGCATTCGCGGCACGTACTGGCTGCCGGGAAACATCGGCTACATCAATTTGCGCGGTTTCCCAGGCGGCACCGATGGTACGAAGAGTGCGATTGACGCCGCGATGGCGAGCGTTGCAAACACCGACGCGCTGGTCATCGACTTGCGACGCAACGGCGGCGGCGATCCGGACTCGCTCGATTATTGGATGGGCTACTTCTTCCAAAAACCGACGGAACTCACGTCGATTCATTGGATCACGCCCAAGCCGCACGTCGATCGCCAGTTCAGCGCGGCGCACGTTACCGGCAAATATTACGGTAAACCGATTTACGTGCTGACCAGTTCGCGCACGTTTTCATGCGCGGAGCAATTTGCGTACGACATGCAGTCGACGCACCGCGCGACGCTCGTGGGTGAAACGACCGGAGGCGGCGCGAACCCCGGCGGGTTCAATCGCGTCGACGAGCGCTTTGCCGTGTTCGTGCCGACCGGACGCGCGTACAATCCCTACACACACACGAATTGGGAAGGCGTCGGCGTCAAACCGGAAGTGCAGGCAGCGGCAGCGGACGCGCTGGTGCAAGCGTACACGCTGGCTTTGAAAAACAGTAAGGATACGGCGGCAGAGTTGCCGGACGAACGCGCCGACGTTCTGAAAGATCCGGCGGGCGTTCTCAAACAGATTTTCCCGCAGACGTAAAAGCAGTCCCGGACGCCTCACGGCCAACGCGGCGGACCCAAAGGGGATCGTTGCGCAGACGGCGGACAGAGGCGAATGGGACTGTGGGCGTTTGTAAAAGCCCGTTTTTCGCGTAAGCCGTCGGACCCCGATGCGGCGTTGATCGCGATCATGAAAGAAACTTTAGCGGCGCTCGAAGAGCGCATCACGCAGCGCGGCTGGGCAGTGCAGTATGTCTCGTCGGAGGACCCGCGCGACATTGAGTTCGGGTATACCGTCGGTTTATCTGCGCGAGGTTTGCCGGAACTGCTTGTAACAGGCGTACCGCAGAGTGCGGCGGAGCACATCCTCGATCGCGTCGCGACGGAGCTCGTGCTTACGAAAAATCCGCAGCCGCGCGTGATTGAGAACGTCATCGAGAACTACAGCGCTGAACTGCGTTACATTTATGCCGAGGAATTTTTCACTAAAGCGATATTCGCGGAGATCTGGTCCACACTGAACGGCGTGGAGCGTTGCGGCGGAATGCAGATTGTGCTGCCCAATCCCGACGGTTCATTTCCGTCGGCCTGACCCGCACTCCTAGCAACCAGCCGCAAAGCCTAATATTTTTGCCCCACGCGCCCTCCTTTGAGCGTTCCGAGCGTTCGAGAATTAGAAGGTAATTCGTCGACAGGAGTGTGGGCCGTGAAGCATTGCGTCGGTTTAGCCTTTTTCGTTTTTATCTCGATCGCGTTAACCGCGTGCGGCGGCAGCGGCGGTTCTCCGTCGCTGGTTCCGCATTCAGGTGCTGGAAGCGATGCCTCCGCGCTTCCAACGCCTACGCCGGCGCCATATTACACGATGTATCTCGCCGGGGATATTGCGCCAAGTAACGCCGGTCAAGTTCTGGAGTTTTCGACCACGCAATTGACGACCGGAAATGCCGTCGCTCCGATGAACGTCCTGACCGACGGTGCCGGCAACACCTCGGTAGCCGGCGTCGCCGCCGGTCCGGCTTCTTCATTGTACGTCGCTTACGAGCAGCCGAGTCCGAATATTGCCGTTTACCAAGCACATGTCAGCGGTACGCTGCCGCCGACTCGAACGATCGATGCGGACGGCCGGTGGGCCACAATCGATTCAATTGCCCTCGCTCCTGACGGCACGCTGTACGTGCTGGCTGCGCCGTCGGGCTGCGAGGTGCCGACGGAGATTTTCGCGTTCAGCGCAACGGCTTCGGGAAATGACGCGGCGATTCGCGAGATCGCCGGCAGCAACACGGGTCTGGGGCACGGCGCAGGCGAGATAACCGTCGGCTACGACGGCACGCTGTATTTCGCCGATGAAACCCAGAACAAAGTGTTCTCGTACGCGCCCGATGCGTCCGGCAACGTGTCGCCGGAGACGGTGCTGGGCGGAAGCGCGACGATGTTAAACGCGCCAACGTCGATCGCAATTACGCCGGGCGGCATGATTGCCGTATGGAATTACAACACCCAAACCGCAACTGAATATCCGCTCAATTCGACGGGCAACGTCGCGCCATCAATCACGTGGAGCTCTCCCTCGAGCGGTGACCAAGCACGCCTCATGGCGGTCGACAATTCCGGATACTTCTTCGTGTACGTGCACACGCCGCAAACCGCCCCGAGCTGGGACCACCGGATAGCCGTTTTTCCGCCGAACGTCTCGGGCAGTAACGTTTCTTTCTTGTACGTTCTGCAATTTGTCAATACGGACGGCCTTTTCACCGCACGGGCGCTGGCGGTGCAGTAAAGGCGGCGGCGCTTCGATACCTCAGGGTGACAAAACGACGAGACCGTTCTTTTCGGAGTCCCATACCGCAGCGCCGATGAGTGGATTCGTGAGATAGTCAATCGCCAAACGCAGTTCGTCGCGAGTGCAGCTGACGTGGCTGCCGCGGGAGATGAGTTCTTGATCGACCAGAAGTATCGCGGCGTCTTCGGTTAGCACCGGCGCCTGAGCCGGCGGGCCGGTTTCGACGGCAACGCTTTGGGTTGCCCACGCGGAGGCGCGGAGAATTTCCGCGATGATGCGTACGCGTTTGGCTTTGCCGTGGTTGCGATCCCAAATAATGTCTTGCAGTACGTCGCCGGCGATGACGCCCGGCTGCAGCATCGGCAGCATCTCGAGCGGATTGGCGCGCAGCGTGATGAGCGTGGCGACGTCGTCGACGGACCAGGCGCTTACGCCGTGCGTTTTGATCTCTTCTTCCATCTCGACTTGCTCGCCGACGTCCAGACCGATGATCATGCAGTACTGCGCGTTGTACGTGTC
>JBKPMZ010000019.1:0-35514 GCA_046732415.1 Vulcanimicrobiota bacterium
GTACCCGCCGATGGGCAGCGCGCGCAGCGAATATTGCGTGCCGCTGCGCGGGCTCTTCCAGCCCGCGATGAGCGGGCCCATGCCGACGGAAAACTCGAGCACGCGCACTTTGTTGAGGCGCGCGACGATGAAATGCCCGTACTCGTGCAGCACGATGAGCACGGAAAGCATCACCAGGAACAGCAAGACTTTCTCGATGTTAACCAGGGTCACGGCGGCCAAAAGAATCGTCATCATACCTCTTGCGGCGAGCGCAGCTTCGCGACCGCGTTGCGCGCGTGTTCGCGCGCGCTGCGATCTGCCCGGCGTACGCCGTCCAAACTGAGTTCTTCAGGAGCGGCCGCCGACATCGCTGCTTCGATGACGTGCGGGATGCGCCCGAATGGCATCTCTCCTTCTACAAACGCCGCGACGGCGATTTCGTTTGCCGCAGAGAGCACGGCCGGCATCACGCCGCCCGCCGCGAGCGCTTCATATGCCAGGCGCACGCAGGGGAATCGCGCCGGGTCCGGCCGTTCAAAGTCATAACGCAAGGCGGCGGCTTCGGGATGCGCACCCGCGGCGACCAGCGGGTCGGTAAGCTCCTCAGCATAACAAAGCCGGTCCGGCCAAGCGAGGGCGTATCCAATGGGTAGGCGCATGTCGGGCGCGGCGGCCTGAATTTTCACGCTGCCGTCGGTAAAGACGACCATGCCGTGCGCGATGGACTGCGGATGCACGAGAATCTGCACCCGCTCGCCCGGCATCCCGAACAAGCGGCTCGCTTCGATGACCTCCAGGCCCTTGTTCATCATGCTCGCGGAATCCACGGTATTTTTGATACCCATGCGCCAGGTCGGGTGCGCGAGCGCCGCGTCGACCGTGGCATGTTCGATTTCATCTGCGCTCTTGCGCCAAAACGGTCCGCCGGAAGCCGTCAGAATGATGGACTGCACGCGCGCCGGATCTTCGCCGACCAGGCATTGGAAGATCGCCGAATGTTCGGAGTCGACCGGCAGCAGTTTCGATCCGCTGCGTTTCGCAGCCGCGATGAGGAGTTCACCCGCGGCGACGATCAACTCTTTGTTGGCGAGCGCGATGTCGATGCCGCGCTCGACCGCCGCAAACACCGCATCGAACGATACGAACCCGTCGGTCGCTGCAAGCACGATATCGGGCTTGCTCTCGACGGCGACGCGATGCAACCCCGCCGCGCCGTCTTGCGCGCTTACGAAAATGGGGGAATCGAACCGCGCGGCCTGCTCGCGCAATTTGTCGACTTGTTTCCCCGCAGCGAGCGCAACGACTTCAAATCGATCCGCATGCCTGGCGACGACGTCGAGCGCCTGCGTTCCAATCGAACCCGTGGAACCGAGAATCGCTACGCGTTTTTTAGCCAACTGATAAGAGTCCCAAGATGTGCAGCGTGCCGAAGAACGCCATGCCGCCGAACAGATACGAATCGAAACGATCGAGCACGCCGCCGTGACCTTGAATCACCGTGCCGCTGTCTTTTACACCCGCGTCGCGCTTGAGCGCCGACTCCACCAAATCGCCGGCTTGCGCCGCGATGCAGGTGGCCGCGGCCAGCGCACCGCCCTGCCACCACGACATACCCAGATACGGCACGTACGTGAGAACCATGCCGAGCACGCTGACCAAAGCCAGCGAGCCGAGCGAACCTTCGACGGTCTTCTTCGGCGAAATCTTCGTGAGTTGATGTTTGCCGGCCAGCGAACCGATCGCCATCGCGCTGATGTCGGTCATGGCGATGAGCACGACGACGAACACCGTCCAATACACGCCGTGCACGGCGACTTCGCGGATGAACACGAAGTACGTGAGCAGTTTGCCGATATAGAGCACCGCGAGCAGTGTGTAGGCCGTTCGTGCGAAGTAGCCTTGCTGCTCGCCGTACATGCCGAGCCAAAACGTCGCGAGCACGATGAACGCGAGCAGCACGCCTTCCCAGCGCGACATGCCGTGAAAAATCGCCAGGAAGATGTACGCGAGCACGCCGATGACGGCGACTTGAAATTCGAGCGGCTGCCCTTTGATGTCGCACAGGCGCGAGAGTTCGTAGAGCATGATGGAGCCGAGTATCACGAGCAGCGCATAAAACGCCGGCGCCCAAATCACACAGCCGAGGCCTACAATCGCAAGCGCGAGCCCCACGACGATGCGCCGCGTCATCACGTGTTCTTTGGACGATGCGCCGGCCGGTGCGCTTACGCGCCGCCGAAACGCCGTTGCCGCTTTTGAAACTCGATCAGCGCCCGTACGAATTCATCCTTGCCGAAATCGGGCCAGTACACGTCCGTCATCACGAGTTCGGTGTAGGCCACTTGGTAGAGTAAGAAGTTAGACAAGCGATGTTCACCGCCTGGCCGGATGAGGATATCCGGGTCGGGCATTTCGGCGGTGTACAGGTATGAGGCGATAACGGTATCGTCGATCGCCTCGTGCGCCAGGCGCCCGGCCGCCACGTCGCGGGCGATGGACTGCACCGCTCGCTCCAGCTCCAGGCGTGCGCTGTAATTCACCGCCAGATTTAGCAGCAGGCCCGTGTTCGAGGCGGTGCGTTCCATCAGTTCTTCCAGCGCCTGCCGCGATGCCGGCGGGAGCGCGCGGTACGCGCCGATCACGTTCACGCGCACGTTGTTGCGGCAGAGTTCCGAGAGTTCGTTGTGGGCGAAATACACGCACAGGTCGAGCAGCAGCGAAATCTCCGTGGAGTCGCGGCGCCAGTTTTCCGTCGAGAACCCGTAGACCGTCAGAATCGGAATGCCGAGGTCGCTGCAGGCTCGCGTGATCTCGCGCAAGGTCACCATGCCCCGGCGATGTCCCTCGATTCCGGGCAAGCCGCGCTGTTTGGCCCAGCGGCGGTTGCCGTCCATGATAATCGCTACGTGTTTGGGCAGCCGCGAGGGGTCGAGCTGCTCGGCTAACGCCGGAAGTACGCCTGAAATCGTCATCCTAGGCCTGTCGACGGGCTGTCGAGACGCCGGTAGCTGTCGTACCCGCAAACGAGCTCGATCTCGTCATCGCCGGCGACGGGCCGCGCACGCAAAACACGCAGCGCGCCGCAGCCGGCGTAGTGGCCCACCGGCGCCAGGACGTGCAGCGTAACTGCGTGCCCGGCCAGCGCGCGTCGCGCGTCGACTTCCGGCATGAGTACGAGTTGATCGAGCGGCACCGCGGCCCCTAGACCTCGAGAATTTCTTTTTCTTTGGCGGCGACGAGCTGATCGATGTCCTTGACGAACTTGTCGGTCAGTTTTTGCAGCTGATCCTGAAGCCGTTTGCTTTCGTCCTCGGTGATCTTGTGATCTTTCAACTGCGTTTTGAGATCGTCGTGGATCTTGTGGCGCACGTTGCGTACCGCCACCTTGCCGTCTTCGGCCTTCTTTTTGACGACTTTGACCAAGTCTTTGCGGCGCTCTTCGTTGAGCGGCGGAATCATCAGGCGAATCGAATTCCCGTCCACGTTGGGCGTAAGGCCGAGATCGCTCTTTTCGATGGCTTTGCGAATATCGCCGACGGTGTTGCGATCGAATGCCGTGATGACGAGCGAGCGCGAATCGGGAACGCTGACGCTCGCAACCTGTTTGAGCGGCACGGCAGCGCCGTACGCCTCGACGTGCAGACGATCCAGCAGCGCGGGCGTCGCGCGCCCCGTGCGGATTGCAGCGAACTCACCGCGCGTGGACTCCACGCACTTTTGCATCTTGCTTTCGGCGTCTTTCAAATCAGCCATGACCTCTCTCCGTGTCGAATCCCTAAACCGGGTTCAGGGAACTGATTTTGCCGACGAGCGTGCCGATGGATTCACCCCACACGACGCGGCGGATGTTGCCGGGGACGGCCATGTCGAACACGATGATCGGCAGATTGTTGTCCATGCAAAGCGTGAGCGCGGTATTATCCATCACTTCCAGGCCGCGCTGCAGCACTTCCAAATACGCGAGCTGCTCGAAGCGCGTCGCGTCGGGATGCTTCTTCGGATCGGCGGTGTAGATTCCGTCGACCTTCGTAGCCTTGAGAATCGCTTCCGCACCCACTTCGACCGCGCGAAGCGCAGCCGTCGTGTCGGTGGTGAAATACGGATTGCCCGTGCCGGCCGCAAAAATAACGACCCGCCCTTTTTCCAAATGACGGATCGCTCGGCGGCGGATATACGGTTCGGCGATTTGATGCATCGCGATCGCCGTCTGCACGCGCGAGGGAACGCCGATACGTTCGAGCGCGTCTTGCAGCGCAAGCGCGTTGATCACCGTCGCCAGCATGCCCATGTAGTCGGCGGTCGCACGATCCATGCCCGCTTCTTCGTGCACTTTGCCGCGCCAAATGTTGCCGCCGCCCACGACCACCGCTACCGAAACACCGTCGCGATGGACTTCGGCGATTTGCCGCGCCATGTCTTCGGTCGTATGAACGTCGACGCCCGTTTCCGTTCCGGAGAACGCTTCCCCGGATATTTTCAGGAGGACGCGGCGGTATTTCGGTGCCGGTGCTTGCAAGTTACTGGCTATCTCCCAGTGCGTACTTGGTGAAGCGGCGGACTTTAATTTTCTCGCCGAGCACGCCCACCACGCTGTTGATGAGATCGGCGATGCTGATCGAGTCGTCCTTCACGAACGGCTGATCGAGCAGGCAATGCTCCTCGAACCACTTGTTCAGTTTGCCGTCGACGATCTTCTGGGCGACCTCGGGCGGTTTGCCCGCGGGAACCGCGGCCGTGAGTTCGGCGCGAACGCCGTCGATCACGTCCGCCGGCACGTTCTCACGATCGACGTACTGCGGCGACATCGCGGCGATATGCATCGCAATGTCACGCGTCAGTTCGCCGAACTTCGGATTGCGCGCCACGAAATCGGTCTCGCTGTTCACCTCGACGAGCACACCGATTTTGCCGCCGGCATGGATGTAGCTGGCGACCAGACCTTCGTTGGCCACGCGCTCGGCTTTCTTTTGCGCTTGCGCCGCGCCCCGTTTGAGCAGCTCTTCCTTGGCTTTGTCCAAGTCGCCGCCCGCATCGACGAGGGCTTTCTTGCAGTCCATCATCGGCGCGTCGGTGAGTTCGCGCAGTTTCTTGATTTCGTCGGCTTTCGGTTGGTACGCCACGGTAGACACGTAATTACTCCAGTTCGATCGTTCTTGTGGTTCTCAGGTTAGCAAGAGAGGCCGTAAGGCCTCTCCATTTTCGCGTTCGTCGTCCCTAGTTAGACGCCGGCCTCGGCCTGGGCCATGGTCGTTATCTCTTCCTCCGGCTCGGCGGGCACCTCGGCGGCGGGCTCGCCATAAACGGCGGCATCACCGGCGCTCTCGGTTTCCGTGCGGCCTTCGATGATGGCGTCGGAGATCTTGGAGACCATCAGTTTGACCGCTCGGATCGCGTCGTCGTTGCCCGGAATCGGGTAGTCGATCTCGTCGGGATCGCAGTTCGTGTCGATAACGGCGATGATCGGAATCTTCAGCTTGCGCGCTTCGTTGACGGCAATCTGCTCTTTCTTCGGGTCGACGATGAAGATGGCGTCCGGCAGGCGATGCATATCCTTGATGCCGCCTAGGAAGCGCTCGAGCTTGCCCATCTCGTCGGAGAGTTTCGCGACCTCTTTCTTGGGCAGGCGGTCGAAGTCGCCTTGCTGCTTCATGTTCTCGAGTTCACGCAGGCGCGCGATGCGCTTCTGGATGGTCGAGAAGTTCGTCAGGGTGCCGCCGAGCCAGCGCTGGTTCACGAAGTAGGTGCCCGCGCGCTCCGCCTCTTCCTTAACTACGTCCTGCGCTTGCTTCTTTGTGCCGACGAAGAGAATGACTTTGCCCTCGCGCGACATTTGCTTGACCGCTTCGTAGGTCTCGCGCAGTTTCTGCACGGTCAGGGCGAGGTCGATGATGTAGATGCCGTTGCGCTCTTGAAAGATGTACGGCTTCATCTTCGGGTTCCACCGGCGGGTTTGGTGGCCGAAGTGGACGCCCGCTTCAAGCAGGGCGCGCATCGAAATAACGGACAAGGTCGGTTCCTTTCTGGACCTCGGCCGGCCGCCGTCCTGGCACCGGTCTGGTGAGGCCATAAACACCCCTCCTCCGTGAGGGGCGAGATGGTGACAACCGCAAGAGTATAGCACGCCCCGAGAAGCAGCGGCAACGGCCACGCCCGGTCTTCCGGGGTTGAGGCTCATTTGAGGCGGTCGCAGTACGCTCGCTCCCGACAGGAGGAGCCCAACCGTGACTGCATTGCGTCGCATTACAGCGGTTCTTACGATGACCGTTCTCTGCGCAGTTCAAGGGTGCGCTAGGCACCAAGCGGCCTCTGGGGCCTCGCCTTCGCAGGCAACCGCTGCCGCATCGCCTGGCGTCGCATCGCCCGCCGTGTCAGCCTCCCCCGCAGCGCCGACACCAAGCGTTGCCCCGGCTGCCGCCACGGCACAGGCATCTCCCGCCGCTACGGCTACCCCAGCACCGAATTTGCTGGCTTCTCAGAGCGGCACAATCGTCCGGGCGTTCCCCGCCTGGGACGACTCGCCTGACAGCCTGAGCGGCCATTGGCTGGACTTTTCGCGCGCGGGAAAAGACCCGGCCGTGTATGTGTACGAGCTTCCCGGCGTCGCGAAGCTCACCAGCGTGCGGGCTAGCCTTTCCACCAAGAACGACAAGGGCCAAGGCGCCACCGCAACATTTGCCGTTTCGACTTCCGGACCCGATCGCGGTTTTCAAGATGTCGCGACGCTAACGTCAGTTGAGAGCAGCGATCCGCAAACCGTTTCTGTCAACGGCACGGCGGCCCGCTGGGTGCGCGTGACGATCTCTGATAGCGCGCAAGCATCGCAGCCGATCGGTGCAGTCGCAGCGTACGGGTCCATCGCCCCGCCGCCGGCAAGCACGAACGTCTCCGGCATTTACGTTCAATACGACAATCCGTACGCGAATAAGAGCGGAAAATTCGCGAGTGCTCCGGACGGTAACGATCCGTGGTACCTCAACGTCGTAGCCACCGGCGCGGACGGCGCGAATGCCGAGCAATGCTTCGACGGCCACCTGGGCGAGTCGTATCCCGGAACGCGAAGCGGACGCGCTTGGAGTTACCAACTTCCGGACCAGACGGGTACGTTCGTCGCGAATGACGAGGGCACGGTCCTCGTGCAGCACGTCAACTCCACGTCGTACTATTGGGTGCGCAGCGACAAACGGCCGAAGTATTGCGTACCGCAAACCGTCGGTAATGGATCGACGAACGTTCTCGTGCTCGAAACGCGCAGCTGGTCGAACTTGTATCCGACGACGGACGAGGAATCAGCGAAAGCGGCGAATCGCTATCGCTTCTCGCACATCGGCGCGTCGATGGTCGACGAGAAGCTCCTGAGCGGCGCGTCGACGCTCGTCTTCAACGGATTGTGCAACGCCGACGCGCTTTTCGACGGCGCGCAAGGTCGCATGATCGCGCAGTGGGTGCAGAGCGGACACAAGCTGCTCATTTACGATGCCGACATGTGCGACAAACCGACGCAGTATTCGATGCTGCCCTATCAATTCAAAAGCGACAACCCGGGCGCGCAAGGCGCGAAAGGCGATCGACTGATTCAGGTCGAGGACAACACGCTCGGCACCTCGGATAAAAGCGACAAAGCGCATTTCTTCGACCCGTTGGTCTACGCGAAGAACCCCAATCAACTCGGCGACGCCAACACCGTCACGACGCAGGATCCGCACTGGTGCGGCCATCTCTTCGGGACGAACGTCCACCACGTGAACGGCTTCATGCAGATGTATGCCAATTATGGCAAAGGCGTCATCGTCTATGACGGGTTCGATCACGACGACGGGGGCGTGCCATCGTATCAGCGCGTGCGCATGCTCGAACTCGATCAGCCCATACCGGCGGACCTTCCGTGCACGCAGCAAGCCTCGCTGGCGTTCATCATCGAGCCGAACCGCAGCGGCAAATTCGTGCCGGGCAAACCGCAAACGATAACGTTCCCGATGGAACTGCTTGCGAACCAAGGGTGGAAAGGCCACGTCAATATCACGACGAGCGGCGACTTCAAGGCAAGCGTCATGCCAAGTTCGTTTGACATCGCCGGCGGCACGAAACCGCTGAAGATCGCCGTGAGCATTCCCGGCAACGCCAAGCCCGGCACGTACGCCGTTCTGGTCACGGGCGACGGGGGCAACAAGCAAACCGCTCAGGCGACGATTCAACTAACGGCCGCGGTGCCGATCGTCAAGCAATTCCAGCAAAAACGGATCCGGTTGTACGGCATTCACTTCGACGTGGACAAGGCGACGATCAAACCGCAGTCGGAGCCCGTCATCGCACAGATTGCCGCGGTGATGAAACAGAATCCGTCCTGGCGCTTCCGTGTGGAAGGCCACACCGATTCGGACGGCGGTTATCAACACAACATGGTGCTCTCGCAACAGCGCGCGCAAGCCGTCGTCAACGATCTGGTCAACCGTTACCACATCGCTCGTTCGCGTTTGACTGCACAAGGCTTCGGATACTCGCGTCCCGTTGCGCCGAACACGACCGCCGCCGGTAAAGCACTCAATCGCCGCGTGGAGCTGGTGCGTCTATGAAACGCTGTTTGGCCATTCTTCTCGTCGCTGCACAGATCGCGCTCGTATCATGTGCTGCGAAAACCTCAACTGCATCGGACAGCGGCGCCGTGCAGCCCAATCTGAGTTCGGCGCTGGTCGCGGCTCCTTGCCCGCCGCCGGACGCGGTCAACCCGCTGCAAGGCATCGAAGGCTGGGCGCCGGGAGCCGGACATGCCGCCGAAATGGGACAAACCGCGGCGCAGAGCTTCGGCGGCTTCGGCGGGGCGCTTGGCGGCGGAGCGCAAACGCCGACGCCTTCACCGACCGCCGCAGCGCAAAACTGTCAGCAACTCAGCCCGAACGCGGCGAAGTTCTTCGCCGACGCCTCCACGGACCGCGCAAACATTCCGGCGACCGGCTACGACGTCGCCGCGCGCGCCGCGACGTTCTCGGACGTGCAAACCGCGTTTACTTACGTTCGTGATGCGATTCGAACCGATGCGTACCCCGGCGTCATGCGCGGACCGCAAGGAACGCTGATGACGCGCGCGGGCTCGAGCGCCGACAAAGCGTGGCTGCTCGCGGCGCTGCTGGCAAAACAGAACGTGACGGTTCGCTATGCGCATACGACGCTAAACGACTCCGACGCACAGCAGATCGTGGCTGCGGCGACCGCGCCCCAAGCCACAGCAACGATGAAGCCGTCCGAACAGTACGGCGATCGATTGCTGGGTGCCGGAATAAACGATGTGCAGCCGCAGCTGACGAAGTTGCAGAACGCCCTCGCGCAACAGGGCGTCAAAATCACGGGCGATGCCTCGCTGCAAAAGCGCTTGATGGCAAACGTGCGCGATCACTGGTGGCTGCAAATCCAGCAAAACGGCAACTGGGTCGATGCAGATCCGAGCCTGACCAACGCCGCGCTCGGCTCGCACGTCGGCAGCGCCGCACAAAGCGACACGCCGGATCAGTTGCCCGACGAACTGGGCGCAACGGTCACCGTACGGCTCCTCGCGGACACCGGTGATGCGAATAACTTGCAGGTCGTTGCGCAGGCGACGACGCCGGCCGCTAAGGCCGTTGGCGTTCCGATTACGATTTCCATGAACGCCGACGCGACCGACCCTGCCGCGGTTGCGAAGCAAACGGCGTTCCCGTCCAACATTACGATCGGCGATCAATCGACGGACGGGCAAACGCTTACGCCGGACGATCCGTCGGGCCGGTTGCGTGTGCTCTACCTCGAGACGCAAACGGCCATGACGGGAGCACAGCCGGTCGTGCAGCGGCATGTCATTATCGATCGCCGAGGCTCCGACGGGTCGATTGACGCCGCATGGACCGCGGACCGCACCGCGTACGCACTGACGTTCGCATATCGCGGTATGGAGATGGTCGGCGATCTCGACGCCGGCTTTGCGCTTCGACATATGCTCGACGCGCTCGGACGTTACGGACTGCTCTTAGACTACGTCGCGCAGCATCCCGGTAAGTTCGGACTGCCGGAAGGCGCAACGAGCGACTACGCGATCGACGCGCAGCGCTTCTACCAATATGATGCCAGCGTGCGGGCGGGCCTTCAGGCGCGCAATCCGTCGCTCGTGTTCCTGTTCGATCATCCGCAGATCGTCTTCTACCGGCAAAGTATGGCGAAAGACGCCGGAAAAGTCGCGGTCGTGGCGGCATTCGACGTCGTGGACAACGGCATGACGGCGACGGCTAACGACCCGGCAGCGGCCGCGTCCGCCAACGTGCTGCGCGGGCTCATCGACACGAACGTCGAGCAGTATCTGCTGACGGGCCCCGGACAGCGGTTCGATACGCGTTCGCTCTTTCAGGCCGCAGACGGCGAGCACATCGGCAGCATCGTGATTACGCCGCAATCGCTCGCGCAGGCGCCCCGCATCGCGCAAGACGGTTTAAGCGGAACGCTGTCATCATCGTCCGTTGCCTATGCACCGTCAGGCGTAGTGTTGCTTCATGGCCGACCATCGTACGGTTGGTACGCCGTCGACGCGGTGTCCGGCAACACGATTGGGCGCATGGGATCCGGAGCCGGCCAGGCGCTCAGTGAGTACCCCGTCAAATTGTACGAGAATTGGCCGTACGTCAAAGTCATCGGAAATTGCAACATTTGCGCTTACCATGCGATGGGCGAGGCGCTGGGCGGCTCTCAAGAGCACGGAGAGCACTTCCTGCAGTGCGTCGGCGCCGCGCTTTGCGATTTTCTCGTCGATCTCGCAATCGGTAAAGTTGTGAAGACGGGTCTGGGCAAAGCCCCGAATCCGCTTACCGGCGAAAACTTCGATAAAGAGGAAGCCGAGTTCATCGAAAAGACGATGGCGCGGATGTTCCAGGGGTCGGAATGGGCCGGCACGGGTGCGCCTGCGGGCTCGATATGCGAAGACCTCGGTGCACACAATCCGTACAGCAGTGAAGGGCATGGCGGTGGCGGCGAATAGCGTTTTCGTATGCTGCTAGCTGCGCAGTTTACGGCTCACGTCGTGTACACGGAACAAGGCCGTACGCAGACGATGCAACTTGCCGTCAAAGGGCAGCGCTATCGCATCGAGCGCGTTGCGGACGGCCAGCATGTCGTCGTACTGGTCGACCGCGCCGCGCACACGGTGCGTGTGCTGGTTCCTGCACTCAAACAGTATCACGAATCGCCGACAAGTAATTTTCTCGTCGCGTTGTTCGATCCGTTCGAGGTGCCGGAGATTGAAGCCGCGATGAGCGAAGGTCTTCGGCGTCGTAGCGGCACTGATAGCGTCGACGGTTACGCATGCCAGAAATACACGCTTACGAGCAAAGACGGAACGTCGCCGCTCCTGGATTATTGCGTGTCGCCAAAATTGGAGCTTCCGCTGAGCATCGCCGAGCCGC
Organism: Vulcanimicrobiota bacterium; assembly: GCA_046732415.1. Classification (GTDB taxonomy): domain Bacteria; phylum Vulcanimicrobiota; class Vulcanimicrobiia; order Vulcanimicrobiales; family Vulcanimicrobiaceae; genus DATGJX01. The sequence continues at coordinate 11,400 of JBKPMZ010000019.1, forward strand.
CGCCCGCCGCAATGCGGCTGCAGGTGCGCGACATTCGAGAAGTGCCCGTGGACGATTCGCTCTTCGCGGTACCGTCGGGATACGCGTTCGTCCCCGAGCCCGGCACAACGCCGCCGCCGTGGGCTAAAGACGCGGCATCCGCCCCAGTCGCCGCCATTCCGTTCTCGCGCGTGATGTCAGCGGGGCAGGCGATTCGCATCCGCGTTCCAGGCGGCTCTACGATTCAGGTTGCCGGTTCGCAATCGGCTGCGCCGCGCACGCAATTCACCGCCGTTCCGTTCCGCGACGGGAAGCCCGCCGAAGCCGTAATGCCCGACACGTTCAACATCGGGCGGGGCGAGCGGTGGGCAATCACAATTGGGCCTGCTCCGGCCGGCGGCAACGAAATCGTCGTTCGCGTCAACATCGGACGGGCGCTTATCACTATCACATCTGGGGGACGGTAGCCCGCTTAGGCGGCTAGCGCCCTGAGCCGGCGCTAGGAGTCTCGGAGGCCGTGCAAGCGGACTGTTCTTAATCTCGTCGCGCCCATCGAACGCTTTAGGCCGCTTTTGCCGATACATCTAGCGATGCGTTTACTCGTTACGGGCGGGCTCGGCTTTATCGGGTCCACCTTCATTCACGTACTGCTTCACGAGCGGCCGGACGCGCATGTCGTCAACCTGGACGCGATGACCTACGCCGGCAACCCGGCGAACTGCGCGGACCTCGAGGGCGACCGCCGCTATCGCTTCATGAAAGGCGATATCTGCGATGCCGCCGTCGTTGAGGAAGCCGTGGCGGACGGCGTCGATGCAATCGTGAACTTCGCCGCCGAAACGCATGTGGACCGCTCGATTCTCGAGCCGGAAGCATTCCTGCGCACCGACATTCTGGGGACGCACGTACTGCTCGAAGCTGTCCGAAAGCACCGCATCCCGCGCTATCTGCAGGTGTCGACCGACGAAGTGTACGGCGACGTATCTGAAGGCGAATCGGTTGAAACTGACGCGCTGCGTCCGCGCAGCCCATATAGCGCAAGCAAAGCCGGCGGCGACCTTCAAGTGCTCGCGTACTGGACGACGTACAAAACACCGGTGCTAATTACGCGCGGTTCTAACACGTACGGCCCGAGGCAGTATCCCGAAAAACTCATTCCGCTGTTCGTCACCAATCTCATCGACGACGAGAGCGTCCCCGTGTACGGCGACGGGATGCAGATTCGCGATTGGCTGCACGCCGAAGATCACGCGCGCGGCATTCTGCATGTCCTCGAGCACGGCGAACTAGGGAACGTTTATAATATCGGCGGCGGAAATCCACGCACGAATATCGAGATCACGCGCATGCTGATGGACGGCTGCGGCCGTTCGATGGATACGCACGTGCGGCACGTGGCGGATCGCGAAGGCCACGACCGCCGCTACGCCATCAACTGCGCCAAGGCACATGCGCTGGGATGGAAGCCGCAGGTGCCGTTCGAGCAAGGACTGCGCGACACCATCGCATGGTATCGTGCGAACGAGTCATGGTGGCGCCCGCTCAAGAGCGGCGATTTTTTAGCGTATTACAAGCGTCAATACGCGCATAGGTAAACACTTGCGTCAGCGATCAGTTAGAGGAGAGCAACCTTGCCGATTCTGAAGCCGGGACTCATTTTTGTGCACATACCGAAAACTGCCGGCACCTCAATTGAAGTCGCCGCCGGATTCGACGCAGAATACCCCATGCTCGGCCTGCAACCCATTTCGGCTACGGCCGACGAAGAGCGCCTTTTTGGCGGTGGACTCGAACATTTATCGATACGCGAGATCTTTCATAACTACAGCCACCTCGTGAACGCTAACTCTCGAATATTTTCTATCGTCCGTGACCCTGTCGACCGCTTCGTTTCGCACTTTGTTTGGCGTTTCTTTCGGTTTCAGACGAATCTTCCAGCGCTGGATGAACTGCTCTCGCACCTCTGGTCATTTACAAAAGACGTTGCACAGTTAGCAACCCAACAACCCCTATTTACCAATCCGCGCGACGGAATTCTATTCGAAGGCACGGCGGCTTCCATTCACCCGAACGATTTGCTTCGCCATTTGCTTCCGCAATGCGCCTTTCTTTTTGATCGACAACACTTGCGTGTAGATTACATCTACGGTATGCGAGATATTGTTCGCGTGACTCAGATGCTTCACGAGGATTACGGTCTTCCCGAAGTAATGCCTCAACGTATGGTTGGGCCGATGAGCGCTGAATTGCGCAAACACGTCCCGGACAATTTGGAACGCATCATTCGCACGATATATGCCGTAGATGACGATTTCGTAAGAGCTCTGTCGGCGGCGCAAGTCGGAAATGTCGGATAAGTCGCTGGAAGTTCGCATTCCAATCAGCCCGCGTGCCGATTATTTCAATCGCATCCGGATCATTGCGTTGTCCATTCGAGAATTCTATCCCGACGCGACGATCCGTGTCACGATAGGATCCGAGGCACCACCTCGAGACCTCAGCGTCGAACTTCCGTGGTCACGGCGTCTCGGGGTACAGTGGCACTGGATATCCGCATCGAGCTTTCTCCAGTGGAAAGATACGGAACATCCGTACATCGCTACGATGATGGAGCGATTCCAACCGCCCTTCTGTGCGAAGTACGTCCTCATGCTCGACGCCGATGTAATAGCGGTTCGTGCATTTGACGAGCTTTTTGAAAAACCTGATGCACTAAAAGCCGTTATGGCGCATGTGAGTCCGTTTCGGGTGCGTGGCGTACCTGATGCTCACGTTTCATGTTGGAATCAACTCTATCGTGATTACGGCCTGGCGCCGCCTGTTTTCAAGTATGAAGTCTCCGGGTGGCGTGCTATGGAGGCGGACCCGGTACAGCGATATTCGCCGGCGTATTTCAACACCGGTGTTTTATTCGCGCGAGCGGAACTGCTCGATCGCCTTCATGAAGGCTACATGAACGCCTTGACGTTCGTGCGGCGCAACATGGACTCGTACTTTTTCGAGCAAATTGCACTGACGCTCGCGATTGACGCGCTACGCATTCCGGTGGACGTCCTGCCACTCCGATATAACTATCCGAATCAGGTCGAATTCGATACCTTGCATCCGAGTGAGCTTGGCGATATACGCCTGCTACATTTTCTCCGCACGCAAGTCGTCAGCCGCGAGCGTGACTTTGAAACGGAGTCGGCAACACAGATGCTTGCGTCGCGCAAAGATTTGCGCGGCTCAAATGAAATATTACGCCGCCGAGTCGCGGCGTTGATGGAGCATGTGGCATCGTGAACGCGCACGTTGAGGTGTGGCGTGAGCGGGTACGGCGATTCGGGCGCCGCGCCGCAATAAACCTGAGTATTTCCGAGTCGGAAATCGGCGAGGAAACGAGGCGCGTAGAATCGATACTTTTTCCGTTAGTACTGCAAGAACTGGCTGGTCAACCGACACGCATACTGGATTACGGCTGCGGTTGGGGTCGTTTCACCGCCGATTTGGCGCGGGCGGTGAAAGCAGTTCAGACGGTAGGTTACGACCCATGTCCCGAGCTGATTCAACTCGCCGGTCCCGTCGAGGATGTTGACGTTACGTTTGTTACGGGATCCGTCGAGCAATTTTTTACTAATCTGAGCGCGCCATTCGAGCTCATTTGGGTTCAAGCCGTACTTGGAGGAATCGCCGACACCGAGCTGGCCGAGCTTGCCGGCATGTTTACGAGCGCGCTCTCTCCAAACGGCCTATTGTTCTTTGTGGAGGACACATCGCCGATCGACCCCACGAACAGCTTCTGGCATGTTCGCCTTGAACAGCACTATGTGGATATTTTTGGGGCGCAAGGCTTCGATGTCCGCGTAGCCGGCACCTTTCCAACGCGTTTCGGTGGAACGAAAAGTGTGTTTTCTTCGAGGATGATAGCGTGAGCGACCTGCGGCAACGGCAACTTCTGTATCTTCAGCAGGTATTGGAATCGGAGGAATGGGTTGGGGATGGTCCGTTTACCGAGCGATGTGCGCAACAACTTCGCGATATTCTCGGCATAGCACATGCATTTCTGACGACATCGGCTACCGCTGCACTGGAAATGTCCGCAATCTTGGCAGACCTCAAGCCAGACGACGAGGTAATCATGCCATCATTCGCTTTCTCATCGTGCGCCAACGCGATCGTATTACGTGGTGCGACGCCGGTATTTGTCGACGTTAGACCTGATACTTTGAACATCGACGACGGACAATTGGAACAGGCGCGGACCACCCGCACTAAGGCGGTGATGATGCTGCATTATGCCGGCGTTTGCTGCGAGGTGGATAGCATTCTCGCATTCGCACGACGACATGGCTTGTTCGTCATCGAAGATGCGGCACAAGCATTTCTGTCAACGTACAATGGGCGAATGGCGGGTACGCTCGGCGACGTGGCGGCGCTGTCATTCCATGGTACTAAGAACGTGCGCTGTGGCGAGGGTGGGGCATTCCTCACCAGTTCGGGTGAAAATTCGGAGCGAGCGGCGGTAATCCGCGAGAAGGGCACGGACCGCTCGAAATTTCGAAAAGGGTTGGTGGACAAATACACGTGGGTAGATGCCGGCTCATCGTATCTTCCAAGTGAGTTTCAGGCTGCCGTCTTACTAGCAGAGTTGGAACAGGCCCACGCCATTACCGCGTCCCGTGTCGCTCTTTGGAACCTCTATCATCAAGGACTCGCCTCACTCGAAGCGAGGGGCGTGCTTGAAAGGCCCAGCGTCCCGGAACACTGCGCGCACAACGGTCATATTTATCATGTTCGCGTACAAGATGAACAGCACCGCGATCGGCTACTGGGATACCTTCGCGGTAAAGGCCTTGGCGCCGCGTTCCATTTTCTGCCCTTACATTTATCTGAGGCAGGCGCGCGATTTGGACGCGCCGCGGACGGCCTTCGAGTTACGCGTTCAGCGTCGGCACGTCTTTTGCGCCTGCCACTCAGTTCCTCAACTACCGCAGCCGATGTCGAACTGACAATCCAGGCAGTCAATAATTGGTTTCATATCTGATGGAATCGGCTTATCGAAGGAGTAACAGATGAAAGGTATCATTCTTGCAGGCGGACTAGGCTCACGGCTTCGTCCTCTAACAAAGGTAACCAACAAACATTTGTTACCAATCTATGATAAGCCGATGATTTACTATCCGATCGAAACGCTTGTCAAAGCAGGCCTGAAAGACATTATGATCGTGACGGGCGGTAATTCGGCGGGAGACTTTCTGCGTCTGCTTGGCAATGGACGTGAGTTCGGCCTGAAAGACATTTACTACACCTACCAGGAAGGCGAGGGCGGCATCGCTGACGCGCTCAAACTCTGCGAGCACTTCGCCGAAGGGCAACGTGTCGTCGTGATTTTGGGAGACAACATCATCCACGATGACATCATTTCGTATGTGCGCAAGTTCGAGGAACAAGACTCCGGTGCACGCATTCTTCTTAAGGAAGTATCCGATCCGCAGCGTTTTGGTTGCCCGATCCTTGACGGAGAACGCATCGTTGGTATCGAAGAAAAGCCCAGCATCCCCAAGAGCTCGTACGCCGTAACCGGAATCTATATGTACGACCGCCGAATATTCGACTTCTGCCGGCGCCTCAAGCCGTCCGCTCGCGGCGAGCTGGAGATCACGGACGTTAACAATGCGTACATTAAGGAAGGCGACCTATATTACGACGTGCTCGACGGGTGGTGGACGGACGCAGGAACGTTCGAATCACTGTACCATGCAAATGAACTCGTCGCGCGTGAGCGGCAAGCCGAGGTGTCTCCCGTCTAGATTGTAGGCTTCGCCTCCAGCGGTTTTCGAGACACCAGAACCTCGATGTACTCCGCGCGGACGCCCCGATCGAGATTATCAATGTAGTATACAGTGGTTTTGAGGCCGGAATGGCCGTCTAAATACTCTGCAATATCGTAGCCCCAATCCATAACGACGAGGCTACCGTTAGGGTCTATCGGGTTACCATGATACGCCGGCTTGAATAGGTGCTCCACCGTTCCGTCACCATGTCTAAACGCGCGGCGCCTCGACTGTTGGCCTTTCATAACGATGGGCACTGTAAAAATATGCGCTCCTCCCGGACGCAACGTCCGCGCGATTTCGCAAATGGCACGGTCGGGCTGAAAAAGGTGCTCGAACACGTCCTGCGTGATGACGAGATCGAAAGTGCCGTCCGAAAAGGTCTGCGCCTCAAGGTCTTCGCTGCGGTAACCCCGCTCCTTATTGCAGCTCCCGAAGCCGATCGCGCGATCGTACTGCGAAACGACATACCGGGGGCATTCGCGCGCGCATCGAGCGCTGACTCCACGCGGCACAGGGCCCGCCTCATGGATAGCAAGGTTACGCCACTGCGGATAATTCATCTTTAGCACTTCCATTAGCGCGCGCTCGCGCGGGATGGAGCGACAGCGCTCGCACAAGAGCGAATCGCGAAACCAAAGCGTTTCCGCGACAAAACGGCTGGGAGTTTCGCAGATTGGACAGTAGCCATAATGTTCGAAGGGCGGACAGATTTTCTCGTTCACGCCTTTAGGTATCGGCAGCTCGATGCGAAACACGCTACGTAAACACGCCCAGCGGCCGATATACCTATGGAATGCGACATGTAATCGTTCATTACCATATCTTCAAAAACGCCGGCAGTTCGTTGGACGCCATTTTACGCAATTCACTCGGCGCAGCCTGGGTGGCGTGGGACCCTGGCAACCCGTCAGACGTCGTGACGCCCAACCAACTTGCCAGTTTCATTGTAAAAACCCCCCAGGCAGTCGCCGTCTCCTCACACCAAGCGCGCCCCCCAATACCGCTGGTTGAAAATCTAGCAATACATCCGCTGTTTTTTTTGCGACACCCGATTCTGCGTGCCGCTTCAGTATACAAGTATGAGAAGGCAGCGTTTCAAAAAACGCAGTCGGCGGCAGTTGCAACTAACAGCACTTTTTCCGACTACATTCGGTGGCATTTAAACGCTAACAACCGCGTTTTGCGAAATTTCCAAACAATTTATCTGAGCGGAGCGCGTTTTCGTCTTAACCCTGGACAGTCGATAGACGCATCGAACGAGATCGGCGCGGCGCTCGACTTTTTGAAGACCGTCCCAGTTTTCGGCATAGTGGAGCGCTTCACGGAGTCAATTCGGCGCTTCCAAGTTATGCTGCAGTCGAACTTCCCTCAAATTCGCTGGTTTGAAGCTCGTGAAAACTCGACATCCAGCGACCTCGCATCGTTCGCTGACATACGTAGAGAGTTGGGCGAATCACTCTTCCGTAGGCTGGAGGAAGAGAATCGCTACGATCTCGAGTTGTACGAGGCCGCGCTGGAGATATTTGAGTCCAGCGCGATACAATCTATTCCCCTGCCGTAACCGCGCTAGGTTCCGGCTCCTTGGCTAAAGCCATTGCGGCATTGTTAAATCCGCGGGATATTGCAAAAATCTGCGCAATCAACTCCGCACGCTCACGATCGCGCAACCGGAGCGCGTCGTACAGATCGCGAGTCAGCGGGAGCGTGTATACCGATTCGGCGACTTGGTGATGACGTAAGTCTCCGGCGACAAGACGTGAAACGGCCGCCGACACGATGCCATCTCCGGACGACGGCAGCTGAAGACCCGCAGCCATGTACGCAGCCTGCTGCGCAGGCTCGGAAAACCATTTATCGTAATCCACCACAGTGTCGAGACACGACGGCATACCCAGGATCGCCTCGGCGGTATGCTCGAGCCAAAGCATTTCGCAGCGCAAAGCCGACAAGCCATCGCGAGCGTGCAGCGAGCGTCCGACCTCTAATGGATTTCGGACGACGAGCATCGATTTTGCGCTCGCTCCGATTTCGGAAAGGATCTCGGTCCAAAGCGGAAGCAGCCTGCATGTGCGCGGATCTTTGAAAGCCCAGATTCCGCCGCTCACATCCAGCTGATGAAGCGCAAGGTTGCGCAACTGGTTTTTGAATGGTTCGACCGCGGGAGAACGCCACCACAGCTGCGGCAGCGGGCAAACCGTCGTCGACGCGTACCACGAGCTGCCCAACGCGCGCAATAGTCGGTCGTGAATGCGCCCAATCGACGGCGACTCAAAATACCCGAGCCGGTTGTTATCGTCGGGCGGAATCAGTTCATCGCCCAGTCCAACGCCGAGCGCGTTCAAAATGCCCGTGGTTAACGATGTCCCCGAACGATGCATTCCCAAAACGAGAATTACAGATTTTTGCGACCCGTTCATGGACTCACCATTGCCGCACCCGGAGTTCCGGCCAGCGCATCACGTGTCGCTTTCAAGAACGCGCGGCCACGTTTCCAATCCGGCTCGAGGTGATTACCTTCCGCCCATTCGTTCCATGCATTTATGATGACCACACGCTCATCAGGCGGAAATTCACGGACGCGATCAATCGCCGATCTCAACCACTGACCGTAGATCTCAGGTGTATTTCCTTCAAATATGTAAGCATTGCGGCGGCGGCGCGGTGAGTTATCCCATCCCGGTACAACACCGGGAAAGCGCCGATATCCCGGTTGTTCTTTTTCGATTTGACGCCGCGCTATTTCGGCATAGTCGAAGACGGCGTGATTGCCCTCGGTGATGACGCGCGTTGGCTGGCCCAAATTTGTCCAATCGGGCTGAAATTCCACCGACGCATCGAAACCTATTTCACTCGGATCCGCATGCTCGTCCGGAAAACTTTCGACACGGCAAAGATAGATGTCACCGATGCCGGCTTTGCGGGCGTGGCGACGCCAACGCTCCGCCGTTGCAGCTGGCTCTGGTAATTGTGATGCCCGGTAAACGAAGAACATCGGTTTACCGCTCACGCGGATATAGCGCTCGTCTTCGAATATGTCGCACAGCCAGCGTATGTGCTCCTCATCATCCTGCGCCGAATAGTGTTGTACGATTAGCGGCTGCCCGCTGCGGCCGTCCCAGGCACGAGTCCAATTTTCATTTGCCCAGCACAGCGCAAACGGCATGTCCGGTTTGCCAAGACGGAGTATCTCGTCCAGTGGGCGGTGCAACAGACGGCGGCCGTTAAACCAGTAATGGTAGTAGATGAAACCGTGGATCCCGTGTTCTTGGGCCAGAATCGCCTGTGCGGAGCGAGTCTGTTCCAAGCGCAGATCGTAAAACCCGAGCTCGCCGGGTAAATGCGGCTGATCGTGTGATTGAAAAAGCTGCCGCGCTTTGGCCACGTTATGCCATTCCGTGAAACCCGGTCCCCACCACTGGTCGTTTTCTTCGGTCGGATGAAACTGCGGCAGGTAAAAAGCCAAGAGCTTGACGTCCGACTCCGGTGGTTTGCTGGACTCGTGATCGAAATAGACGCTCGGCGGCCTTTGCGCTGCAGCCGGTGCGATCATATCGAACAACTGATCGCGGCTGCCGAACTTGCGAACATCGTCGGCATGGACGAAAATCGCCGCCGGCTCGCCGGCCGAATTGAAAACCGCGCTCTCGCCCTCAGCGAACAACTCCGTTAGGGCTGCGGCGCTCTTCGCGTAGGCGTAGCCCCACCCCGGAAGGCGGGCGGGTAATTCATCGAAACCGCGTACAGCGGTAATTCCACTGGACCACGCGAGCTGAAGCTGCCGTGGCGTCCGTACAACAAGCACTCCACGAAGAACTCGCGAGTGCAGCGGCGCCTCGAGCGCCTGAAGGAATTGGCTGACTTCGACCGGCGTCGCCACCTCACCAACCACTACGGTTCGATTCACCGCCAAAGATGCAATTGCCGTGCTCACCGCATCGGGGCTTATGTCCGACCCGGGCTTGAGCGCAAGGCGATGACACAGTGCCTCGGTGCCAAAAGCCGCCGCGGCAACAGCACCGTCGAAGACGCGGACATCGGCGGGACCATCGAGACCTTCGGATACGGTGACTTCGCCGGGAAGCGCCGGGCTCAGGTCTCCGCTCGGTACTACACCGAGACGGCAATTAGCAACGGCTTTCACGCCCGACACGATCGACGCGATTCTCGCAGGCTGTGCACTCGCGGCGACAATCACGCCTACGGTGAGCCGCGAGTGCGAGGTTGTCCATGTTGCATTCGTCAGTTCGGGCCTGCAACCAATCTGCAGCCCACCCTCTTGCATTCGCCGCAACAATTGTGGTAGGTCGGACGGTATGCCGCGACGTGTACCGTAAACGTATGCAGTTCGCGTAATGACCAGCGCCGGTGCTTCAGAAGGAATGTCGAGTGCTACGCGTGGTTTGCCCGCTGCGCCCACAATTGCTCCGAGTGCCGCTTCGCTGCGAAGCGTTCGCGCAAGCGCATCACGCTTTTCGCCAGCCGCAAAGGTTGCAACGCCAACGGTTGGATCCGAGAACGCATCCTTGAGGGCTTCGATGCTGGGAACGTCGTCGGAATGCCGCGTAGACCAATGCGTTTTCAAAACGTCGTCCAACGCTGAGGAGTGAACTTCCCGGCTAAAATGCTCACGCGCGTACGTCGTCCCTGCTCGCGACAGGCGCGTCCACAGGACCTCGTCCTCATGCGCCGCAACGATCGCTTCGGCGAATCGCTCGGGGTCTTGTTCGACGAGCAAAGCGTCTGCCGAGCCCGAAGAAAGGCCCTCAGCTCCTATCGGTGTCGTAACAGTTGGCAAACCGTTGCGCATTGCTTCGGTCACCTTGCCTTTGACGCCCGCACCGACACGCAGCGGCGCAACATTTACCCGGGCATGCTTGAAGACGGGATCCATCGATGGGAGATATCCGGTGATGGAAATGTTGGCAATCTGTCCTTGTATTTGCAGCGTATCTGTCTTGTTTCCGCACACCATCAACTGCATGTCGGGTTTTCGCCGAAGCACTCGCGGCCAAATATCCGATAAAAACCATCGGATTGCATCCAGGTTCGGTGCGTGGAGCATGTTGAGTACGATGGCTACGCCGCTGCGGGCGCTAAATGGCGGTGGCTCAATCGACGTGCTATAAAAAGTGCTTATGAGCTTGATGGGCGCGCTCACGCCCGAGGCGCGCATAATTGCCGCCTCTTCTTCGCTGATGCTTGTAAGCGCGTCGCTGGACAAGTACGCGGCAACTTCCCAATCGCGGTCGAGAGGAAGGGCTACGATACTGTTCGGGTCCTGTAACACCCGCCCGCGGTGGAGCCGGCGAAACGCGAGGTCGACGGCGTCCGTAACCAACGGTACGTCAGGCATGAGATTACGGAAGAACGCAAGATAAAACCGCGCCGCACCGGGTGAAGAAAAATAGACGAGATCGAAACGTTCCGAGCAAAGCCTCGCCTCAAGCGTGTCATTCTGCGGGTCCAATAGCGAACGGCCGTCACCGTGCCACACGCGTATGCCGGCAGCTCCAAGCAAGCGCGCTTGGACGTCATCGCTTTCGATGGAGAGAAGCGTAACAGCATGGCCCTGATGGCGATAGGCGAGCATTATTTCGTAAAGGCGCCGATCGCCGGCCTGGCGATCGAATTGCGGTACGTTCCAAGAGACGAACAGCAGGTTTTTACCGGTCGAATTCAGCGGAGGCGGAATTGCTTTGGGAACCGCAGCGCGATCCGAGGCGCATTCGACGAAATATGGGTGCGTGGGCCAATGCTCGCGTTCAAGTACGTCCTTCCATTTCGCGCGCAACTTCTCGCGGTTGACCGACATCATCGTATCATGCGACTTGCGCGGATCGACGTCTTTGGAACCACCCATCAAATGCACGATTCTCGACTCAGGAGTGACGACTACGCGCTTACCAGCGGCACGTGCCTTCATGCAAAGGTCCGTGTCTTCGTAGTACGCCGGCATGAAAAGGGCGTCAAAGCCTCCCAGTTCGCGCCAAAAATCACGCCGAAGCGCCATGCCTGCGCCGGAAACATAGTCCACGTCGCGAGCGCGCGCAAAGATCGGATGTGATTGCGCATATCCGCCGCCGATGTGATACGCATTTCCGTCGCGCCAGATGATGCCGCCGAACTCTTGCACGCGCCCGTCCGGCCACAGGAACATGGAACCGGCAATTCCCACGCTCGGATCTTTTAACTGCTCGATCAGGGCATCCAGCCAACCAGGTTGCGGCGTCGTATCGTTATTCAGAAATACGAGTATCTCGCCACGCGCCGCTGCGGCACCGTCCGTTGCAGCGCCTTGAAAACCAGTATTCTGGTCGTGCCGTAAAGCGACGTCGACATCGCTGCGGGATCTCAAAAAGCCAGCGGTGCCGTCCGTAGATGCGTCGTCTACGACGATAACCTCGCCCTCGGCCCGCCGGTGCGCGATCGTGGCGGAAAGAGCATCCAGGCATGCCGCAGTCAGGGTCCACTTGTTGTGGACCGGGATAATAATGGAATATGTTAACCCGGATTCAGGCACAAAGACTTTATCGGTTAGAGGACAAATCACCCTTAGAATGTCCAAGTACTACCGGTACTTCGGTCTGGAACGCGATCCGTTCTTAGACACGGCGGATCCCTATTTTTATTGCGAACTCGGTGCGCTGCGCAAGGCGAAAGACCGCTTGGCCGCCTGCATCGACGAGTCGCGCGGGCTCACTGTCGTCCTCGGTGAGCCGGGCACTGGCAAGACGAGCCTGTCCGGAGCGCTCGAACAAGAGTTGCTTCAGGACGACCGCATCGTTCTTGGAAAAATCCTCGACCCCACGTTCGCGACGGAAGTCGAATTCCTGATTGCCGTTGGCCGGGTCTTCGGGCTCTCGCTGCCGCCTCGCTCCAGTGCGGCGCTCAAGAACGCGCTCAAGAACTTCTTCTTCGAAACGGCCGTCCTAGAAAACCGGACGCTCGTGCTCATCATCGACGAAGCGCAGAATCTTAGCGACGAGAACTTGGAAGCATTGCGCTTGCTGCTCAACTACCACGTGCCGCAAAAGAAATTGCTGAACATGCTGCTGTTCGGGCAGAGCGAACTCGAGCGGCGTTTGAACGCGCGCAATAATCTCGTGGATCGGGTCGACTCCTGGATTCGCCTCGGACTGCTGGACGAAGCGATGGCCGGCGCAGTTCTGGACTACCGTCTTTCGCGCGCCGGGCTGGCGCCCGGGCAGCAGATATTCACACCGGAAGCGCGCACGCTTTTGAGCCGCGCGGCCGCGGGCCTTCCAAGGCGCCTGACCATGCTCGCACACCTTTCTATGGAAGAGGCAGCGGATCGCGCCAGCACCCTCGTTCGCGAAGACCACGTTCGCGCGGCGCTGGCCGCGCGCGGGCTGCCCGAACCGGCCGCGGTATCGGAGCCGCTGATAGAGCCGCAAAGCGGTAACGGCCATCACCCGGGTTTCGTGGAGCGACTCTTCGCCCGCCTCCGATTCGCCAAGTGAGCCCCGCTCCGCAGCGCAAGGATCCCGATTTCGAAGAAAGCGCCGACATGCGGCTCGTGGAGCTCCAGCGCGCCGCTCTGGGCGTCGCGTCACCCGAGCGAAGCACCTGGGAATCGCATGCGCATACGGAAGGCGGCAGCGTCGAAGCGGAACCGCCGCAGACCCTCAAGAGCGCGGTTCTCGCCGTTGAAACAACGGCGACGCCCGCAAGTGACGTTATCCCCGGCGCCATCGTGACTCTGGCAATTAGCATTGCCAACGAAGGTGCCGCACCGGCGCGCAGCGTCCGCGCAGCGGTGCCGCTTCCGGGCGGGGCGACGTACCGCAACGGGTCCTTCGTTCGGGACGGACGGCCGCTGCTCGACGATGCGGCCGACGAGTTTTTCGGCGCTGGCACCCCTCTGGGCACCATCGAAGCAGGCTCGCGCGCGACGTTCGTTTGGAAAATCGGTGTCCGCCTTGGGAATAAGCCGCTCGTGATTGCTCCAGTAGTAACCGCCGAAGAGACGGCGGTCGTAGGCGCTCAACCGGTCATGATTTCGCGCAAACTGGAAGCGCAGACAGGCTTCGCATCCGAAGTCCAGCGCTACGACCGGGCGCTGTACGATGCCGATGCGCCCGTCACCGAAGAACGTCCGATTTACGAGCTCGACGAAGAGGAGGTTATCGAGCACGAGGCCGCAGCCGCAGCCCTCTCGAGCACGGCAGAATACCAGCCGCCGATGGAGCCCCCGCTTCAGCCGGTGCCCCCGCCGGATCAACCGGAACCAGCGCCGCCGCCCAATCAGCCCGCGCCCGTGCCCGAGCCTGGCGTTCCCGAACCGGAGCCATATACGCCTGAGCCGCCGACACAGCCGCCGGACATCGAACCGGCGGCAATCGAGCCGATCGAAGTCGCGCCGGCCCGTGAGGCAGTCGTTCTCTATGGCCGCGTAGACCGGCCCTCGATCGCGTATTTCGAACGCATCTTCACCGGAGCGAAACCTCCGACGCTGCTCAACCACTTCATTCTCGGCGGCGCACTGGCGTGTACGCGTTCGCTCGACGGTCAAGACGTAGCCGGTTTGAAAGCGCATATGGATGCGCAAGGCCAACTCTTACAGCGCATCGTTCTGCACGAGAAGATTGGTAAGAAAGAGCCGATTGCCGAATACGCCGGCAAGATGCTGGCGCGCGTCGATCAGTTCGTTGCCGGTCCCGTGCAAGAAAGCTCGGCGCCCGAAGATTCCAATGTCGTGCTGCTCGAGGTGGAACTCGAAGCGCCAACCCTTAGCGTGCTGCATAAAATGCAGGAAGACAGTACGCGCTGGGATTTCACGAAGGCACGCCAGCTCACGCTGGCGCTCCAAGCGCGGAAACTTGCCGCGAATGCGCCCTACGATCGTATTGAAGCCGCCGAGAACGCCCTGCGCGCATACGCGCAAACCGCGGCAACGCAGTTACAGCGGTTCTTCGTTCGCATGCGCATCGACCGCACTACGGGGTTATTGTTCGCGCACGACGAGACGCTGGATTCGGCCGCTCGTACGCTTGTGTCGGCGCTGAGCGCACTGTTCGCTTGAACCTCGTTATCGGCGTACCGACGGCGGGGAATCCCGCCAAGCCGTTCGTAGAGAGTTTCAGCAAATTGGCTTTGCCCGATTCCGTGACGGGCATCGATCAGATTACCGTGGCGGGCAACTTCGCTCCGGCTCAGCGCGAACTCATCGCGAGACATGCGCTCAAGGTAAACGCCGATTATTTGCTGATGGTCGACGACGACATCGTTGTGCCGGCGAACGCCGTCACGCAGTTGCTTTCCGTTTTCGAACGAGACGAGCGCTGCGGCATCGCGGGCGGATTGTATTATGCACGCGACGGCCTTCGGCCGATGGCAGTCTCGGGCTGGGATCCCGCGGACACGACGACGGCGTACACGCCTGCATTCGCGAATGATGCGGTTGCCGTTGATGGTGTTGGATTCGGGTGCGTACTCATCCGGTGCGACGTACTCCGAATTCTCGTGGAGCCGTATTTCACCGCCCAGATTTTCGTGGAAGAATCGCTTCGCCGCGTGCGCGTCTGCAACGAGGACTATCTCTTCTGCCATCGGGCAAGAGCGCACAAGTTTGCGACGTATTTGCACGCCGGCGTTCGTTTAGGACATTACGATCGCGTCAGCGGCATCGTCTTCCCGCGAGTGGGAAAGCGAGGAACAAACCAATCGCAAGCGCATGGCAGTATCGCGCCCCGATGGGACGTACGCTTTAGAGCCGTTGGATGACGCGGCGCCTCGTGCGCGCGAACGGCACGTCAGCGCGAAGGTCGAGTATATCTTTCAGCGCTAGCGCACGTCGTTGAGCGATGCGCCGGCCGACGAACGAGAGGCTAGCGACCGAAGCGCGCTTCTCCAGCGGGCCAAGAGATGCAGGCGCTCGCTCACCGCGTCGCGGTACTGCTCGACGCGCTTCATTTGATTGTCGCGAATGGCACCAACATAGCGCAACCGTTGCAGCACGTGTTCATCGAAGCTTTTCGTGCGCACCGAGGACGCATCTTCCATCGCGTTCTGGAGCGCATGCGTAACACGGCGCGCGTCGGCAATGGCGCCGTCGATTTCACGCCAATTTCGCTTTTGCAGCGCGCTCTCCATGCGCCCGCAGAGCGCCTCGAGCTCGCGCAGCGTAGAATCGACCAACAGCAGACGCTGGTCTGGATTAGCCGACTGCGGCAAAGCCTTGTCCGGACTCGAAACTGGGCTGCTCGCGCTGCATCGCCTTAAACTCGCCGATTGCCTGCGCCCACATTTGGCGGTAATCTTTGAAATTGGGCAGCAGTCGCTCGACGCGGACCGGATCCTTTTGCATGTTCGCCATGACCAGTTCGTGATGCCAGAACTCGTACACGCGGAAGAGATTGCGGGAAACCTCGCCGCCGATCTCCATGTCGAGCGATCCCATCAACAGCGCGAGTGCGCGCTGGGCACGCAGCAACGTTTTGTGAATGCCTTCGATATCGTCGCGCTGGTTCTTCAATTTCTCCAACGCTTGCGTCGACGCGAGCACCAAAATATCGAAGATCTTGACGATCAGGTCTTCCTTCGAAGCCGTCGCAATCGACGTTTCCAGATATTGCTGTTCGGCAGAACGTTTCACAGATATCCCCTCTTAACCGCCGCTGCTCGACTTGAAGAACCCGCTGAGTTGTTGTTGAAGCGCCTGATAACCCGCCAACGTACTTTCCGTTGAAACGAACTCCGCCCGCAGTGCGTCCGCCTGCTGGTTCGCGTTGTCTTGGATCTGCTGAATCTGCGTCTGGATCGACGTGATCTGGCTGTCGTTGGTATTCTCGAAACCGGTAATCAGCGAGACCGACGGAATCGTGCCGAGGAAGCCGCTCTCCGTCTGCGTCGGCAACCCGGTAACGCCTGTCAGGTACGTCCCCATCTGCGTTACCATGCCTTGCGAACCGGTGATGAGGTTCTGCACGGCCGAAGCGTTTGCCAGGAACGCCTGCGCGAGTTTTGAGGGATCGAACACGATTTGCCCGTCCGTTCCGTCCACCGTCTGGGTGGTTACCGCGTTGCCCTGGGCTCCAGTTGACGTGGATGACGACGAGCCCGACGTGGGAGAATTCGCCGCGAGTTGCGTGAACGAGCTGGTGAGGCTTAGCCCGAGTTGCGAAAGCGACGTATAACCCGACGCATTCGGTAAGTACGACGAAACCATATTTACGAGTTCGTCTTTGATCGTTTCCACATCCATGTTGCCGAAGAGCACGCCTCCGCCAACGGCCTTCGTTTGCGGCACACCCACGGAAGAGCCGACCGCCGACTGCGGCACGACGGGCGTGGCCGTGGCCGTATTGATCTCATTTATCGCCGTATTATAGGCCGACACGAAGGTGTTTATGGCGGTCACCAATTGCGTGCTGTCTTGCGAAACGGTTACTTGAAACGGTGACGCATTGCTCGATAGCAAGTTCAACTGCACACCGGGAATCGCCGTCGTAACGGTATTGCTGTTGCTAAACACGGTATGCGTGGAACCGCCGGAGTCTTGGAACGTCAGGGAGGCTTGCGTCCCGATTGTCGTCGTCGCCCCGCTCGACGCGGTAAGCCCCGTTGCACTCAAGAAGTTGCTGGTGTCGCCTGAAGCGCCAAGCACGATACCGGTCGCACCGGTGCTCTTGTTGGTTAGCGTAATCTTCCCGGTTGAAGAATCATACGTCGCCAGCACGCCCGCGGTCGACGCGTTGATGCGCTTGAGGACGGAGGCCAGGTTATCCTTGGTCGCGTCGACGGAAATGGAAACCCCATTAATAGTGAACGAGCCGCTCGTAACGGTCGTAACATAATTTGCGTTTGTGGCCGTACCGCTGCTGTTGGTCGAGTTGAACTCCAGCGCCTGATTGATGCCGCCGACGCCCGCTGTTGCCGTCACCGAACCGCTGCTCGCGCCGTTGACAATCTGCGCCTGATCGAGGCGAAGCACTTGCAGCAGATTGCCTTGATCGTTGGCCGAACCGAGCGAAATCTGATTATTGGCGTCGGTAATCTGGACCGTGTCCGTACTTCCGACAAACCCGATATTGAAAGACGCATCCCCGGTCGCTGCTTGCACCGCGCTATTGATGTTCGCGAAGATCGTTTGCAGCGAATCCGATGCGACGTTGTACGTCACCGTAACGCCGTTGATGGTGACCGAACCTTGCGTCCCGCTGCCGTTGGAAGGCGTAATGGCGGCGTAGGAATCGGCGAGCGCAACGGCGTCTCCCGTGGACCCACCGAGCGCGTCGCGTTCGCTGTGACCGGCCAGGACACTGCCCACGACTTGCGTAGCCGTCGCGAGCGTCACGGAATTAATGGTGTACGTGCCCGGAGTTGCCGTCGAACCGCTGATGCCCGAGGCGGTTAGAACTCCGGTATCACTCGACGTCGCACTAACCGCGTTATAGAGTGCGCTCGCTGAAAGCCCGTTGAGCGAATCTTGGACGTCCGAGAGCAGCCCGTTGATCTTGACGAGTTCAGCATTGGCCGCATTGAGCGTGGCGATCTGTTGATTCAGCTGCGTCGTTGGCGCGAGCGTCATCGACGTCAACTTCTGAATGATCGAGTTGTAGTCGATTCCCGAAGCGATACCGGGAAACGACACCGGAGGCACGTTCGTGCCGGGAATGCTCGAAACGTTCGACATACGGTGCTAGGCGCTCCGATCGAGCGTAACGCCGCTGTGTTTGTCGAAGAACTGCGCGATCTGCACCATGACCTCCGGCGGAATTTGCGCGATTTCCTGACCGGTCGCCGGATCCGTGAAGATTGTTACGATGATGTTCGGATCGTGTTCAACGCGATAGCTCACGTTCACGCTTGCCGGTTGCGGGACGCCGCCGGAAAACAATTTCGCGACGATAGGGGATAGCACGCCGCTCTGCGTCTGCGGCACGCTTAAAGATGTTGGTTGCGCAGTCGAACCGCCGGCCTGTGGCGCGCTAGCCGGCGGCGCTTGCTGCGGAGCTGCCTCAGCGGCCCCAACAACACGAACGTCCATGTTTCGCCTCCTGGTACTCCTTGGATTGTCGGCTTTTTCGGCCATCCAGTTTAGGCGGGCTGGCGAGCGGCTACGGCCCTCGAATAGGCGAAAATCGAGGCGGAAAACAGGTCGGCTCCGCTTCGCGGCGCGGGCGGCGCGGACGCGGACCAAGCCCGCTCGAGAGCGGCGGTTATAGACTCCGCCGAGCCGGGATCCGCGCTTACCGCTCCATCCCAAATCGATCGCGCCCACGAGGCCTGCGACACCAACAGCCGGCAGCCCGACGCTACAGCACGTGCGAGCCGCTGAAGGCCTTGTGGGCCCCAGGCCACATCCGCGAAGACGTGCGCCGAACGGTACAGCGCGTCGAGTTCAGCCTCATCGACCGATGGGAGATGGATAATAAGTTCGGGGGCGACGTGCACCGAGTGCCGGAGGCAGCCGAAATTCACGGGCGGCCCGGCGATGACTAGCGGAAGGCCGAGTTCTGCAGCAGCAGCAGCAAGCATCGGGATATTCGTTCTCCAATCGACGGGTGCATGGACGAGTATGAACGGTGCTGTTCCGGTCAGCGAAGCGATATCCGCGCCAGTTCGCACGTCGCCCGAAAAAACGGGGGCATACGGCACGCTCTCACCTCGAAAACCCAGAACCTCGCGAAGGTGAGACCGCTCCGGCTCCGACGCAACGAGTGCCACATCGACGTATGCCAACCCCGGAATGGGTTTTGTGGCGGGCGTTGATGCGTCGGTAATGAGCTTGCGCAATCGAACGAGATCGAGATGGTCCGCCAGTACGGCGTCGTCCATGGCACGGGCGTAGACTGCCGCAAGAATGTCCGGGCCCCAAATGGCCTCCTGCGGCGCGGCGCCCAGATTCGGGTTCGCGACGATTGGTGTGCCCCGCCGGCGCATGCGTCCGAGTACGCCTTCGATGGCGTCACCCATAAGCGCAAACGCATGCACGATATCCGGGTGGTATGTGTCCGCCACACCCGACGGGGCGCGTACGTCAACCAAAAATCCTTCGCCGCGCAACCGAGACGCGAGCAGAGCGGCCTCCTCCACATCGGCATCTGGCGCGCGTTCGAAATCCTCGCGCATGAGCAACAGAATGGAGCCGGAAGAACCACCTGCCGCAGCCGGTACCGGAGCGCTTGTCAAACCGCGCAGGGCACGACGAACGTTCGACCGCACGGAAAATGTCCGTGCCACTGGAGCATCTTCCGGATCGAAGGATACTAAAATGTCAATCGGCACCGAGGATGCTACGGGAATCACACGCGCATTCTCGTCTTCGGCGTCCAGAGTGATTTGAACGGCGCGCGCTTGCAGAGGTGCGTCTGCCGGAGCCACCACTACGTCGTATGTTCCGGTTACGTCACCAAAAGCCGGTGCGCCGAACCACTGAGCCGCCAAGGCGTCGCGTTCGGCACTGCGCAGATCGGCCCGAACGTCCGTGGCGCGCGTTCGGAGCATTGCGGCGCCGCTGGCGCCATACGCATCTACGATGCCGACCGAACGCTCGGAAGAAAAACGCGCGGCGTACACGTACGGCGCAAGTGCGGGCATTACGGTATCGTAGCGGGCAGCGCCCAAAAACCTGGCCGTACGCGCCGCGTCATATATGCGCGTAAAGCCTGCATCGGCAAAGTATCTTACGACGTCGCACTGTTGCTGCCGCGCTAGGACGAGCGCTTGCAACCACGGCAGCACCCGTTCTTCAATTGCACTAAGCTTGTCGGCTCCCAAGATTCGCGCGGCAGCCGGCCATATCATCGGCGTGCGTTCGCGCTGCACCAGCGAAGACGGGTCGATGCGAACAAATGGTACCACCGCAATGCGATCTCGATCGGCGAAAACCAGGTCGACCATACCTGCGCCGCCGGTTGGTTCCGTTATGCAGACCTCCACACGGGCAACGCTCAACGTTTGTGCGTCCACGATTTGCAAAGCGTCACCGCTCCACAATTGCAGCAGCGGATAGCGCGAGTGGAATCTCATTGCGCCACCTCTCGCAACGTCCGCCGCAGCGCACTTGGGCTGCGCGCGGGCAGCTCCTCGACGCGCAACACGCTGTACGCATCCACAACTCCCCCCGCGGGCACTTCATCGACGACTTCCACGTCGGGCGCCCGCTGCGGGTCAATGCCCAGACGCGACAGCAATTTTTCGAGGCGGCGGCCGATGTCGTGAGCCGTTACTTCCCCCGCCACGTGAATCCGTAAAAGCGTGGGATCGTCCGCGCTAAACGCCTGTATGTATCGGCGTGCGAAGGCACCCACTTCGTTCCAATCGTTTTCGCGCGATACAGAAGCGGTGAACGCGAGTTGAATCTGCCGGTTCGGAGCGGCTTTACCGGAGCGGTCTGCTACGGGCAGCGGAACGTAATGTTTGGCGCGGTCGAAGCCGTGTGCAATTGCGACGCCCGTGACGTAACCGTTCTCCGGATATTCCGAGGGATAGCCCCACTTCTGCGCAAACTTGACCCAGTTCTCGCGCATCGTGGCAGTCCAGTCCACGTTGTTCGCCGCAAACGTCTGCGACCCGAAATGGTGGATGAAGACGTCATCGCAAACAAAGATGTTGTATCCGGCCGCGCGCACGCGCAGGCAGAAATCATCATCTTCAAAATTCCCGACGCCGAAGCGCTCGTCGATGCCGCCTATTTCGTCAATCACACGCCGGTCGATGCACAAACACAGGCCAATCGCGCGATCCGTCAAATAGCCCTCGCCCAAGAACCGCTCGCGCCGTATCTTTGCATATGTGTGCATCTCGTCGATGCTTTGGTAGCCGCAGTCCATCGTGAGCTGATCGCCTGCGATCTTGTTGCTGCGCGGCGCCGAGACTCCAAGCGACGGAATCCGGTCGAACGCACCGAGCAAACCCTCGAGCCAGCCTTCGGTAACGACGACGTCGTTATTGAGCAGCACGACGTACTCTCCGCGTGCGGCGGCAATTGCTTGGTTATTTCCACCCGCATATCCGCGATTTGTAGCATTGTATATGACGCGCACGTCGTCCAGCGTGCGCAGCCAATTCACCGTTTCCGTGCCGGAACCGTTGTCCACGATCACAACTTCGTACTCGCCGCGCGTATATTTGCGGATGGACTCGAGCGCCAACTTCGTAAACTGCGGTGCATTCCAACTCAGCATGACGATTGAAACCAACCCCGCTCGCCGGCGAGGTGCGTTTCGTAATGCGGCTTCGGTGCGCGACAAGTCGTTTCGCACCGCGTCATGCAGCGGGAAACCGTACCGATCGTGGAACTGCGAATCGTCCGCGAGTTGCGGTAGGTCGCCAAGGCCAATCGCACTTGCATGCGTTCCGACGCCAGCCCCAATTGCGCGAACGAGCAGATCCGCAACCGAGCCGCCGAGCGTCGGAAACGGTTCGAGGCGAAGATGTTGAGGAATCTGTGAGAGCCGCAGCAGCGTGCAGCGAGCATCGGCCGTGAACGTTGACACGTTCTCGCCGAGCTCCAAGCCGGGGACGAACGTCGACGCCGCGCAGTTGCGAGAGAACTCCACCTGCGCAATCAGGTGGTCGAGCCATCCTTCGCGTAGGCGACACCGGGCATCCACGAACGCCAGATACCGGTCACCGCGTACCTCCATCGCTTGCCGTGCCGTCGCAACGGCTTGCTCTGAATTAACGTAGACGATTCGTTCGATCGGAGCGCGGTTTGCCGTAAGCATGCTCTCAAGCACGTCAGGCGCCGACATATCGCCAAAGCAGACGATCGTCGACTTCGGGATCGGGATGTGGTCGACGTTTTCCATGCCGCCCGGTGTGCGCTTGGTTCTTCGTAGCACACCGCGTGCGATGGCGGCCGCCTGCGCATCATACCTCACGCAGCCGTTCCATCGATGCGCGAGCCGGGCAACGTTCCATGGAACTTTTCGAAAACGCTGCGTTCCCGATTGCGACTCGAAATGCGTCAATACGGCGCGACCGTCGTACACGACCCGCAATCCCTGCTTGCGCACCTTCAGGCAGTAGTCGACGTCTTCGTAGCCGTTCCAGAAGCCTTCGTCCAGGCCGTCGAGGCGCAGATACAATTCGCGCGGCGTGAGCAGGCACGCCCCGGTAACCACTTCCAAGTCATGCGTGGTGCAAGCCTCGGGAAAGTTTCGAGGCCCCCGAGCGAGTTCGTGAAACGGTACAAATCCGGGTAACCCGAACGAGAGCGGCGTGATTCTTACGCCCGCGTGCTGCAGCCTTGCGTCGGGAAACAGCAGGCGCGCGCCGACAACGCCGACGTTTGGCTCCTGCGCGGTTTGCAGCATGTTCGCAAGCCATCCCGGATGCGCGACGATGTCGTTATTGAGCAGAACCAGGTACTTGCCGCGCGCAAGATGCGCGCCCTGATTGTTCGCACCGGAAAAGCCGCGATTCTGCTCGTTGCGCACCACGCGTACCCACGGAAATTCCTGGAGCATCGCGGGAGTTTCGTCGGAACTCGCGTTGTCGATGACGATGATCTCGCCATCGCCGGCGCCTTCGAGCGTCGGGCGAATCGTTGCCAAGCATTGGCGCGTCAAAGCGGCCTTGTTAAAGACCGGGATGATGATGGAGTAGTCCAACTACCGCTACGCCAGGGCTTCTTCTGCAACCCGCTGCGCGTCGGCAAATCGCCCGGCGCGCATGTAAAAACCGCCAAGCTCCACGGCAACACGTTTGCCGCCAAGCGGCAGAGCCGCTCGGAGCGCTGATTCCGCCTCGTCCCAACGGCCGAAGGCTTCCAGCAGTGAACCGCGCAGCAGCAAGACGTGGACCTGCAGATCCGCCGGAAGTTCTCCGATCGCGTCGAGATGCGATAAAGCATCCGGCTTGCGATCGAGGCTTACGCACGCAATCGCGGCGCTGTAACGCAGCATCGCGTGCGCCGAATCGATCTGCAGCCCCGATTGCGCTATGGATAACGCGAGCGCGAAGTCACCTTCAGAGGCTGCAATCTGCGACCGCCGTGCAAAATCACCCGGAAACCTTGGTTCGGTCGAGGCTTCCGCCATACGAAGCGTCGCAATCGCGGCCTCGTCGCCGCGCTTTCGATAAATCGCTTCCAGTGGGCCGATCGCTTCGGAGGATCCCGGCGAAATCTCAACGGCTTTCGCCAGGTACCGTTCGCCGTCGTGCCAGCCGCGGCGTTGTGCTATCGCGGCGGCGGCGACGAGCTGCGTTACGGCTACGTCGGGGCTGCAAAACGCGTGATAGCGCTCGATAGCCGCTAGGCCCTGTAACTCATCGTGCCGCAGCAGGAAGTTGACGTAGTGCAGCACCGAGCGCTCGTCTTTGAGATCCTCGCAAAGTGCGTAGAG
>JBKPMZ010000020.1:0-4288 GCA_046732415.1 Vulcanimicrobiota bacterium
CAATGGAAACGCACCGCCGGTGCAGTCGACATGCAATCCGGATGTGCCGGCGTACACCTGCGAATCAGGGACGACGACGCCGCCGGCCGGCGGCAGTGGAAACGCACCGCCGGTGCAGTCGACGTGCAATCCGGATACGCCGGCATACTCGCAGCCCGGGTGTCAGCCGGGAGCTTCACAACCGCAGCCGCCCGGAGGCGGAACCGCGCCGCCGCCCGCCACAGGGACGATCGAGGCTTGCGATGCGGCAAATCCGCTCTTTGCCGGGCATCCATCACCGCTGACCGGTAAGTGGTATCTGTACGCGGGCGGTACGAGTGAGGAAACCTGGGAGTTCTGGGGCGACAGCATGTTTCGCCATACGTGGATCACGAGCGTTGATCTGGGCAACAAAACGCGCGTAAGTGAACGCGGCAGATTCGAACTTTCCGGAACGAGCTTAACGCTTCACGTAACGAGCAGAACCGACGGCGGGTGCGAGGACGAAATGCGGCACGCCACGCTTCAGGTGCTCGGAAATAACGGCGCCGGCGGACTCGTTCTGGATGGAACGCTTCTCAAATACGCGTCTTGGTAACAGTGAGTCGATAATGAAATTGGAGGTTGGTATGCGTACGAGCATTTATAGTATCGCAGCTGTTGCATGTGCGCTGCTGCTAACGATGGCACCGGGCAATGCCCAAGTCGGTCCCGCAACTGCGGCGGGAATCAGCGCCGATCAAGCAGCGGCGGCGCGACGCGTCATGATGCAGGCTCTGCAGCATGGCAATCAGGGGGGCTGCA
The DNA here is from genome assembly GCA_046732415.1 of Vulcanimicrobiota bacterium. Classification (GTDB taxonomy): domain Bacteria; phylum Vulcanimicrobiota; class Vulcanimicrobiia; order Vulcanimicrobiales; family Vulcanimicrobiaceae; genus DATGJX01. The sequence continues at coordinate 784 of JBKPMZ010000020.1, forward strand.
ATTCGCTGCCCGCGGGATGGTCGACCGTCACGGCCACGGTGCGGTTTCCGGCTTCGTACAACGGCTACGGCGAATGGGTGAACAACGCCGAGCTCTTGCCGGTCGGAGAGAACTTGAAGGACTTTCTGAACAGCCATGACGGCGGGCATTTCATTCAAACGGCGTACGGCACGAACAGCGCCGTCCACACGACGCTGTGCGCGCCCGCGGGGTACACGTACTGGCTCGTGGTCGATTCCGGGACGGCCAAGGTTGCGGTTGGACGCGTGACGCTGCTTCGCCCCGGCCGGGCATACCGCGTGACGCTCATGGCGCCGCCGCTCGCACAGTAGGGCCGCGGGGGCCGCTGCTCACTAAAGCCTTGGCACTCCGCTGCCGAGACTGCTAGGATAAGGTTATGAGCAGCGGCTCCGACGGCGGCGACGCCCCCAAGGGCGGTCTGGACAAGCGCAAGGCGTACATTCTGGCAACGGTGGTGTACGAGTACATCGCCACGGCCGAACCCGTGGCCTCGCAGGCGCTCACCCAGAAGTACAGCCTAGGCGTGAGCAGCGCCACCGTGCGCAACGAAATGGCGGAGTTGGAGGCCAGCGGTTATCTGGTGCAGCCGCACACTTCCGCGGGCCGCGTTCCGTCTGACGCCGGGTACCGCATGTACGTCGATCAGCTCATGCATCCGGAACAGCTTGCGCCCGACGATCGCAAACGCATCCGCGACGAACTGCGCGATGCCAGCCGCGAGCTCGACGATATCATCGAAGGCACCACGCGTTTGCTGGGCCGACTTTCGAAAAACCTCGCGTTCGTCACCAAACCGGTCAACGACACGACGACGTTCAAACACATTCAACTGATCTGGCTCGGCGCGCGAACCGGCGTCGCGATCGTCGTAACGTCGATCGGCGTCTCCGCGCAAAGTTTGTTCGAACTCTCGAACGACGTCTCGCCCGACGATCTCACGCGGCTCTCAAATGCGCTCAACGCACGCCTGGGCAATCGCGCGCTGCGCGATATCGCCGAGCACGAGGTTGCCGCGGCCACGCAAGAACTCGGCCTGAGCGACGACGTGAAAAACGCGGTCATGACCGCGCTGCGCAGCGCCGCCTCGCAGGACGTTGCGAACGTCAGTGCGTCGGGCGCGCAAAATCTGCTCGATCAGCCGGAATTTCACGACTTACGCAAGCTGCGCTCCATCTTGCGCATCGTGGAAGAACAAAAGACGCTCTACGACCTGGTGGCCGACTCCATGAACCGTGAGGCGCCTGCGGTCAAAATTGGGCACGAACTGGGCGTGGAGGAGATGACCGACTTCAGCATCGTAACCGTGCCCTACCGTTTCGGGCAGCACGCGATCGGCATGCTCTCCATTCTGGGGCCGCGCCGCATGCCGTACGCACGTTTGGTGGCGCTCGCTTCGGGTACGGCAGAAACACTCTCGCAGCGATTGACGGACGTCGAGATCAAGTAACCCACGGAAAGCATGCCAACCAAAGACTTCTATGAAGTGCTCGGGGTCAACCGCACCGCGAGCGCCGATGACATCAAACGTGCCTATCGCGCGCTTGCGCGCAAGCACCATCCCGACGTATCCGAAAATAAAGCGGAGGCCGAGCACCGCTTCAAGGAAATCAACGAAGCGTACGAAGTGCTTTCGGATCCGCAAAAGCGCGCACAGTACGATCGCTACGGCAGCGTGGGCAACGGCGCGGGCGGCTTCGGCGATTTCGGATTCGGTCAAGGATTCGGCGGCGGCGGCGGTTTCGGCGACATCTTCGACATCTTTTTCGGCGATCGCATGGGCGCGCAGCAAACGCAAGCGCGGCGCAGCGGTCCCGCGCGCGGCTCAGACCTGCGCTACGATCTCGAGATTACGCTCGAAGAAGCGTTTAGCGGCACGACGCGCGAGATTCAGTTCAATCATCTCGCGCAGTGCGAAACGTGCCACGGCAGCGGTGCCGCGCCCGGAACGCTCGTCGTTCCATGCGATCGCTGCGGCGGCAGCGGCGTGCAGCGCATGGTGCGGCAAACGCCGCTCGGGCAATTCGTCACGCAATCGACGTGCAGCCGGTGCGGCGGCGAAGGGCAAGTCATTCAACAACCATGCGAGAGTTGCGGCGGGCGCGGCCGGCGAGAAGTCGAGCGGCATCTCACGGTAAAAGTGCCGGCAGGGGTGGACGACGGCAGCCGCATTCGCATCACCGGCAACGGCGAAGCGGGCATCCGCGGCGGTCCCGCCGGCGATCTCTACGTGTATTTGAGTATCGCGCCGCACGCGCTGTTCAAACGCGACGGGCTCGATACGTACGTCGACGTGCCCGTGTCGTTTCCGCAGGCGGCGCTCGGCGCGCAGATCAGCGTGCCGTCGCTCGAGGGCGATCTTCCGCTGAACGTGCACGCGGGCACGCAAACCGGAACGACGTTCCGCATGCGCGGCCACGGCATGCCCGCGGTGCGCGGCAATCATCGCGGCGATCACGTCGTTACGGTGCACGTGCTCGTGCCGACGAAGGTGAGCAAACGTCAACGGGAATTGCTCGAAGAATACGCGCGCCAAGGCGGCGATGCGCCCGCAGGCGACGATCGCTCGTTTTTCGACAAAGTGAAGGACGCGTTCAAACCTGAGTGAGCGCCTTCTTCATCGAAGGTAAGCACGAACTCGGCGACGTCGTCACGCTGAGCGGCAGCGATGCGCACAAGATCGTCAGCGTGCTGCGCATGCGCGGCGGCGACGAAATCGATCTCATCGACTCTGCCGCGCAGCGCTTTGCCGCAACGCTTTCTATCGAGGGGCGCGCCGTGAGCGCAACGCTGCGCGAGCGAAAAGATGCGCGCGCGTCCATAGCGCTTGAAGTGTCCGTCGCGCAAGGCGTGCCCAAAGGGCAGAAGATGGATTTCGTCGTCGAGAAACTGACCGAACTCGGCGCCGTTGAAATCATTCCGCTGCAATCGGAACGTACGATCGTTACCGACGTGAGCGAGAACAAAGTCGAGCGCTGGCGCAGACTGGCAAAAACGGCCGCGCAGCAATGCGGACGCAACGACGTTCCGCGCATCGCGCAGCCGCAGTCCTTTCACGACGTGTGCGCGTCGTTTGCGCATTACGATTTGGTGCTGTTTCCGTGGGAACTGGCGGATCGCGCTCCATTGCGCGAACGCCTTCCGCAACTCGTGCATGGCATCAAACGCGCGCTGGTCGTTATCGGACCCGAAGGCGGCTTCTCGCACCAGGAGGCCGATGCGGCACGATCCGCAGGTGCCGAACTCGTGTCACTTGGTTCGCGCATTCTGCGTACGGAAACGGCCGCGATGGCCGTGCTCTCGCTCCTGAATTATCTGACTGAAAGCTGAGTGCTGCGGGTATAACCGCACCGATGCCTAGGTTGCTGGAAGAACTGCAGGCCGGAACGCCCGTACGCGACATGAACGGCTCCCACATCGGTGAAGTGCGCGCGGTATACGGTTCCGGCAATGCGCGAACGGCCGAATTCCTGTTGGTGTACTGGAC
>JBKPMZ010000021.1:0-2279 GCA_046732415.1 Vulcanimicrobiota bacterium
GTGCAAGCCGATCAAGGCCCAACAACAATATTACGTTCCCGCCAACACAACGTTGCGGGTTCCCTATTGGGCGCTGACGTTTGAATTCGTATTCAAGCCCGAGGGCTGGAAAACGATTGTTCTGAACGCTGGCCTTCAACAGCTTGTGAACGGCAAGCTTCAACCGATCCGAGTTGGCGGCCAACCGGTCAATACTCCGGTTCTGTTGGACAACAACGGCGCCCAACTGGCCCAAAACGGGACGCCGATTTGGTTGGAATTTGAGTTCAAGCCAAAACTCTACTTTGCAACGTTCCTTCTCCCGGACTTCACAACCTAATGGCTGACAAAAACACTTGGACCGATGACGCCGCTAAGCGGATTGTTCGGGCTGTGAAAAAGTCCGAGCGAACGCCAACCCCGATTGTCCCCGTGGCCTCTACCTATCGGCCAACGGGCGGCGGTCTGACGTTGGCACAGATCAACACCAACGGTTCAGACGGGACGGTCAACAAGTACAGTTGGACGGCGCTGGCCCCCAATGGCGATATATGGGCGCCTAACTCAGATTGGGGCAGTGGCGACAAAGACGCCTCGGAAGGATACCTAGTCGAGTCTACTGGCTTCGCCGATGTGCCGTGGGGAACGCCGATTGAGGTTGAACCAGCCAACAGCGACAGCGGCTTTTATTGGGTCTTCACCTATCAGGGCTCAGTTGTCCCCGTGACAATCAACAGCTTCGTTCCGGGCGGGGAAGGAACGGCGACAATCGCCGGATCTCCGCAGACCGTGAAGTTCATGGACTACAGCAACGGCACCGTCAATGCAGGAACCTCGGCGGTTCTGAGTTATTGCGCTGGTCAGCCCGGATCGCCCGGACACTTTGTCATTATTCAGTAAGCGTCCTGTGCGGCACGTCTTGTCCCTCCTGGTAGATTCGAGCCGTGGGGCTGACGAGACCAGGAGGTTGAGTGATGGGCGAACGCGTGCGGCGTAGGAGCGCTGAGAAGGAGCAGTTCTGGCGACAGATTGTGGACGCTCATGCCGGCAGCGGAGTTTCGGTACGGCGGTACTGCAGCGACCGCGGCGTTACAGAGCCGTCGTTCTTCGCTTGGCGGAAGGAGTTAGCCCGGCGTGACGCCGCCGCAAAGGAAAAGCGTGCAAGATCCGCGTCAACGAACCAATCGCTGGCTCCGATTCGCTTTGCCCAGTTACAAATTGCCTCGGGCGAACTGGCTGGCGGCGCCTGCCTCGAGATCGTGCTGCCGACGGGCGTCCGCATCCGGGTTCCTCGCGGCGCTTGCCGGGATACGCTGAGCGACGTGCTGGGCGTGTTGGAGCGCCGCCCATGTTGAGCGTGTCGGGCCAAGTGCAAGTGTTTTTGGCCTTGCAGCCGACGGACATGCGAAAGAGCTTCGACACGTTGGCCTCACTGGTGCAGGACGTGCTCCAGCAGAACCCGCTCTCAGGCCATCTGTTCGTGTTTCGTTCGAAACGCGGCGACCGGATGAAGATATTGTATTGGAACACGCACGGCTATGCGCTGTGGTACACGCGATTGGAACGCGGGACTTTCCGCTTTCCGGCCGCTGGCGCCGACGAGAACGCGACGTGCTTGACGATCTCGGCGACCGATTTGGCGATGTTGCTCGACGGCGTGGAGTTGACCAGCGTCAGGCGTCGGCCCCGTTATCGCGGGCCGGAGTGAACGACAGGCCGGAGTGAACGACAGGCCGCTTTTTTCGCGGCCGCTCTTGCGTCGGCGGATCGAGGCGCTAAGATCGTCGCTGTATGAGCACGGATGCTTTGCCGCTGCCGCAGCCTTCGGAATTGCCGGACGACCCGCAGACGTTGCGCAGGCTGGTGCTGCAATTGTTGGCGGCGCTCGAAGGCGAGCGCGCACAGCGGGAGCAACTCGAGCATCGACTGGACCAGGTGCTCCGCAAACTCTACGGCCGCTCGAGCGAGAAGGTCGACCCCCATCAGCTGACGCTGTTCGAAGCGTCGCCTCAAGAGCCGGCGCCCGAACCGCCGGCGGCGGCGAAAAAAGATTCGTCGTCGCCCCAGCGCAACGGCCATGGAAGGCGGCCGAAGCCCGACCATCTGAAACGGGTCGACGTGGTTCACGATCTCACGGACGCCGAGAAACAGGCTTTAGCCGGCGAGGGCGGCCTGGTGGAAATCGGCCAAGAGATCACCGAATTGTACGAGTGGGAGCCCTCGTGCTTGTACATCGTGCGGCATATTCAGAAGAAGTATGCTCGGCAGGACCAACGCTTAGAAAGCGGCGCTGCGCCGCA
>JBKPMZ010000022.1:0-10564 GCA_046732415.1 Vulcanimicrobiota bacterium
TCGCGGTGGAGTTGGTGCGGACTGCGCAACATGCCGTACCATGGCAAACACATTACGCTGTTCTTCGCTCGTATGCCGGAACTGCAACTCTTCAGCAACGAGCAAATCGACTGTGCGGCGCCGGTTCACGTGCTGCCGCACGATCTCGATGAGCGCTTCATGGCCAGCGGCGATGACGCCATTACCGCGGCGCTGGGCGATGGGGAACGCATCGTTGCGATGGTCGGGAACATTCAAGACCGCACGATCTCGACGGCGTTTCGTTTGCGCGATGCGAGTCGAACGCACACCGTTCGTATGTACGACAGCCTCAAACGCGGCTGGCTGGAGCCGCGCCGCATCGGCGCACAGGAATTGGAAGGCGGAGTTACGATCCTGATGGAACCCAAAGGCTTCCACGTGATCGAACTGCGGCCTGAATGAGAATCGTTAGTCTACTGCCAAGCGCGACCGAGATACTGTTTGCCATCGGTGCCGGCGACGATGTCGTCGGCGTCACGCACGAATGCGATTTTCCACCGCAGGCGCAGCACTTGCCGCGGCTTACGTCGTCGGCGCTGCCGCACGCGGCACGCGCCGCCGACATCGACCGCCACGTGCGCAACTTCCTGCACGGCGGTTCGAGTTTGTATCACCTCGACGCGGAATTGCTCGAACGCCTGCAGCCGGATCTCATCGTCACGCAAGAATTGTGCGAGGTGTGCGCGGTTTCGTATTCGATCGTCGATCGCGCCGCGCGACGCCTGTCGAGCGATCCGCGGATCATCTCGCTTGAACCGTCGTCGCTGGAAGACGTCTTCGCCAATATCGTCACGCTTGGCGCACTGACCGGACGCGAACGCGAAGCCACCGATCTCGTGGCCTCACTCCGCGAACGCGTAAATGTGGTAGCGCAGCGTCGATGTCATGCTGACCCTTCGATACCTCAGGGCAGGGCTCCGTCGAAGCGCACGGCCACCCCACGCGTCCTCGTGCTCGAATGGACCGACCCGCCGATGAGCGGCGGCCATTGGACGCCCGGACTGGTCGAACTGGCGGGCGGCGTTCCGGTGCTCGGAAATCCGGGGCAAAACTCCCGCGTGCTGTCGTGGGATGAAATTAAAGCCTCGCAGCCTGACATGGTGATCGTCGCGCCGTGCGGCTTCGATCTGGAAAAGACGCGTGCGGCCGCCGCCGAAATACCGCAGCTCGCGAGTTACAACGTGCATCTCGTGGACGGCAATGCGTACGTGAACCGCCCAGGGCCGCGCCTCGTTGACACCGTCGAAATCTTCGCCAGCTTAATCGACGGCCAAGTGCGCGACTTCATTCAAACTCAATAACCGCGCGCTTCCGTCTTCTTCCCACGCGACGCGTGTAACGCTCGCCGGCGAAAAACGCACGCCGAATACTTCGGCCATTTCCGCTTCCCTATCGCCGAAGAAGGCGTGGAGCATCGCATGCAGCGGACCGGCGTGCGTGACGACGAGTACCTGCTCGTAGCCGCTCTCGCGTAATTCGCGCAGCGACTGCGACACACGCGCCTGCACCGCATCGAACGGCTCGCCGCCGTCGGGCGTATAGAGTTTTGCCGCGGTCGCGCCGTGCTGCGCCAGATGCGGCCAGCGCTCGCAGATCTGCTCCCACGTCAGGCCTTCCCACTCGCCGAACGCGAACTCGCGCCAGCGCGGGTCGCGCGTTACGGGCATAGCGCCACGAATGATGCACGCAGTGTCGTACGCACGCGAAAGATCGCTGGATACCGCGTAGTCGAACTGCTCGTCACGCAGCAATGCCGCCAGGGCCAGCGCTTGCGCGCGGCCCCGTGCATCGAGCGGGATATCGACTTGTCCTTGAAAGCGGCGCAGCGCGTTCCACTGCGTGCTTCCGTGACGAACGAACGTGAATCGAATCTTTAGGTTTCGCCTCGAACAGCGGTGCCGTGCTGTTCGAGCAAGTCCACCATGTCGTTTGCGTGTTCCTCTTCGACGGCGAGGATCTGTTCGAGCATCCGCCGCGTGGTTGGATCGTTCTCGCCGAAGAACCGGATCATTTCACGATACGACTCGATCGCAACACGCTCGGCAACGAGATTTTCCTTGATCATGTCGACCATGCTCTCGCCTACGCGATACTCCGAATGGCTGCGCGAGCTCATCCCGTCAGGATTCAAGTCCGGCTCGCCGCCCAGTTGCGTAATGCGCTCGGCGATCATGTCGGCGTGTTCCTGCTCTTGCGTTGCGTGCTCCAAAAATTCGTTCGCAACGGAATCTTTGTAGATCCCTTTGCTCGTGTAGTAGTGGCGCTTGTATCTGAGCACGCAAACGATTTCCGTTGCAAGCGCCTGATTCAGCACGTCCACGGCTTGCTTCACGTCACCGCGATAATCGCTGGTGACCGGCCCGCGCATCATGTTCTCACGCGCGCGACGGCGAAGTTCCTGAACGTCCGACAAAAACGGCGTCGATGTAGTCATGCGGGCCTTATACCCCAGCTAGAGCGCTTGCTTATCGGGGTCCGCAGCCAGGTCGGCCAAGTGATCGCCCACGCACTCCTCGCAAAGGGTCCACCGCTCACCCGCGACCTCGAACCTCGCGTACGCAGCATTTAGCGCACGCACGTGGCGAAGGTCGGACGTCGGCCGGCCGGTCCGTTCTAGCAGCGCCAGCCGTACGACAATGTCGTGCGTGAGGAGCAGCGTGTTGACGCGCGCATCGAAACCTTCGACAAAACGCGTCCAGCGCGCGAACACGTCGGCTAAACTCTCACCGCCCTCGAAACGAACGTCTTGCGGGTGCTCGCGCCACGTGCGGTAGCGCTCCGGCTCGTTTTGCGCAATCTCGTCGCGATAGCGCCCTTCCCACGTTCCGTGCGCGATCTCCAGCAACAGCGGATTGGCTTCGATCGCCATGCCGGTTTCCAGCGCGAGCGGGAGCGCGGTTTGCATGCACCGCGAGAGTGGACTGGATATGATGCGCTCGATGCCTTTATCGGCTAGCGCGCGTGCAAGTGCTTGCGCCTGCGCTTGCCCGAGCGGCGAGAGCGGAGTTTCGATCCTTCCCTGATACCGGCCGACGGCGTTCCATGTCGTCTCACCGTGACGCGCGATATAGATGTTGACCGGCACGAGCTAAAACACCGGTGCGTCGACGCGCCGCATGCCGGGCACTGCGCGCAGCCGCTCGAGATCGTCTCGACCGATTGCGCGATCGACCGCCAACACCATGAGCGCGCCGCCGCCCTGCGGATCGCGCGACACTTGCATCGTCGAAATGTTCACGCCGGCGTTGCCCAAAATCGTCCCGACGCGTCCAACCATGCCGGGCACGTCTTCATGGCGCGTGACGATCCATGCGCCGTGCGGAATGGCATCGAGCTCGTAATCGTCTATTTGCACGATGCGCGGGCCGCCGGAAAGTACCGTGGCACCAATGCGATGCGATCCCGCCCATATTGCGAGCAGCGATGCGAAGGGCGCGGTTTCCGTATCGGCAACCAGTTCTAGCGTAACGCCGATTTCTCGCGCCACCGCTTCCGCATTGACGATTGAGACGCGCCGCTCCGTGGTCGTTTGCAGAAGTGCCGCCAAAAACGCGGTGCGCAGCGGCGTAATGTCGGCCGCCGCGATCTCTCCGCTCGCGTGCATGCGAAGCGGCACGCGCAGCGCATCATCGAAGAGTTGCGGAAGCAAACGGCCGAGGCGATCTGCGGCCGCGACGTACGCGCGTACGCGTTCGGCTTGCGCACCGCTGGGAGCGGGCGCATTTACCGCACCCGCCGCGGGCCGGCCGCCGAGAGCGTCCGCAACGTCGCGCGCAAGTTCGATCGCGATGCGCTCGAGCGCTTCGTGCGTCGAGCCTCCTAAGTGCGGCGTTGCCAGGACGCGCGGATGCTGGTGCAATCTGGCGCCCATGGAGCCAGGCGCGGGCGGCTCTTTCGCGACGACGTCGATGGCGGCGGCGCGAATCGCTTGCGCGTCGAGCGCCTCGAGCAGCGCTTCTTCGTCGACCACTGCACCGCGCGCGCAGTTCACCAGGACCGCACTGCCTTTCATCAGATCGAACGTGCGCGCGTCCATCATGCCGCGCGTCTGCTGCGTGAGCGGAACGTGCAGCGTCACCACGTCGGCGCGCGTAAGGAGTTCGTCCATAGTTACGAGTTCCGCGCCGAGCGCTTCGGCGCGCGACTGCGGAATGAACGGATCGTGTGCGAGCACGTGCATACCGAAGGCTCGCGCGCGTAACGCGACGCCGCCTCCGATGCGCCCCAGCCCCACGATGCCCAGCGTCTTGCCGTAAAGTTCACTGCCGATGAACGGCGTGCGTTCCCAGCGTCCGTCGCGAATCGACGCGTTTGCCGCCGCAACGTTTCGCAGCAGCGCGAGCATCATCGCAAACGTATGCTCCGTAGCGGCGATCGTATTGGCCGCCGGCGTGTTGACGACGACGATGCCCGCTTCCGTCGCCGCATCCACGTCGATCGCATCCACGCCGACGCCCGCGCGTCCGACGACGCGAATGCGCGGCGCGTGCGAAAGTAAATCGCGGTCGACGCGCGTTTCCGATCGAACGATGAGGCCGTCCGCCTCTTGCAGTGCCGCCAGCAAATCTTCGCGCGGGCGCCCAACGCACGACACGACGTCGATACCGTGTTCGTGCAAGACTGCTTGCCCCGTGTCGGCAAACGGCTCGGCGATAACGACGCGCAGGGACGGCATCCGGCGGGTTTCAACCCAGGGGGCACCGCCTCTTGCGTCGTAGGTCGGTTCCGTGTCGAAAAGCGAGCAGCCGCGCCTGGCCGTGCGGAAAATGTACAAACTCTTCATCAACGGCGCGTTCGTGCGTTCCGAATCCGGACGCAGCGATCCAATTTCCGACGGTAAAGATTTCGTCGCCAACATCGCGCGCGGTTCGCGTAAAGACGTGCGCGACGCGGTCGTCGCCGCGCGCGCGGCGCAAGCGAAGTGGTGGAAGACGGCGCCGGGTACGCGCGGCTTGGTCCTCTATCGTTTGGCCGAGATGATGGAAGCGCGCCGCGCCGAGCTCATCGACTTGACCGGCGACGAAATCGAAGTAACCGCCGCAATCGATCGCGTCGTGTGGTACGCCGGCTGGTGCGATAAATTCGCCGCGCTGCTCTCTACGCGCAATCCGGTCGGCGGTCCGCACTTCAACTTCTCCACCGCCGAACCTATGGGCGTGGTCGGCATGCTCGCCCCCGACGAGCCGTCATTGCTCGGAATGGTGTCGGTGCTCATGCCCGCGCTGGTCGCGGGAAATTCGGTAGTGCTCGTCGCGTCGGAAACGAACCCGCGCAGCTCAATCGTGTTTTCGGAATGTCTCGCGACCAGCGATATTCCGGCCGGTGTGGTGAACGTCATCACGGGAACGCGCTCGGAACTCGCGCCGGTGCTCGCCAAACACATGGACGTCAACGCGATCGCGTTCATGAACGGCCCGCAAACGGCCGATCTGCAAACCGCCGCAGCCGAAAACGTGAAGCGCACGCGCGTTCTGCCTGCGCGTTCACCGCGCGATTGGTTCTCGCCGGCCGCGCAAAGTCTCGACGACGTCGCGGCCTACAGCGAAATCAAGACGATTTGGCATCCGGCGGGTATCTGACCGAAGCGCAAGCGCGCGCGGGCATTGCCGAATATTGCGCGCTGCTTTGGGACCGGCGGCTCGTCACGGGCACGAGCGGAAACGTCAGCGTACGTCTGGCCGACGGTGATTTGATCGTAACGCCGACCCTTCACTCGTTGCGCGCCGTCGCGCCGCAGGATCTCGTACGCACCGATCCTCGCGGAACGCCGCGCGATCCGGCCCAGCGCGCAACGAGCGAACTGCCCCTGCACGTTGCCGCGTATAGCGTGCGACCCGACATCCGCTGCGTGATACACACGCACCCGACGTTTTGCGTGGTCTGTTCGAAACTCGGTCGCGCATTCGAACGCGATACGGTCGGTGCGCGCGAAACGCTTGGCGAGGTGGCATGGACCCCGTATCGGCCGCCGGGCTCGCAAGAACTGGCCGCAGTGACGTCCGCCGAATTTGCCCGCGGCATCCACGTTGTGCTGATGGAGCGTCATGGACTCTCGGCCGTCGCGGAGACCTTGGAAGAAGCGTTCGTGAGTACGGACCTGGCCGAAGAGGCTGCCCGGATCGCCTTTTTTAGCGGGCTCCTGCCGCCTGGTAGGCCAGGCGACCCACAGTATCCAACCTAGGCGCTCTGTGAGCTATCGCCTGGTACCGATGCATCAGCGCCTGGCAAATGCGCTGAGCTACGGAGAGTTCAAACTCTTCTATCAACCCGTCGTCAATCTGAGCGACGGGGAGATCATCGGCGTCGAAGCGCTTTGCCGGTGGCCCCAGCGCGATCAGACGGTAACCATGCCCGAAACGTTCATCACGCACGCCGAAACGTCGGGCTTCATCATTCAACTCGGGCAGTGGGTGATGCAAAACGCCGCGGAGCAAGTGCGGCGCTGGCAACAACTGTTTCGCAACCGCCTGCGTCTGGCCGTCAATCTTTCCGGCCGGCAGTTTCTGCACTTCAATCTCATCAAGCAAGTCGAAGAAGCGCTGCACGCGAGCGGCCTGAATCCCGAGGATCTCGATTTCGAAATTACCGAAACGATCGCGATGCACAACGCCGAAGAGAGCGTCGGCGTGATGCGCCAACTCAAGTCTTTGGGAATCGGCCTCTCGCTCGACGATTTCGGTACGGGCTACTCGTCGCTGAGTTATTTGAAACGCTTTCCCATCGACGTGCTGAAAATCGACAAGTCGTTCGTACGCGACATCCCCGAGGACGCGAACGACCTGGCCATTGTTTCAGCCATTATCGCGATGGCGCACGCGCTCGGGCTCAAGGTGATCGCCGAAGGCGTCGAGACCGACGCGCAGTGGCATTTTTTACGCGATTGCGGCACGCAGTTCGCGCAGGGCTACTACTTCGGGCGTCCGCTGCCGGCCTCGGAGTTCGAGGACATCCTCGCACGCCAAACGGTCTCGCAAGGCATTTCCGGCACCCCCGCCTAATCGACGCGGCTGACCACTGCAAATGCAAATGGGCCGAAGGCCGGGGGCCCTGGCGGCTTTGCCGACGGGGGGCGCGGAGCGCGCAGCGCGGATGCGCCGGTTATAGGCTCCAAAATTGCGATGCAATTTTGGAGAGGTGGCAGAGTGGTCGAATGCACTCGCTTGGAAAGCGAGCAGACGTGATAAGCGTCTCGGGAGTTCGAATCTCCCCCTCTCCGAATCTTCGAGAACCAGCCGCAAGGCCGGTTCTCTTGCTTTGGAACCGCAGGGCGCGCGGCTCGCGTTCTACCTAACATGGCGACGATTCTCGTTCAGACGACGCTTCGTGATGGCGAAGGCGAATGGCAGATCGAGCGTTTTTCAGCGCTTGTCTCAATCCTACGAAGCGAAGGCCACGAGGTCGTTGCGCGCAATCGCGAACCGGGCGCCGACGGCAGCGATCCAGTGCTCTCGACGCTGGATCGATCGAAATTCAACGAACTGTGGCTTTTTGCGGCCGATCGCGGCAACGGCCTTGCGCCCGCGGACGTGCGCGGCATTCTTCGGTTTCGCGAACGCGGCGGCGGCATCTTTACTTCACGCGACTCTGAGAACATCGGGCTTTCGCTGCTCAATCTTGGCAGCGTGGGACTCGTCAATCATTTTCGCGCCTACAACCGCCATCTGCGCCGGCGCGGTTTTCGCGGAGCGTTCAAACGGGCGCGCGGAAAAGGTGAATACGAGCGCATCGTACCGCTCGAGCCCGTGCACGAACTGCTGCGAACGCAGCGCTCGAAAAGCGGCGTCATCGAATACTTTCCGGCGCCGACGCACGAAGCCGCGATTTCCGTTCCGCCGTACGCGCCGTTCGCGCGTGTGATTGCGGTCTCGGGGAGCGGCGCGACCGGCGGTGCCGCAAACGTGGCGATTGCTATCGACAACGAACGCTGCAACGACGGCCGCACGTGCGGGCGGGCGGTCGCAACGTCGTGCCTGCATCAGTTCGCGGATACGCGCTTGAATGGCCACGCCGACGAACCGGCCGAAATATTCAAAGATTTTGCGAGAAATATTGCACGCTGGCTCGCGCCTTAAAGTTCTTCTTCTACGAATGCTTGGGCGTGCGCGAGCCAAAAGTCAAACGATGCGCGCGCCTGCGCCTCGAGCATGAGGTCGCCTTTGACGATCTCGCGATGCACTTGATGGTCCAGCGTCGAGCGCTCACCGTAGTTCACGTCCATCACGCAATCGGCGGCCAGCAATTGCTCCACCAACTCGTGTGGAAGTTTCACGCCGCTCGGCAACGTCGAGATGACGATCTCCGGCGCGCCGTCGGGCCAGGGCTTGGCTTCGAACCGCTCGCAGATGGCAGCGACTTTCTCGTTGCTGCGCCCCCACACGAACGTGTAGGCATCGGTTTCACGCAATTGCGCCAGAATTGCGCGCGCCGTTGCACCGGTTCCGAGCACGCCGACACGCTGGAGCGCGACGGGCTGCGTAAGAATGGTTTCCAGCGCGACGCGCGCACCGATGCCGTCGGTATTGTGGCCCAAGATCGAACGGCCGAAGAAAATGGTATTGACCGCTTGGGCGAGTTCCGCTTCTTGCGTGAGTTCATCGCACGCCCGCAGCACTTCTTCTTTCAGCGGCGTCGTGACGTTGATGCCGGTGTAGCCGTCCATGCGCATGCGCCGCACGACGTCGACGCCGTTGTTTTTCGGCACGCGGATGGCAACATAGCTGCCCTCTTCGATCGCGGCCTCTTCCATGAATTCACGGTGAAGGCGCGGACTGCGGCTATGCGAGACGGGATCGCCGATGAGCGCGAGTTTCACTTACGCCGCTCCGGGAGCATCAATCGCTCGAAAAACCGGAACATCTGCGTAATCGCGAAGTCTTTGTTCTCGATAGGCTCGGTCAGAATCGTATACAACCCGCCGCTCAGTTTTGCACCGAGCACGTCGGTAAACAACTGATCGCCCACGACGGCAACCTGCTTGCGCGGCAATTGCAGATGATTCATAGCGCGCCAAAACCCGAACGGCAGCGGCTTGAGCGCGTTTGGAATGCACTCAATGCGCAGTTGCGCGGCAATACCGCGAACGCGATCGCTGAAATTGTTCGATACCATCACCATTGCAAAGCCACGCTCGTGCGCCTCTTCTACCCAAGCCAGGTGCTCGGCGGCCAATTCCGTTTCCCGGAAGCCGAGCAGCGTGTTATCCAAGTCGACAATCAAACCGCGAATACCGAGCGCAGCGAGCTCGGTCAGCGGTATGTCGTGCAGGCGTGGTGCAAAACGATCTGGGCCAAACATCCCTAGCGCCGATTGGGCCACTTTTCCCCGCTATCCTCGGAAGTTTCCACAAGGACCTCACGCAGGACTCACCTTTTCCACCAAACCAAGCGCCGCACCTCACAAGAAAAACAGGTTGTCAACATCTTGCGCACAAGGTGGCGGATACTATATCTTGTATCTCCCACACCCCGGTAGTACAATTTATGGGCACTCTATCCCTGAGGAAACCCGTACTACCGAACAGGTGTTCGATATAACACGCTCGAAGTGAACGGGTCCTCCACGCATCGGAGGAAGGAGCCTCGATGAAATTTCGCCGCATCTACTCGGCCCCCGGCGACCCCTACGCCGGTCTCACCTTCGAACCCCGCACCTCACGCATCACCAATCCCGACGGTTCGGTCATTTTCGAGGCTAAGGACGTCATGGTCCCGACCGGCTGGAGTCAGGTCGCGGTCGACGTGCTGGCGCAGAAGTATTGCCGTAAGGCGGGCGTTCCGGAGTCGTTGACGCGCGTCCCCGAAGCGGACGTACCGGAGTGGCTGTGGCGATCGGAGCCGGCCGCCGCGAGCGGCTTTGGCGCCGAGCGCGATTCGCGCCAGGTCTTCAACCGGCTCGCCGGCTGCTGGGCCTACTGGGGCTTCAAGAACGGCTATTTCGATTCTGAGGACGACGCCAAGGCATACTACGAAGAAATGTGCGCCATGCTCGCGCGCCAAATCGGCGCGCCGAACTCGCCGCAGTGGTTCAATACCGGTTTGCATTGGGCGTACGGCATCGCCGGCCCAGCTCAGGGCCACTATTTCGTCGATGCGAAAAGCGGCGAACTCACGCGTTCCACCGATACGTACTCTCATCCGCAGGTTTCGGCGTGCTTCATTCTTTCGGTTGAAGACGATCTCGTCAATGAAGGCGGCATCTTCGACGGCGTCGTGCGCGAAGCGCGTATCTTCAAAGGCGGATCGGGCAGCGGTGCAAACTTCTCGAAGATTCGCGGTTCCGGCGAAAAGCTGAGCGGCGGCGGCACGAGCTCGGGGCTCATGTCCTTCCTCAAAGTCTTCGATCGCGCGGCGGGCGCTATCAAGTCGGGCGGCACGACGCGCCGCGCCGCGAAGATGGTTGTACTCAACGCGGATCATCCCGACATCGAGGAGTTCGTGAATTGGAAGGTTCGCGAAGAGCGTAAAGTCGCGGACTTGGTCATCGGCCTGTCTCTTATACACATCTGACGCTGCCGACGAATATAATCCGGTGTAGTTGTCGGTGG
>JBKPMZ010000023.1:0-6483 GCA_046732415.1 Vulcanimicrobiota bacterium
CGCGACGGGGAACGTGCTCGCGGCAGCAACGGGTTCTTTGACGATCGTCGCCGGGCAAGACAACACGATCGGAATTACCCTGGACGGCGCGCCTACACGCTTTGCATTGAATCTTGCGCAAAGCACGGTAACGAAAGGCACGCCATCGGATATCCCGCTGACCGTTTCCGCATACGACAGCGACGGCAATCTCATCGTGAACTCCCCCGCGTACTGGTCCGGCACCGCGAACGGAACGTATAACAGCGTGACGATCGCGACATCGGACGCGGCCGAATTTTCGCTGCAGCAAAACGGTTCCGCATTGCAGACGCTCGCCGGCGATCCAAACGCCTACCAAATTGCCGTGCCGTTTTCGAACCTCAGCGTGCATTACTCCGGCACGAGTTTGTCGGCGGGAACGCTGACGCTCAGCGACGCGGCTACGGGCCTCAGTGATGCGAGAACGATCACCGTTCAGGAACCGGCGCCTACTATCACGGAGTACGCCGTGCCGGTGGGTTATGCGAACGCAGCGTTGCCGTGGGGCATCGCTACCGATTCCAACGGCCGCGTGTGGTTCGCAAATGACAACGCCGCCTCCAGCAACTTCCTCGGGACATTCGGCAACGTCGCAGCGGACGGCTCGATGCAAATGTTCGACGAGCCGGCCGGCCAGGATCGCGGCATGGCGTTCGGTCCCGACGGCAATCTCTGGATGACCGGCGAGTGTTATACGGACGGCATCGACGTCTTCAGCACGAGCGGCGCGTTCATCGCGAACTATCAGCTTCCAAGCGACGCAACGAAGAGCTTCGGCGACTGCACGTTCCTGCATTCGGGGCAGATCGTTAGCGGATCGGGCGGCGAGCTGTGGTTTGTCGAAGGTTCGCACAACCGGATCGGCCGCATTACGACCACGGGAACAGCAACGGAGTATACGACGGCAAGCGGCGCGTTCGGCATCACGCTCGGTCCCGACGGTAACATGTGGTTCACCGAAAACGGCGGCGAGATTGGCATGATTACGGCCGCCGGCACGATTACGCAGTTCACGCTGCCAAGCGGGGTGTCGCCGCGCTATATCGCGAGCGGCATCGACGGGAATCTGTGGTTTACCGCCACGGTCGACCACGCACCGTTTACCGCTATCGGCAAATTAACGCCGAGCGGAACGTACACGGAGTACGACACGCCGTACACGATCACAGATCCGTCGTATGCCGGACCAAGCGGTATCTTCGCCGGCCCCGACGGCAACCTGTGGTACGGCGACGACGGACTGCTCGGACGCGTCGATCCGAACACCGGAACCATCACGACGTTCTCATCCAGTTCCTTTGGATGCGGACCGAACGAGGCACCGCAGATGTTCACCGCGACGGACGCCAGTACGGTTTGGTTCACCGACAACGACGGCTGCATCGGAAAGATCGCGATCCAGTAACCGTCGCCCTCAAAGCATCGCGCACGGCATAACGGCTCGGTGCGCGATGAGACGGCCCGCGGCGACCTCTGCCCGCGGGCCGTCTTTTAACATTCGCGTTCGAGGAAGGGTGCGTAAGTCGATCCAATCGTAGCCGAACATGGCTCGACTGCGGCTGTTCGGTCATCCGGCACTCGAATCCAACGAATCAAGCAGGCCGCTCGGACTTCCGTCCAAAGCGGTCTGCGTTATTGCGCTCGCCGCAACCAGCGCCGACCGCCCCATGCCGCGTGATTGGCTCGCGCAAACGGTATGGCCGGATACCGATCCATCCGAAGCACGGGCGAATCTGCGCCGCCAGATACACCGGGCATTAAAGGCGCTTGGCGACGACGTCTTCGTTCTCACCCGCCAGACGCTGCAGTGGAACGCGGCCGGCAGCCTCGATTGCGACGTCGTGAAGTTCGATGCGCTTCGAACCGCGGACGCCGCGGGCGCGGTCGAGCAGTACGGCGGCGAGCTGTGCGCCGGCGTCGCAGAAGAATGTTTGGAAGACGTACGGGTGCGATACCGCTCGAGATACGAACACCTGCTGCGAACGTTGATCGAGAACGCACGAGATGCTGAGAACACGGTGCAGATGCGCTTGTGGCTTCACCGCCTGATCGCGCACGACCCGCTCGACGAAGAGGCCGTGCGCGAAATCATGTCGTTGCGTGTATCGATGGGCGATCGACCCGGCGCAATTCGTGACTACAACGCGCTCTCCCAACGGCTGCACGCACAGCTCGGCGTGGAGCCGCAACCGCAAACCGTGTCGCTGTTCACGCAGATCGTAGGCGAATATCCGGCACCGGTAACGCCCCACAACGTCGGCAACAGCACAACGACGTTCGTGGGACGCGAACGCGAACTTCGCGCGATACAAGAGGGACTGCGCAACTCTCGGATTGTCGTACTGCTAGGAACGGGCGGCATCGGCAAATCGCGCTTGGCGACGCGATCGTGCCTGGATCTTCTTCCTTCGTATCCCAGCGGCGTCTGGTTCGCCGATCTCCAGCATTGCGCAAGTGAAGACGACGTATGGCTGCAGATCGCGTCCGCGGCGCGCCTTGCCGCGGGAGAATCCCCACAAGCGGCAGTCTTGCAACACTTTGCGGACGTTGAGGCACTCATTGCGCTCGACACGTGCGAGCACGTGCTTCAAGCCGCAAGAACGGTTGCGGAAAAACTCCTCGCTCACACGAAGGCGCACGTGCTTGCAACCAGCCGTCACCGCCTGGGCATTACCGCCGGCTGCGAAATCGACGTCGGTCCGCTCGATCTACCGCCTGCATCGCTCGCCGAAGGCGACTCGCCGCTGCGCTACGCCGCATACCGCCTGTTCGTGGAGCGAGCCGCGAGCGTAAGCCCGGCGTTCCACGCCGCCGCGAGTAACGTCAGACACTTGATAGAGCTGCTTCACAACATCGACGGGCTGCCGCTTGCAATCGAACTGGTCGCATCAAGGGCAAACGCGCTAAGTATCAACAGCATGCGGCGTCGTTTTCGCGAAGCGCTGCGCGCGGCCAGCGAGCACACCGGGCGCAACCGCACGATGGATGCGGCGCTTGCGTGGAGCTACGCACTGCTTACGCCGGATCAGCAGCAGCTGTTCGCGGCCGTAGGCGTCTTCAACGGAAAGTTTACCGTGGAAGACGTGGAGCAGGTGTGCAGGCATATCGCGGATCCTGTTCCACGCTTGTTCGAACTCATCGACGCTTCACTGGTCTCCGTAGTTCGTACGGATGAAGAGCCTCGGTACCGCTTGCTGGAAACGACGCGAAACTTTGCGCTCGAAAAACTGGCACCCGTTTTTTCGTCCGTGGTGGAATCACACGCCGAGCACTTCGCCGGCAAAGCCGATGCGCTTGCCGCGATGCCGGAGACGGACTTTGCGAAGTTCATCGGTTCGCTTTCCGATGCATTGCCGGACTTTCTCGCGGCTCTCGAACACGCGACGGCACGCGGTTGGGGCTCGATAGGCGTGCGCCTCGTCGAGGGGCTGTACCGGTTCGCGATGCGCGGTCATTTCACGGTACCGGTTCGCGAACGTGCGAAGGCGTTTGCCGCGAACGCGCAGATCCCCGAAGCACAGCGCGCGGTCGTCGCTCGCCTGGCCGCAATCCTCGAGGAAAACACCGCTTCGCTGCCCCTTTACGAATTTGCCGCATCGTATTACCGCAAGAGCGGCGACGACGTGCGACTGTGCGAGACGCTCAGCGGTTTGGCCGCCACGCATTTCATCATGGGCAACTACGATGAGTGCGAGCGCTTGTTGCTTTACGTCCGCGACAAGATGGAGCACGGCGGTGACAGGCGCGTTTACTTGAAGGCGCTGGGACGCCTCGGAACCCTTTATACAACGCACAACGGCGAGCAGCGGTACGATGAGGCATTGGAAATCATGCCGATGGTCGCTTCGGAATTGCAAGAGCTTGGAGAAGTCCGCCAGGCGGCGCAACATCTCAAGAACCTTGCCGCCAGCGCGTACTTCGTGCGGCGGTACGAAGATGCGCTAACGTGGGCGCAAAAAGCGCTCGAACTCACGGCGCTTACCAGCGAGGTCGCGATGCGGCTGAACTTGTTGACGCTTTGCGGCGCAGCCGAACAGGAACGCGGTAATCTGCGGGCCGCCGCGGAGTGGCACCTGCAGGCGTGCGAGCTTGTTGATACACTGGGCGAAAGCCGCGAGGCAGCGGAAAGTTTGCAAGACATCGCGGGTGCGTTGTGCGCTCTGGGAAACCTCACGGAAGCTGCTCGCGTTGCCGGATATAGCGAGCGGCTGCGTGCGAAGTTGGCATTCCCACTTAACCCAGCGGAACGAAGTGACTACGATCGAATGCTCGCGCGGTTGGAAGCTGGGCTTGGCGCCAATCTCGCAGAAGCGTGGGCAGGTTTTGCCAGCGATACGCTAGCGGACGTGACCGCGGTTGCGCGGCAAAGCCTCAAAAGCGCGACCTAGTCGTCGTCGTCGATCATCTTCAGCCACCGGGAACTCGAGGACTCCAAAGCGTTTCGCGTTGCCGCGGAACCGTAGTTGCAGAGCAAATAGTCGGGCACGCTAATCTGCGTGAACGCCTTGGGATTGTTCCAGTCGAAGTAATCGTCGAGGTTGCCGGTATACGGCGTTGCATCGGTCGTGCCGAGCGATCCTAAATGAAACGTATCTTCGGTGAACTTGAGCAGCGTACCGAATTCTGCATCCTCGTGCGAGACGTAACCGCGTTTGGCATACGGTGAAACCACCAGTAGCGGCACGCGAAAACCGGGCCCCGCTTGATCCCGCACGACATACGGCGGCACGTGATCGTAGAAGCCGCCCCAGTCGTCCCAAAAGATGAAAATCGCGGTCGAGTCCCAGTACTTGCTTTTGCCGATCGCATCGACAACGCTGGAAACCCACCAGGGCCCGCAATAGCCGTCGGGAACGCCGGGATGATCCGACGTAATCGGTCCGGGCAGCACCCAACTGATCGCGGGCAGCGTTCCGTTCTGCACGTCGGAAATGACTTGCCCTTCCGGCGATCTAAAGTGATCGGTCGCGACGTTGCTCCACAAGAAATAGGGGCAGCCCGTCATGTCGACTTTCGGCCATAGGCCGCCGTAGCGAATCGACTGGTTCACGTCGAGCGCGTTGATGTTCTGGCAGATCGAATACGAGTAGAGGCGCCAACTCACGTTCGCCTGCTGCGCGAGATCCGCGAGCGACTTGTAACCGAAACATGGGAACGGACCGCTGGCTTTTGGGGTTTCCTGGCCCGTCTGCGGATCGAGAATCAGCGTGGTGGTACCGCTCGGCGCATCGCAGCCCCACGGCACCATGAACACCACGGGCGATGGATACGACTGATGATAGTCCGGCTCGTCCACCACATTGTTGGACTGGCCCGAAAAAATGTATTGGTGCGCGACATACGACTCGCTGTTGTGGCTCATGAAGAACCGGTCGCCCAGCGTGTACGCGCGTGCGATGTCCCAGTACGGCTTGGTTTCCGCGTAGTCGACGTACGAGTACACCAGGCCGGGCCTGAACGCTGATGTTTGATTCAGATCGAAGCCGTCCATACGGCACGGCGCGGGCTTCGTGCCGATGGGGAACGGCGGTCCGGCTCCGGCCGGCGGATCGCATGCGTTCAGAAAATTCTGATGAAAATTATTCGGGTCGTCCTCCGCGCAATCGGTTTCGTCCATGCACTCGAGTTCGATCTTGTCCAGCGGCACGGTGGTTCCGTTCGATTCCTGACCGTTCTTTGCAGCATCGGCTCCGGGAAACGGATTCGGTCCGCCAAAAAGATTGTCGAACGTGCGATTCTCTTGCACGATGAAGACGATGTGCTTGATCTTTGCGTTCGTATCGCCTACGCCGGGCAACGGCGGCGCAGACGTCGTAACCGCAGGCGTCGCGTTTTTCGCGCAGCCGCACAGCAGTGAGAGCGCGCAAAGCAGCGCGAGCGCGAAACGGCGGGACACGTGCATGGGTGATGCTTCAGCCGACGGGCGCGAGCGCCTGCTGCAATTCACGCGTGTCCGGAAGCGCCGCAGCGGCGGTCAGCACGAGACCATAGGCGCACACTGCGACTAGCGTCATCGCGACACCGATGTTGCCGTGCGCGGAGAGCGCGCCGATGAGCGCCGGCGCAAAACCGGCGACGCCGCGCCCGAGGTTGTAACAGAATCCTTGCGCGGTTCCGCGCACGTTTGCTGGAAACAGCTCGCTCAGGAATGCGCCGAAGCCGCTGAAGATCCCCGAAGCAAAGTAACCAAGTAACGGACCCGCGAGGTACAACTGCCAATCCGCTGTCACGACGCGCAAGTAAATCGGTACGAGAATCGCCGAACAGACGGCGAACAGCGCAAACGTTTTTCGGCGGCCGATGGCATCGTTAATGTATCCGGCGCTCACATATCCCGCGAATGCACCGCCGATGACGAAATAAAGAAACGTTCCCGTGCTCACCGGCGGCAGATGGCGCTGCGAGTGCAGATACGTCGGCAGCCAGGTGAACACCGCATAGTATCCACTTTGCGCGCCGATC
>JBKPMZ010000024.1:0-1121 GCA_046732415.1 Vulcanimicrobiota bacterium
GCGCGGCTTTCGTCGACCTGCTTGCGAACGGGCGCCAGTTCGTCGCTGGTTTGCTTGGCGTCGGCGGCGCCCCAGCTATTGATGGCGACTCCGCCCGAGGCGCTGATGATGTAGTTGGTGCGGGTCTCGACGAAGTTGGCCTGGGTGGGAATCATTTTGGGCGTGATGTACTCGTCCGCCGGAAGATCGTCCACATTGAGTAAGGCGCCCATGCTCAACCCGGCTTTGGTCGCCAAGTGCTCCTTGACGATCAAGGCTCCCACGACGGCCAGGTCCATGCAGTTGCGCAGCTCGCCGAAGATCGGTTCCTTGACCGACAGTTCGTCGTACTTCTCGGTCATGGAATCGGCCCACTTCTGGGCCTGCGGGCTTGCTTTACCGCTGTGCTGACGATTGCCTTGAGCGTCGACGAAATCGTCTTCGGCCATCGCCTTCACGCCGCGACCGCGGAGTTGCCAGGCTAGGCCTTCGCCATCGGTCAAGAGCGGATCGTAGTCGGTCGTCAACCACCACCGCGGCAGCATGTTTTGCGGAGCGCTGGAAGCCACTCGCTTGATCAGTTGCAGATAACTCGGCAAGCCTTTGACGTGCGAGGGCTCGAATCCCATGCCGATTCGCTTCATGCGGAAGTCGGCCGCCAGCAAAACGCGAGCGAAGTGGGTGTAACCCGGCACGCCGGTAATCGTCACGGTTTGAGGGCCTAGTTCCCGTTCTATCGGCTCGGCGACCGCCTTAGGGTCGGAGCCGCGCGCGGCCAGGTTCAGACCGGCCGCTTGCAAGCGAGCTAAGCCTTCTTTGGTGGGATCGATCGAGCAAGTGATGCCCCCCTGGGCGGCTTGCTGAGCCGTTCGCAGCGCGACCAGCAGGTCGTCGAGCAGCAACACGGGTCGCCCTGTGGTGACGCCGACAATGTTCCCTCGCGGATCGACCTGCCAACCTTCGCCATAGCCGGCCAGCACGATGTCATTCTCTTCAGGATAAACAAAGACATACTCGATTCGCTGCAAGCCCGCCAGGTACTTCACCTCATCGGGCAGCGGCTTATCTTTACGCAGGCACTCGCCGATGATCTCGTCGAGCAAACGGAGTGAAACCTTGCGGAGCTTAGCCGGCTGATTCAA
>JBKPMZ010000025.1:0-13629 GCA_046732415.1 Vulcanimicrobiota bacterium
CCACAACCGGTCTGAGATCACGATATTTTGCGCACCGACGTCCTTATCGCCGAGCAGCCTTCCTATTTCTGCTCTCACTCCGAGTACGCTGAAGTACTCACCGCCAACGGACCAGCCGGGCAGTTCGACCGGCCGTCCCATGCCGGTCAGCGTGGCATGTGTAGACGTTTCAACCGCAATTCCGTCAAACGTGCGGTTTCGCAGCGCCAGATCGTGCGCGTTGGGATAGTCAATGGTGCTTTGATCTTCGCCGCGGAACGTTTGCGAAATGAACGTGAGGCGATCGCCATGCGGATACGGCAGTGGATTGAGAAGGACGTTCTTCAGGATACTGAACGCGCTGAGGTTCGCTGCAATCGCCAGCGCGATGGTAAGCGTCGCCACAATGAAAAAGACTGGCGTTTTGGCCAGGACACGCGCTGCATACGAAAGGTCTCGCCAGACGTTCTCGGCGTGCAGTCTCACGCCGGTCCATGCGACGTTTGCGCACGTTCGTACAAGGGGCAGCGGATCCGGTCGTCGCGGATCCAAGTCCGCGGAAAGATCGTACGCCCACTGCCGGCGGAATTCACGCGGACACACGAACAGCGCTAGGCGAAGTAGCGGATGCATTGCCCGCGTCATACGAGGCGCCCCGCGGGCAGCAGCTTGCGCGCTCGCGCTACGCGCACCAGTGCTTCCAGGCGTTCTGACTCAGCGATCGCCACACGTCGCCCTCGCGGCGCAAGGCGATAGTACCGGCGCCGCTCGTCTTCGTCGTCACCTTGCGCTTCCACGATCCACCCGTCGGCAGACATTTCTTTGAGTAGCCGGTAGAGCGTGCCGGCCAACAAACGTACCGAACCGCCTGTTGCTTCTTCTACTTCTTTAATAATGCTGTATCCATGGCGCTCACCGTCAGCCAGGGCGAGCAAAATATGATACGCCGGAACACTAAGTGCTCGTGGATCGTTCGGCACAATTATATTCCTTAAAACTATATTTTTTAGGAATATATGCGATTGGGCGCCGTTTGTCAACGGGCGGCGCGCTGCGCCGCCCTACTGATTACGTGGCCTCGATACCTCGGCCGTCCTTCGATGCCTCAGGATGACACACGCGCTTACGCGCTACAGGATGACACACGCGCTATTCATAGCGCAGTGCCCGGGCCGGTTGAACGCGAGTAGCCCGCAAAGCCGGCACCAATGCGGCAAAGACCGTGCAGGCAATCAGGAGTACGATGACCGCGACGTAGGTAAGCGGGTCGAATGGTGATACTTGAAAAAGAAGCGAGTTCAGCAAACGCGTGGAGAGAGCCGCCAGTGCCAAGCCAATCGCAATGCCGACGGCGCCTTGCCGCAATGCAGCCGCGATAACACCTAGCAAAATGTGCGCATCTTTCGCGCCGATAGCCTTGCGAATCCCAAACTCTTGCGTGCGCTGCTGCACTGAATACGCACTCACGGCGTAGATGCCGGCGAGTGCAAGCATCAACGCAAGAAACGCCAGCGTACTGAAAAGCAGCGCCGCTGCTTGCCAACGGCCCGAGTTCTGCGTGAGGAGTTTGCCGTAGGAGGTGATTTCCGGTGCGGGTAACGACGGATCGACGCTCGCGTAGGCCCGATCTACGCTTTGCGCAAAAGCGGCATCGTGCCCATCCGTGCGCGCGACGATAACGCTGAACACTTGCAATTGTGAATCCGCGAGATAAAATTCCGGCCTCATCGCTTGGCTAAAACCGTCACGCGTATCGCCGACGACGCCGACGATCGTACGCGTCTTTGGTGGCCCACTCTCGCTGGTCACGCTCGGATGGATGCGCCGCCCGATGACGTCCAGCGTCCCGAAGTACTTGCGCGCGAGCGATGCATTCACGATTACGACCGGGGGCGCGTGCGGATCGTCACGACGTGAGAATTCACGGCCGCGCAGCAGCGGAATATGCATCACACGGAAGTACGCCGGCGCGACAGCGTTGCCGTCAACCTCTTGCTCTCCCGGCCGCCCTGGAATGGTCATCGCCACGGTAAAGCCGCCGCTGAACGGCACCACCGTCGTACTTGCTGCTTGCTGCACGCCCGGTGTATTGCGCAGTGCGGCAACGAGCCTATCGACAGCATTTAACTGCGCATCGTAGCTCGGATATGCAGCCTTTGGAAAATTTGGAATCTCGATGGTATATAAGTGCCGAGGATCGAACCCCAGATTGACGTGCGTCAAGGTCACAAAGCTGCGCACGACGAGCCCAGCAGATGTTACCAGACCGAGCGTCAGTGCGATCTCCGCTATCACCAATGCGATGCGTAAGCGCTTCGCGCCGCTCAGGTCGCCGGAACGACCGGCTGCCTTCAAACCCGCGACGAGATCGCGACGCTGCGCAGCCCCTGGGATGATTCCCGTAACCAGCGTCGTGAGGACGAGCAAAAGGGCGACGTACCCGATCACCGTTGCGTCAATATGCACGCCTTCCCACCGCGGAATCATCTGGGGAGCAATAGTGTCGAACAGCCGCAATGCCGCCCAACCGAATGCAACGCCCACGACGCCGCCGAGCAGCGTGAGTACGCCCATCTCGATGCAAAGTTGCGCGGCAATGCGGGCGCGCGAGGCGCCAAGCGCCGTTCGCACAACCAGTTCCCGTTCGCGAGCCGCAGCCCTGACCAACGTCAAATTGACGATGTTCGCGCACGCGATGATGAGTAAAATCGTCACCGCCGCATAGAGCAACCAGAGCATCTGCCGAACGGGACCAACGATGAGATCGAACGCGGTCGCCACTTGCGCCTGCTTCCACGTTGTGTGTTCGCGAGGATACTGTCGCGCGATCGCGGCCATAACGCGATTCGCGTCGGCATTAGCAGCGGCAACGCTTACGCCCGGTTTGAGCATACCCCAACAGTCGTAATTGCCATAGCCGCGCTGGCTTTCAACGACTCCATGCGGATCCATCGGAAGCCAAAACGCACTATCGAGCAGACCTTGTGGCGAGATATCGCGCAGGTTGCGCTGTGCAATGCCGACGACCGTATACCCAACGCCATTTAGCATCGCAGCACGGCCGACAACAGCAGGATCAGCGCCGAAATATTTGCGCCACGTGCGGTCGGCAAGCACGACGTTTTTGCGCCCGAGATCGCTCGCGGTGAGGAGCCGTCCAAGTTGCGCGTGCGCGCCGATCACGCCGAAATACCCGCCGTCTACGCTGGAACCTTTGAGGGTAACCGGCCGCCCTTTGCCGCTAAGAACTTTTGTACTCGCACCCTTGAACCCGAAGCGTTCCAACGTGCGCTGCTGCTTTTCAAAGTCGCGGGCGTCCAGATATGAAAAATCGGCGAATCCTTTGTCAGCGTCGATGTGGACGAGCCTATTAGCGTTCGGATACGGTAAGGGGCGCAGCAAAACGCCTTCGAGCACGCTGCCGACAGCCACATTGCCCGCGATTGCCAGTGCAATGGCAAGCGCCGCGACCGCGGTATACATCGGTGCCTTTGCCAGCGTACGAACAGCGAACGCCGCATCGCGCAGCGCACTTTCAAAGCGCATAAGTACTCCTTGACAAAGAAGATCGACCGTTGCTGAAGCGAGCGTGATATGACGAACGCGGATGTCGTCTTCGATGGAGCGTTGGTACTCGCGGCGATAATCGCGCGGGCACGTCCACAGCGCAAAACGCAGCAGCGGATGCATCACCGTTCAAACGCCGGCGGGAAGTAACCGGCGGGACCGCGCTAGCCGCACGACTGTTTCCAAACGCTGCGCCTCGGCTTGCGCAATGCGGTGTCCCCAAGCCGTTAGGCGATAGTATTTGCGGCGCCCGTCGTCGTCCTCAGCTTCGTGCTCGACGATCCACCCGTCCGCCGTCATCTGCTTTAAATACCGGTACAGCGCGCCCGGCAGCAGACGCATCGCGCCGCCGGTGGTTGCTTCGACTTCCGCGGCGATGCTCGCACCATGCCGTTCGCTGTCGGCAAGCGCCAGCAAAATGTGGAAGGCACTGGCGCCAAGCGGCAAAACTGACGAGGGGTCCTGACGGCTACGCAACATGCGGGACCTCAAAATATCACAAATGAGTTATATCTGGTACGGCCATGATATATCTCATGTGTGATATTGTCAACGCGGGGTGGCTTCGATACCTCGGGCCGCGCTTCGATACCTCAGCGTGACATACGCGCTTACGCGCGTGACTCTAGCTGGCGCCGACGAGGCGTTTGATGGAGTCCGACGGTTCGCACTGCAGCTCCGCAAGCAGCGTGTCGCGGTACTGACGATATTGGCGCATGGCTGCGCCGCGATCGCCCACGGCGAGATGCGCCGTGATCGCGATTTGACGCGCGGCTTCGTCGCACGGATCGTAGCCGATCATTTCTTCGGCCAGCTCCAGCGCGCGCCGGGCATTGCCGTGGCTCAGCGCATCGCTGGCAAGCCGCTGCGCCACTTCCAAACGCAACTCGGAGATGCGGCGTTCCGTCGGTTCGAACCACTCCCACTGCGTCATGCGTTCCGGACGGCGCTGCCGCACTTTTTCGTACACCGACTCCAACAGTTTGCGTTCGGAATCGGCCAGCGCGGGCCGCGAACGAAGAATGGATACGGCACGATCGATTTCCCACAGGTCGACGCGCACGTCGTCGTGCAGCGCATAGCCGTCCTTGGTACGCACGATTGCCTGATCGTTGCCCAAATGCTGCCGTAAACGATGCAAGCACACCGACAGCGAGTTGCGCGCCGCATACTCGTCGAGTTCGGGCCAGAGCAAATCAGCCAAACGCGATCGCGGTACGACTTCACGACGCAATGCAAGCGCAATGAGCAGCGCCTGTTCGCGCTCCGAGAGCGTAATGCTGCGCCCGGCGCAGCGCACCGTTCCGTCGGTCAGGCCGATTTCGAGTAATGGCACGCGCTCGATACGCTCGCGCTGCAAGCGCGTCATGAACGCGTTGAGCATGCCGTAGTCCGCGCGGCGCTGCGCTATCGCCTCGACGGCCGACAGCAACGCGGGAGAGGAACAACGGCTCGCGCACTCGAGCGCCTTTTGCATGTGTTCGTCGAAATCGAGGTCGTCAAAAATAGCGAGCGTGATGAGCGCCAGGCACTCTATGAACGGCGAGCGGTACTGCTGTGCGGACGCAACCGCCGCCCGTGCATACTTCACTGCCTGCGTGTTCTGCGTGGCCGACGCCGCGGCAATCATCCGTCCGCACGCGACCCACTTGAGCAAATCGGCGTCGTGCGGTTCTTCGCCGCGTCCGCGTGTCGCGGACGTAAAGTACGCAAACCCGCGCACGCCGTTGCGCTGCACGACGTCTTCCAATTCAGCGCTGTAGCGCACGTATGAGGCATCGTCGCCGAACAGCCACGATCCGAATGCCGCTTCCGCCAAATCGAACGCGACGAAATTGTAAAGGCCGGACCGGCGTGCGCTTTCGAGCGCGCGATCGATGAATTGGCGCGCGACGGTGTGCTCGCCGCGAACGCGCGCAATATCGGCGCCCAGCGCGAGTAACGTGCCGGATGCCATGATGTCCATGCCGCCGACCAGCGGCAGTGCGATCGTCAGGTCGCGCTCGGCGCGATCGACCTCGCCGATGCGTGCACGCATGATGCCGAGCAGATAGAACAGATAGCCTTCGAAGTAGTTCTTCGGTTCCTCGCCGACGCCGTTTTCCGCGGCAAACCGTTCGAGCATCTCTTCCGCTTCTTCCAGCAGTCCGATGTAACTCATGAACAGAATGCGGAACACCAGGATGTAGTAGCGTTCGAGCGGCGTCACGTCGGGCGAGAGCGTGCGCCACAGCGACTCGGCCTCATCGAGCAATTCTTCGGTGTCGATGCAGAACATGCGCAGCAGCGCGGTAACGGCCCACAAGCGCGGATAACGCTGCACGAGCGTACGGTCGAGCGAGGACAGAATGCGCGCATACTGCATCGACGGCGCGTGATCGCGAATGACTTCGTGCTGGCCAAGCGCATGCGCGGCCGCGGCTTGGTCGCCGCGCGCCAAGTGCAGTTCGGCGGCGCGCTGATACTGTTTGTCCGCCGCCAGCGTTTGCGCGGTACGCGCAAGCACTTCGTTGCGCCGCTCCTCGTGATGCTCGAGCAGCAGCGAGCCGAGCAGCGGATGCATGTGAAAAATTCCGTCCGCCGTGCGCGTGAGGAACGGCGACTCCTTTGCGAAGTCCGCGAGCGCTCGGACCGCACCGTGATCGGTGAGCGCCGCCTGCAAATCTTCGATCTTCGCGTTGGGAATGCACGCGCACACGAACAGCGCCTCAACCAGCGTCGGATCGAGCGAGGCGAGCACCTGATCCGCCAAATAGTCGTGAAGTTCTTCGAATGCGACGTCGTCGAGCGACTCGAGCAACGTTTCGATACGGCCTTCGTTCGCGAATCTCTTCAAGAGGAAGATGGCGATGGGCCAGCCTTGCGAGAGCTGCATGATGCGCCCGAGCATCACCGGATCGTCGGCGTTGCTGCGGAAGAGCGAGGCGACCTCCGCGCGATTGAACGCCAATTCGTCCGCGCGCAGCGTGAGAATCTCGTGCGGCGGCGCAAAGCGCGTAAGGTGAACGCGCAGGCTCTCGCGCGAGCAGATCACGATGGCGCGGCCTTCGGGGCGCTGCGTGAGCAAGCGGG
Organism: Vulcanimicrobiota bacterium; assembly: GCA_046732415.1. Classification (GTDB taxonomy): domain Bacteria; phylum Vulcanimicrobiota; class Vulcanimicrobiia; order Vulcanimicrobiales; family Vulcanimicrobiaceae; genus DATGJX01. Next base: position 6,619 of record JBKPMZ010000025.1, read on the forward strand.
CGAAGAACTCGCGTGCCGAGGCGTTGCGTGCGATGTGCTCGGCGTTTTCAAATACGAACGTCGTCGCGGTGACCGGCGTCTTCCAGGCTTCGAGCGCCAGATTGACGCGTTCGGCCACGCTCGTCCCGCCGTCGCCCAGCATCAGCTCGCGCTGGGTCAGCGTTTGCGTTCGCGAGGGAATCTCCGCGGCCAGCGCAGGAACCAGGCGGCGTGCCAAGTCGAGATCGTCCAGAATCCCGGCGGCATCGCAAACGGCCACGGCGGCCCGGCCGGCTAGCAGCTGACGGGCAAGGGTGGATTTGCCAAAGCCGGCGGGCGCGATGAGCGCGAGAATCCGAGGCTGGACGCGCTCCAAACGATCCAGCAGCGAATCCCGCCGGATCTCGTGGAGACCGCCGGGTGCGATAGCCATTGCACAGTGTACTTACGACGCTTGCCCCGCCAAGACTTCCGGCGGGCCGTTCGGCGTTGTAATCTGTTTGTAAGCGATTGGAAATAGGCCGTAAGGCCCACGAAAATACCGTCTGGTACTCTTCCCCCATGCTCGGGCGAGAATCGGCTTTCTCAACCGAGGCATAGAGCCGTTAGTCAACCGCTCTCAACAGGGGAGACCAGGGAATGTCCCTACTGCAAGAAGCTGCCGCGGCCCGCGTTTTGGTCGTCGGCAAGGACCCGATTATCACCCGCACGCTCGCCAAATTGCTCGAGCTCGATGAAGGCATCGAGGTCCTGGGCGAGGCGCCGTCTATCGGAACCGCGCCGATTTCGGAACTGCGTCCCGACGTGGTCATCGTCGATGAAGACGGCCAGAGCGTCGCGACGGCGCAGGCCCAGCAATACATCGCCGAGGTTTCGCCCGAGAGTGCCGTATGCGTGCTCGAAACGCTGCGCGACCTGACCGTGAACGAAGTGCTCGAAACCGTCCGCCGCATGGCACCGCCGCAACCGGCCGGGCGCGAGCAAAACCGACACCTGCGCGTCATCTCGACGCCTGAAGAGCGCGACGCACTCGCGACGCTCTCCGATCGCGAACTACAGGTCGTGCGTCTGGTCGCCGAGGGCCTGTCGAACAAAGAAATCAGCTCGCGGCTCACGCTCAGCGACAAAACGGTGAAGAACCACATCTCGCACATTCTTGCGAAGATGGGACTGACGGCGCGCACGCAAGTCGCCGTCTACGCGATTCGCGCCGGGTTCGTCTTGTAGTCTTCTCCTTGGGTGCAGCAGCAATACGCCCGGTACCGGCAACGGTGCCGGGCGTTATTGCATCCGCACACCGCCGGCAGGTTTCGGCGGAGAAGCTCGCGGGAATTTTGCGAGCATGCGAACTGTGCGACCCAACTGGCCGAATGGAATCGGCTTATTAGCGATCCACCTGGGAGCGATCGGCGTCTTCATGCCGATCTTCTTCTCATGGTGGGCAGTCATCGTCGCGGCGATCATCGCCTATGCCACCGGTGCCTGGGGCGTCACCCTGTGCTATCACCGCACGCTCTCGCATCGAAGCGTGCGCCTGCGTAAGCCGGTCGAATACGCGACGGCGATTCTGGGCGCGCTCGCATTTCAAGGCGATCCAATCTCGTGGGTCGCGACGCACCGCGTGCACCACGCCAACTCCGACAAGCAAGGCGACCCGCACAGTACGCGTTTGGGTTTTCGCTGGGCGCACATCGAATGGCTGTTCAAGCCGAACCCCAACGTCCCACGCACGCCCGAGGAGTACCGGAAATATTGTCCGGACTTGTGGAACGAACCATTTTATCGGGTGCTGCACCATCTGCATCTGCCGCTGCAAATCGCGCTTGGCGCGCTGCTCTTTGCGCTCGGCGGCTGGCCCTTCTTAATTTGGGGCATCTTCGGGCGCTTGGTTTTCGCGTATCACACGACGTGGCTGGTAAACAGCGCGACGCACATGTTCGGTTACCGCACGTACAAGACGGCGGATCGCTCGACGAATTCCTGGTGGGTTGCGCTGCTCTCATTTGGGGAAGGTTGGCACAACAATCACCATGCGTTTCCGTATTCCGCGCGTCACGGTATGGCGTGGTACGAAATCGACTTGACGTGGTGGACGATTCGCCTGCTGTGGCTATTGCGTTTAGCCGACAAGGTGCGCGTGCCGAGCCGCGCGCTTCAAGAGCGCCTACGCCAGCAGCGCGCGTGAGACAGATCGGGCGTTGATACGGCCGTGCAGCACGGCGCGCGCGTGACTTCCTTGTGAGGTCGTTCGCGGATTCACCGTGAATTCGCGCGCGAACTGATTGACGATGAACAGGCCGCGTCCGCGTTCGGAAAACGCATCGGACGGCAGTTTCGGATTGACCGAGAAGCCATCGCCCGAGTCGAGGACGTGCAGCACCGGCGCGTCTTGCGTGAGATCGAGCACGACGTCGAGCGTATCGCCGGCATGGCGGAATACGTTGCCGATGAGTTCGGCGAAGATCACTTCGGCGGAAAACACTTCTTCGCCGTTCAGACCGCGCGACCGCAATGTTTCGACGACCGCGTTGCGCACGCAGCGCGCCGTTTCGCCATCCTCACAGGAAAAATGCCAGTGTTGCAGCGAGCCGTCGGTGAGTGAGAGCAGTGTCGCGTCAAAATGCACGACCATGACCGCCACGTCGTCGTGTGCGGCGACGTTCGGCCCGACGACCGCGTTCCAAATGCCGCGCGCATCGTCGATACCCGCCGCAACGGCGTCGCGCACCTGCGATTCTCCTTGGAGCGGATTACGCCGCACCTCGGTGAGTCCGTCTGTGTACAGCACGAGCATCGAACCCGGCTGCGGGATCGTTTTGCCGACCTGACGGCTCGTGCTGCCAAGACCCAACAATAAATCGCCGCCGTCGAGAACGGAGATACGTCCGTGATTGTCGCGGAGCAGCGGCAACGGATGGCCCGCATTCGCGTATTGAATCGAAAACGTGAGGGGATCGATAACCGCGACGAATGCGCTGGCAAACGGTACGCGTCCGGACTGACTGAGCACGCCGTCCGCCGCTCTGAGCAGCATGTCGGGATCGGGATTGACGCTTGCCACGGCGCGAACGCTTTGCCGCAGCGCGGCCATGGTTGCCGCGGCACCGAGACCCGAACCCGCAACGTCGCCAATCGAAACGACGACGCGCCCGTCAAGCAGACGGAAAGCGTCGTAAAAATCGCCGCCGACGTTTGCTTCGTGGCTCGCCGGCTCGTAGAGCGAGGAAAACCGCATGCCCGGCACGTCTGGAAGTGCCGCGGGAAGCGCGGCCGATTGAAAGGCATGCGCGATGCGGCGCTCGCGTTCGTACGCTTCCGCGTTTTGCAGCGCAAATCCGATGCGCCGCCCGATCTCTTCGAAGAACGGTACGTCGCGCGCACTGTACGCTTTGCCGTCGTCGATTGCAACCGCGTGAAACGTGCCGTACAGCGTTTGGTTCGCCATGATTGGCACGACGATCGCCGAACGCATGCCGAGCGACTGCACGACCGGACGGAATTCGTCGGAGACGCGGCCGTGTGCGATGGCGGGCGTAATGGATTCGAGCAGCACGGGCTTGCGCGTGCGCATCACTTCTTCTGCCGCGTTCGTGCCGTCGGGGTGCGCGTAACTCTTGCCGATAAAGGGCTTGAGCGCCGCCGTCCTGTCCCGGTCTCGATGGTATGCAGCCGCTACGACCAAAGCGCCGTTCGCGCCCGCGAGATTCACCAGCGTCCAATCGGCGAGTTCGGGAACCAAACCGTGTGAAAGCACGCGCAGCGCCGCGCCGCGATCGGGATTCTGCACCAAGCGATCGCTCAAGCTCGCCAAAAAGTCGTACTGCTGGGCCGTACGCCGCTCGGAGTCGATGTTCGTGCTCGTGCCGTACCAGCGCAGCACCTCACCCGTATCCTCGTCGAATTCGGGAACCGCGCGTGTGAGAAACCATCGAAAGCGCCCGTCCCGTCCGCGCAGACGAAAGGTCATCTCGAACGGCGTGCGGTTTTCCAGGGACTCCGGCCAGCGGCGCATGACTTCGGGCAAATCATCGGGATGATGCACCGCGCGCCAGCCCCAGCCTTTGGCTTCTTCCTCCGTTTGACCGGTGTAGTCGTACCAAGCCTGGTTGTACCAATCGAGCGAGCCGTCCGGTTTGGTCATCCAGAATAATTGCTGGCCGGATTCGGCGAAGAGACCGATTTTCTCCAGCGTGCGCGTCACGTGCAGCGATTCCAGGCGCGCTCGTTCCTCTCCAAATGCTCGCGCGGACGCGATGGCGTTGCCGATTTGCGCAGCCACCATCGAGATAAACTGGCGATAACTCTCATCCAAACGCAAGTTGGCGCTGACGCCCACAACGAGCGCGCCCATGTTCTGCCGGCGATCGGGTGAGGCGATCGGGACCACCGCTGCACGCGCGGGATCACCGAAGCGCCCGATAATGCCGTTGATTATGCTCGGATCGTCCAGCAACGCAACGTCGAATGGCGGCGGCTCGTATGAAGCGCGGCCGATGCGGCAAACGACGCGAGACACCCGCGAACCCTCGCCGGCGAGATACACGAGAGCGAACGGCAGATCGGCACTGCCCTCAAGCGCTTGACGAATATGCGCCAGCGCCTCCGCTTCCGTCAACGCAGTCGTTGAGCGAAACGCGAGATCGCGAAGCGTTTCGAGACGGCGATTCATGAGCACCAGACGCGTGCTCTCGCTGACCGTTGCGAGCACGCCCGCAACCGCACCGCGCTCGTCGCGAAGCGGCGAATACGAGAACGTGAAATAGCTCTCTTCCGGAAAACCATTGCGCTCGAGTAAGAGCCGCAGATCGATCAGCGACACCGCGCGGCCGCTTTTCGCTTGTTCCAGCAACGGCTGCACTTGCGGCCATACTTCTTTCCACGCGTCCTTGGTTCGCATACCGAGCAAGCGCGGATGTTTGTCGCCGGCCATGGGGATGTACGCATCGTTATAGATCGCGACATCGTCCGGTCCCCAGAAGATGTACATGGCGAACGTGTTGTCCGCCAGCATACCGGCATGGTCGCGCAAGCACTGCGGCCACGACTCAATCGGGCCAAGCGATGTAGAGGCCCAATCAAACTCGCGAATGCGCCGGCCCATTTCACTGCCGTTCAACAGCGAATCGGGCCAAGCACAGAACGCTTGCGCTTTTACCACTCTGGCGCTTGTACCCTCATACGCGATAGATAATACACGTCGATAACGCGCGCCGATGGGCATAACGAACCCATGAAGCGACGGTGGAGCAGGGGAGCGGTCATCGGCCTAGCGATCCTGATCGCCGTTGCGGCGGTCGTCTATGCGTTTCGCATGCCGCTCGCGCAATTCGCGCTCACCAAAGGGATCGGAGCCGCAACCGGTACGAGCGTTTCCGTAGGCCACCTGACGATGCACAACGGGCAAGCAGTCGTCGAGAACGTGCGCGTGAGCGCCGATCACGGCCAGCAACTCGCGTTCATTCCGCGCGTTGACGTGCGCTACAACCTGCACGATTTGCTGCCAGGCAGTCAGCATCTCTACGGTCTGCGCACGATGACGATATACCGCCCGCGCGTCACCGTGATCCACAATCCCGACGGCACGTACAATCTCCCGCACTTCGGCAAAGCGGGCCCATCGAAGAAAAACGCGGCGCCGATGAATTTCACCATGCGCGTGATCGACGGATCGATAGCGGTACTCGACCACACGCGCTTGGATCCCAAAGCACAGCGCCTGCTGATCGACCGTGTGAACGTTTCGGCAAACGTCAATACCGGAGCGCGCACGCACTACACCGCTACCATGGCCTACGAAGACGAAGGCGCTGCGTATCCGATTAACGGACACGGCACGATCGATAAAACCATCGGCTTGAATTATCAGCGCTGGACAGCCGCGCACGTTCCACTGCCCCAGCTCGTCAACTACGCGCTCAACAACGCGAATCTGCGGCTGCGCGCCGGCTATTTGGACAACGTGGACGCACGCTATTACGGCAAGATCGCGGCGACGGCGTACCTGCGCGACGGACGCGTCACCATGCAAGGCGTGAGCGCGCCTATCGAACACGTGCACGGTCCGCTCGACGTCACCAGCGCCGCACTCACGACGCCGCACATAGATGCCACCATTGCGGGCGCGCCAATCCATGTGAGCGGCGCCATCTACGATCTCTCTCACCCGCACTTCCGCATGTTGGTGCACGCACACGGCGACGTCGCGCGCCTGAAGAAATTGACCACTGCCGCGGCGCATCTGCCGATGCGCGGCCCCATCGATATGTCGATGCTGGTCGAAGGCGCGGTGCGTACCCCGCTCGCGCTGATTCTGATGCACTCGCCGCAGATCGAGTATCGGGCGATGCCGCTGCGCAATCCGAACGGCATGCTGGCGTTCGACGGACATACCGCAACGATCGTCAACTTCGGATTGCAGTACGGCGGCTTTACGCTCGGCGCGCGCGGGCGCATGGCGCTGGTGAAAGAACACAACGCGCTCGAAGCGTTAGCGACCGTGCACGGACCGAGCGATGAAGTGCCGTACGCGTCCTCCCTCTTCCCCGGCATGACGCTCGATGGCGCGCTGCTCGCGACCGCGGACACGCTCAAGCGCATCGACACGCACGGCGTACTGAACGGCACAGGCCCGAACGGCACCCTAGCCAGTGCGTTCAGCGTGGCGAGCAACGGCGTGGGGAGCGTGGCGCTTCGATACGGCGATACGTTGTATGCGAAGATTGCGCTCGATCATCCGCACGACGCAATGGATGCGCTGGTACGCGCGAACGATTTTACGATTCGCCCATCGACATCGGCCGGATTGCCGGGACTGGCGATGAAAGCGCTGCCGCCGGTAAGCGGAACCGTGAGCGGCGACGTATTCGCATCGCGGCGGCACAATGCACTGGGACTGAGCGGCAACGTCGCGCTCGCCGATGCGCGCTACGGAAAGATCTCGATTGCGAGCGCACGCGCGCGCTTCGGCGGTTCACCGGGAGAGGTGCGCGTCGCATCGCTCGATGCGAGCGGCAATTTCGGCCGCGTGCACAC
>JBKPMZ010000026.1:0-1556 GCA_046732415.1 Vulcanimicrobiota bacterium
GGCGAGGGACAAGCATTCGTGCTGCCGGCGCTCGTCGCACCGAAGATCTCGTGTCACGTACAGTCCGTCACGTTCACCGATGGAACGACGTGGCGGCGCGGTGAGGCGGCAATCTCCCCGCCGGCATCCGCAACTGCGCAAGCCTTGAGCGTGACCCCGGCGTCCGTTACGCTGGATCGCAACGCGGAGGCACATCTGTTCATGGTGATGGCCGCGGAAAAGATCGCCGCGTTCACCGAGCGCGACACGTGCGCGAACATTGCAACCGTGAAGCTGAGCGCATCGGGTGAAGCGGCGGCTACGTATACGGTCACGCCGATTGCGCCCGGTACGTGTTCCGCGGCCATTCGCGACGAATACGGCAATAGCGTGATGGTGCCGATCACCGTACGCTGAACGCGTAAAGGTTTTGGCGCCCGGTCAGCTTCGATCGGCGTCGAGCGTGTAGAGATCAACCCATGGTTTGGCTAACTGCTCGGGATCGAGACGCACGCTCAGGATTACGTCTGAGGCCGTCCGGCGCTCCTCGAGTATCTCCACGACGCCTATTCTTCGGAACTGCTCGAGCTCGTGGTGGACGTCTGGAAGCGATTCGCCCGTAGCCGTTGCAATATCGTTGCTCCAAAGGCTGTGGCCCGGCGTGTCAAAAAGCGCCCAAAGAATTTTATCCATGATATAGGGCGAAGATACAAGACACACAGGTCCAAGGCTTGTTTCTACGTGATCAAGAATCGTGAGCCGTCGTGCCTTCGCAGCGCGCACGGCCGCTTCATAGACCGCGGATAAGGAGCTCGACGTGATGGACGCAAGCACATTGCTCCAGACATTCGTGTGATTATCGCGAAGCCACTGAACGATCGCGTCTTCGAGCCTGTCGCAGCGCACGGTGAGCTCGGGCCATTGCCGTGTTTTTTCGATTCGAACTCTCTCGATGGTGGATTCGTCAAAAGGTGAGGTGCTGGACGGCGTGTCGGACCACCACAGGTCCAAGTCTTTTTCGGCGTCCTCCTCGTTCGCATACAGGCTGCGCCACTGTAATTCGCCGTTGAGAAAAAATTCGGCGAGGTAATAGTGGCCCTCGTCCATATTCATCGGTCCTCCGATCCAATCGTCAATCTACGTACTTATTAGCATACAAACCCGGTGAACCGCCAACACCCTGACGAGCGCATCGCAAAAAACAGTGAGGCCCGCGACAATTGCCGCGGGCCTCTTGCGTTGGTTGCGTTCGCTACCGCTTACAAGGCGTTCGCGAGCGCCCAGCCTTTCGGCGTGCCGATACCGGCAACTTGGTTGTACTGGCTGCCGTTGCACGAGTACACGCCGTTGCTTCCCGACGTACACGGCGTGAAGTACGAGCTGTAGCCCGTCTGTGCGAACAGGCTATACAACGTCGAGTTGATCCAGCCCATTCTCGCTCCGTGCAGTTGGTTCGTTTCGGCAATCAGCGCGGCGAATGCCGGCGATGACCACGACGTGCCCAGGTATTCGCCCCAGCTTCCGCCCGTATACACCGCCACCGGGAAGAACGGCAGCGAAATATCCGGTTGGTTACG
>JBKPMZ010000027.1:0-19472 GCA_046732415.1 Vulcanimicrobiota bacterium
CGCGGCTTTTTCCGGAGACGCGGATCTGCTCGTCTTGGTACTGGGCGCTCACTTTGAGTTTGAGCGACTTGATCGCGTCCATGAGCGCCTTGCTCTTGTCTTTTGGAATGCCGCTGCGCAGCGTAATCGTTTGGCGCACGGTGTTTTGCGCGGCCGGTTCCACCTTGCCGAAGTCGAACGCTTTGACGTCGATGCCGCGTTTGATCGCCTTGGACGAAATGATGTCCATGACGTTCTTCATCTTCAGCTCGTCGTCTGAAAGGACGGTAATGGCGGTCTTGCCGTCATAGTCGATCTCGGTTTTGCTGTTCTTGAAATCGAAACGGCCCGCAATCTCTTTACGCGCTTGATTGAGCGCATTATCGAGTTCTTGCTGGTCGATTTTCGACACAACGTCAAACGATGATTCCGCTGCCATATCTCACTATTGCGGCGCCCTCGGGGAGCGCCTAATTTGGTTACCACAATGAGGCGCCATGAGATCATGGGGGCCCCACTCGTGGGGGGCGCGCAGGCTAGGCCGGAGCGCCTTATAAACTGAAACGTTTTTCGACGACGTCGCCGGTGCCGCCGAGTTTACCGATGGGTTTGCCGTCGACGGTGATCTCCACGCCGCCCGCATTGCCGACGCGTACGAGCGCGCTTTTCCCGTGGAAGCTCTTCGTGGTGCCCGCCGGAAACGTACCCTCAATACTAACATTGCCGTCAATCGTGACACGCAGCCAAGAGGGGGCGGTCACGTGAATTGCCAGCGTGTTGGTCTGCGGTAGGGGCGAGGGCGACGACGAGGGTGAACCGGACGGCCCCGGCGACATCGGCATGGCGGTGGAGGAGCCGTTCGTCAGCGAGGGAGCGGTAGGCTGGGCTGGGGCCGTCGCGGCGAGCTGTTGCCCGGAGCGCGGCGGCGTGACCGCGAGGTAGATGACAAAACCGATAAGGGCCAAGGCGATGACCCCGGCAACCCAGATGAGGGGGGCCAGACTGCCGCCTTGAGGCCTCGAGCCAATCGCCGCCGCTGAAGCCGAAGCCCCTACCGGAGCGGGTGCGGCGCCTTCCTTCGTATTGAACTCGGAAACCGCTTCCTCAGGGTCGAGCCCGAGATACCGGGCGTAGGTCCGCAAAAAGCCCCGGGTATAGACCGGAGCCCCAATTGCCTTCCAGTTTTCCTCTTCTATTGCCGCCAGATAGACCGAACGGATGCGCACATGCTCGGCGACATCAGAAAGCGTCAGCCCGCGCTGCTCCCGCGCTGCGCGAAAACGTTCTCCCAGCGACATTGGAGCTTCTGTTTGCGCCGCCGTCCTGTTATCCTGTCCCTGCGAAACCCATGGCAAAGCCGCGAGTTATTGCCGCTATGAGCGGCGGCGTCGATTCCGCAGTGGCCGCAGGGCTGTTGGCGGAGGCCGGTTACGAAGTAATCGGCGTGACGATGAAGATGTATTCTCCGACGAAGGCTCCGCACGCGAAGAGCTGCTGCGGCATCGACGATTTCGACGATGCGCGGCGCAGTGCGGCGGTGCTTGGCATCGCGCATTACGTTTTGAATTTCGAGGAAACGTTCCGCCGCAGCGTCATCGAGCGTTTCGCCGATGACTACGCAAACGGCCGCACGCCAAATCCGTGCGTGTCCTGCAATAACTTCGTCAAACTCGGCACGCTGCGTAAATACGCGGACTCCGTGGGCGCATCGCACATCGCTACCGGACATTACGCGCGGATCGAGCACCGCGACGACGGGCCGCACCTCTTCCGCGGCACGCACGCCAAAGATCAAGCATATGCGCTGGCGCAGCTCGCACCGGACCAGCTCGCGCGTCTGCTGCTGCCGCTCGGCGAGTTCGACAAGGCAACCACACGCGACCACGCGCGCCGCTTAGGTTTGCCGGTGCACGACAAAACGGAATCGCAAGACATCTGCTTCGTCGAAGGCGGCGATTACCGCGAGGTGCTGGCGCGCGTACGGCCCGGTATAGAAAAGGAAGGCAAGATCGTCACGACGTCCGGTGCACGCGTCGGAACACATGCCGGCATTGCGAACTTCACGGTCGGTCAGCGCCAAGGATTGCCTGCTACTGCCGATGGTCCGCGCTACGTCACGCGCATCGAAGCATCGACCAACACCATCGTCATCGGCCGCGAAGACGAACTCGACGCCGCGGGTCTGGTTGCGAGCGAAGTAAACCTGATCCGCCCGGACCGCTTTACCGGCGATCGGGTTCCGGTACTCGCAATGGTGCGCTATCGCGCAACGCCCGTCACCGCGTTTGCGAGCGTGCGAGGCGATACGCTGGAAGTCGCGTTCGAGAAACCGCAGCGCGCCGTTTCACCGGGACAACTGGTTGCGCTCTTCGATCGCGGCGGCGACGAGGTTTTGGCCGCGGCGACGATCAGCGCGGCGCGGTAAACGCGTAAATGCCGGCGGGTCGCGTTCGCAGCAATTCGTTGAGAACGTTCATCAGCTCATCGCGTTTTTCGGATGGCGCCGCGGCGGCATAGCGCGCGAAGTGATCGCCCAGCAATTCCTTGAGTCCCGTTTCGACCAGCTGGCGCGAGTCTTTCGACACGGCATCACCGCCGTTCACGGGCAGCAAATCGCCGTCTAATTTGTTGGTTTCCAGCAGCCGCAAGATCGTGTATTCGCAGGCGGTACGGCGATAGACGTTGCGGCGCGAACGGGATTCCGGCAAACTCTCGCGCGTTCGCACGAAAAATCCGTACTCTTCCAACACGGCGATGGACTCGAATACCATCGTGGTACTCAGCAGGCCGAGATCTTTGCGGATCTGCTCGATGGTTGGATGGCAAACGCCGTAGCTGTCGGAAAGCATGACGAGATACACGTACATGCTGAGTTGCCGCGGGTTGAGCACATGGAACAAAAATCCGCTCCACCATGCCGGCAGTTGAGCCAAGGGTTCACACTCGCCCGGGCTCCCATCGCGGGAAGCGGCGTTTTGGACGACGTGGGCATCATCCAATGAGAGAAAACCTCGCGATAGAAAAGCGCAATAGACAATTTGGCGTTTTCCAAAGCAAAGCTTCTGTAGCCTGTCAGACTAAGCATACAATATTTTGGAGTATATGCGCGTTCGGCTGCTTACAGTTTACGCGCTCGCGAGCGCGACGTCAGAGCGCAGGTTCCAATATGTATCCCGAATTACCGGCGAAAAACCGGCACTCTTCACAATCTCTTCCAGATCGCGGCGGGTGGCTGCGTTCGTCGAGCCCGCGTCATGAACGACTTGCTCTTCGATAATCGTACCGCCCATGTCGTCGCAGCCATAGAACAATGCAAGCTGGCCCATCTTCAAGCCGGGCGTCAGCCAAGAGGCTTGCAGATGCGGCACGTTGTCCAAATATAAGCGTGAAATCGCCAGTACACGCAGATACTCCAGACCAGTCGCCTCTTTTCCGCGCAGCGGCGTCTTCCACGGAACGTAATACCACGGAATGAACGCCGTGAAGCCGCCGGTTTCGTCCTGCAGGCTGCGAATGACGTCGAGGTGCTCGATGCGCTCCTCCATCGTTTCGATGGAGCCGAACATCATCGTGGCGGTTGTCGGCATGCCGAGCAATTGCGCCTCGCGCATGACGCCGATCCATTCGTCCGGCTTCACCTTGCGCGCACTGATCCGTTTGCGCACGCGCTCCACCAAGATCTCCGCGCCGGCGCCCGGCAGCGATTTCATGCCGGCAGCCTTCAAACGTACGAGCACCTCGCGAACGGGCAGATTCTCAACCCGCGAGAGGCCCACGACCTCCGAAACGGAGAGCGAATGGATGTCGACGTTCGGAAACTCAGCGGCTACGCGGCGGAAAAGCGTCTCGAACCACTCCAAGCCGAGTTCGGGATTCACGCCGCCTTGAATCATGATTTGCGTCGCGCCCTGATCGGCTGCGTACTTCACGCGCGCGGCAACCTGGTCGTGCGACATCGTGTAGCCGTCTTTATGTTTCTCCGGCCGGAAAAACGCGCAGAACGTGCAGTGTACGTTGCAGACGTTGGTGTAGTTGATCGTGGTGTCGATCACGTACGTCACGACGTTGGTCGGATAGAGCTGCATGCGCCGCGCGTGCGCGGCCGCGCCGAGATCGTGCAGATCGGCATCGCGATACAGCAGCACGCCTTCCTCGAACGTGAGTCGTCCGCCGTTTGCGGCTTTTTCGAGCAAGCTATTGAGCGACACCGATGACCTCCGGAACGAACGGCGGAATGTTCTCTATCGCGCCGATAGCGTGCAGTTCGCGGCAGTACGCCGCTAGTCCGCGCTGCGCCGCCGAATGGAACGTGAAATTCAGTTTGCCGTAATAAATCTCATAGAATCCCGCCGGACGCGGTTTGAGCGACTGAGCGAGCGCAATCACGCGGTTGCGATTTGCTCGTCCCCACGAGTACGCGTCCGTGAGTGCGTGCAAACACGCGCGCACGTCGTCCACGCGCCGCTCGAACACCTCGCGCCGTGAGACCCACACGGCGGTCACGGATTGTTCGCCCGTCCAGTCGCGCCACAGCGAACCGAGGTCGTACACCTGCTCGCTGGGAAACTCGAACGCCGCATCCACTGCGGCATCACCAATCACCATCGCCGGTTCGCCGGCGCGCGCATGAGCGAGCGGGTCCTCCACCTCCACGAACTGCGCACGCACATTATAGCGGCGTTCCAAGAGCACGCGCAGCAGATTGCGACCGCTGGCGGATTCGCTCGTCGTTGCGATCTTGGCGCCGTCCAGCACGGCCGGAGGCAAATTTGAAATGAGCAGCACCGAAACGATCTCGTCGCGCGCGCCGATGCACAAGTCCGGCAGCAGCACGTAGCGATCGGCATCGATCGCATATTCAAACGCGCTGACCGGGCCCATGTCGAGTTCACCCTCGCGCATCATGGCGTTCAATCGCGCGGGAACGTCCGCAACGAGCGTGCCCGGATAGTCGATCACGCCTTCATCGAACGCCGCGTAAATCGGCAGATCGTTGACGTAGCGCATCCGGCTGCTGCGTAACATTTAGACTGGAACCGCCTCCGGTGTCCAATCCCACGCGAACTCCTCGTACGTCGTGTTGCGGCGCACGGGAATGTAGCCCGCTTCTTCGATGAGCCGCCGGAACTCGCGATCGTCGACGTACTGGCCGGAGCGCGTTCCCGCGCTGTGATAGATCATCTCCTCGTCGGTGCTGCCGTGCGTGCCGTCCATGTCGTCGGCGCCGAAGTGCAGCGCCACTTGGCAGACTTTCAAGCCTTGAATCATCCAGTACGCCTTGATGTGATCGAAGTTCTGGAGCATCAGACGCGCAACCGCGAACATGCGGATGTCGTCCAGTCCGGTCGTCCAGCCGCAATCGTTCAGTTCATTGCCGTCGGGATGAAACGCAAGGGGAATGAACGCGTTGAAGCCCGGCGAGCGCTGCTGCGACTCGCGCAGACGAACGAGGTGATCGAGGCGGTCTTCAAGCGATTCGATGTGGCCGTACAGCATCGTCGCGTTCGACGCAACGCCCTGGCGATGCAGCTCTTCGTGAATCGCCAGCCAGTTGTCCGAACCAACTTTATTCGGGCAAATCTTCTTGCGCGTTTCTTCGGCGAAAATCTCGGCGCCGCCGCCGTTCACGTTGTCCAATCCCGCGGACTTGAGTTCCGAGACGATCTGCGGGTAGCTCATACGGTGACGCTTTGCCATGTAATCGATTTCCGCGGCGGTAAAGAGGGAGAGCTGCACGTGCGGCAGCCGCTCCTTGAACCGGCGCATCAGCGGAAGCCAGTAATCGAGCGAGAGTTGGCGCGGATCGTGCCCGCCGACGATGTGAATCTGGTTGAAGTTCTCGCCGGTTTCCAGCGCCTTGGCAAATACCTCGTCCGCGGGCATGCGCACGACGCGCTCTTTTTCCTTGAACTCGTCGACCGCGAACGAACAGAACTTGCAGTTCGCATAGCAGACGTTCGTGGAATTTATGTAGCGGTTGAGAACGTAGAAAACTTTTTTGCCGCTCTTGCGTTCTTTGGCTGCGCGAGCCATGCGCCCCAGACTGTGAATGTCGGGCGTTCCAAAGAGCGTCAGGCCGTCGTCGATGGAGAGCGGTATGCCTTCCTCGACTTTACGTTCGATGGGTTTGAGCGCTGGATCCATTGCAAATGCCACGGTTCGTACTCTACGGCGAACGCCCTCGCCGGTCCAAGGACTTTTTCCGATTCAGCGTTCGAAAAGTCGCCGGCCCGAGGTCTTGAGCAGCGCGAGGCCGAGCAGTATGACCGCGGCCGCCAGCACGGCGCCCCCGAGAACGTCCGTGGGATAGTGTGCCCCGAGCGCGAGACGGGACCACATGATGCCGAGTGTCAGGGCGGTCAGCAGAACGAAAGCCCCGGCGCGCAGCCAAGCGGGCAGGCGCGATCGCAAGAGCACCAAGCCGGACAAGAAGTAGAAGCCCGCGGAGATTGCCGCGTGCGAACTGGGATACGAAAAGGCGTGCTCGTGCCGGACGATCCAATCGGTGCGCCGCGGCCTCGCGAAATAGTGCTGCAACGCATCGTCCGCGCGCCAGCACACGAGTGCAACGGCCAGCACGAACAAGATCGGCAGACGCCAGCGCGGACGCAGAATCGCGATGACGATGCACACCACGTACAGCGGCGCCAACACTTGTGCATAGCCGGCGTTCGTGAGCGCCCACGCAAAACCAATGGCGTGGCCGCGTACGCTTTGCGCAAAGGCCCACAGCGCAGGCGGCTCGCCATGCTGCGTGACGTAATAGCCGAGCCACATCATCGCGGCAAAAAGCACGATGGCAGGAATTGCGAGCGCGAGAATACCCGCAACGTCGATGTCAGCGCGGCGCGATTGTTTCGTCGAACTCAACTTCCGGTTGCGAAGAGATCTTGTTGGCCGTTATCTTCGCGGCCCAGGCGCGGCGCGATCTGCTCGAGTTCCGCGAGGCCGATGAGGATGCGGCGCGGTTTGGTGCCTTCGTGCGGGCCGACGATTTTAAATTCTTCGAGTTGCTTCATGACGCGCACGGCGCGCGGATGGCCGATCGAAAACTGCGACTGCAGCGCGGCGGTTGACGCATAGTTGCTTTCGATGATGAACTTCGCCGCGTCGTAGCAAAGCGGATCGACGTCTTTCTTGGCGCCGTCGTCGTCGGAAATCGGCACGACCTCGACATCGAGCAGATTTTCCGGGCGGCCTTGCTTCGCCCAGAAATCGACCAGACGGTTTACCTCGCTGCCCGTAATCAGCGCGCCTTGGGAGCGAATTGGTTTGGGCGCGTCGATCGGCAGGTACAGCATGTCGCCGCGGCCGAGCAGACGTTCCGCGCCCGCCATGTCGAGAATCGTGCGGGAATCGACTTGCGAACTGACCGCGAACGCGATGCGCGAAGGAATATTGGCTTTGATGAGGCCCGTGATGACGTCGACCGACGGGCGCTGCGTGGCGACGATCAAGTGAATGCCGGTTGCACGGGCGAGCTGCGCCAACCGCATGATGGTCGTCTCCACTTTCGCCGGAGCGACGAGCATCAGGTCCGCGAGTTCGTCGATGACGATGACCACGTACGGCAGTTTCTCGTCGGGAAACTTCGCGTTGTACTCTTCGATTTTCCGCACGCCGGCTTTGGCGAAGCGCTCGTAGCGCGCGTCCATTTCTTTGGTCATCTCGAACAGCGCGCCGGCCGCCATCCGCGCATCGGTGATGACGTCTTTGATGAGATGCGGAATGCCGTTATAAACCGTGAGTTCTACGCGCTTGGGATCGATCATGAGCATTTGCACTTGATCGGGCGTCGCGCTCACCAGCAGCGATGCGATGATCGTGTTCAAACAGACGGATTTGCCCGAACCCGTAGCACCCGCGACGAGCAAGTGCGGCATTTTTCCGAGATCGCCGAACACCGGACGCCCGGTGATGTCTTTGCCGAGCGCCATCCAGAGCGGCGGCACTTGCCCGCGCTGCGGCAAGGATTCGAGAATCTCACGAATTGCGACGACGGAGATCGTTTTGTTTGGAACCTCGATGCCCACGGCGGATTTGCCGGGAATCGGCGCTTCAATGCGCACGCTGGTTGCCGCCAGGGCGAGCGCGATGTCGTCGGCGAGCGAAGCGATGCGCGAAATTTTTACGCCGCGTTCAGGCTTGAGCTCGTAGCGCGTGATCGACGGACCGCGTTCGATGTGCGCGACCTTTGCGCCGACGCCGAACGATGCGAGCGTATCTTCGAGCACGTGCGAGCGGCTGGAGTCGTCTGCAACTTGCGCTTGCGGCGGATCGAACAGCGCCAGGTCCGGCAAACTATAGACAAGGTGCGCCGGTCCTGAGTTTGTCGAAGCGCTGTGCGTTACCGGAGCGGGAGGTTCGTATTCGCCTTCCGGTGCTTCGAAGGGTTCATCCTCATCTTCCACCACGATCGTCGGCGCGGGCGGAGGAATGAACGCCTCCACCGGAACCAGATCGTAAAGCGCGTCCCCAGACTCTACAATGGGCTCGGCCTTCTTCTTATTACGGCCATTTTGCACGGGCGCGTCGGGCAGCGCGAACGCCTCGCGCAGCGTGTCGTGCCCGTCGGGCAAAGCCACGCGCGGCACGCTCGGCACGCGCAGTTTTGATACGGCCAGAATCAGCAGGCCGATCACTTTCTTTACCGACACGTTCGTGATCCACACCGCGAACAGGAGCGCCGCCAGGCCAATGACGATGCGCGCTCCGATCACGCCGACCAGCGTCCGCAGCCCCGTCCACAGCGCGGCGCCGACCCATCCGCCGTGGTGGCCGAACGATGCGTCGATGAGCAGAAAGTACCCGAGCGCGGCGGTGCCCAGGGTCGCCATCATGCGCGGGACGTTGATCTCCAGAAAGATGATTCCGCCGAACAGCGCGACCAGCACCGGGAAAAGCGGGGCAGCTCCTCCAAACAGGGCGCTCAGGGCCGCAGCCGTTGCGCCGCCGGCGATGCCGGCGCGTGCAGCGGGCAAGGCCAGTGCGATCCCGAGCAGAACGGCGAGACCGATCGCGGCGATCCCGGCGATCTCAAAGTTCAGTCGCGATTTCGCGGTCGCCTTACGGCGTACGCGTGCCATGGATTAGATTCTTTCGTCATCAGCATAGGAGTTCATTTGACCCCGCCAACGATCGTCGTACTGGAAGGCGACCAAACCGGACAAGAGTTGCTTGTAGATGCACTGCGCGTGCTCGAACGCTCCGTCATCGACGTCGAGTTGAATTTCGAGCGCTACGATTTGTCGCTCGAGAACCGGCGCAACACGCAGAACGCCGTCGTGCAAGAAGCGGCCGAAGCGATGAAACGCGCGCACTTCGGCCTGAAGGCTGCGACGATCACGCCGGAAACCAAAGGCGACGTCGGTTCGCCCAACGCGATTCTGCGCCGCGCGATCGACGGCAAGGTCATCGTGCGCACCGGACGACGTTTGCCCGGCATTCGCCCCGTTGCCGGCATTCACGCGCCCATCTCGGTCGTGCGCATGGCGGTCGGCGATGCGTACGGTGCAAAGGAATGGCGCGAAGGCGAAGGTCCGACCGAAGTCGCGCATCGCACCGAAACGATCGAGCGCAGCGTGTGCCGGTTCGTTGCCGAATACGCGTTTCAGCATGCCGAGCGCATGCACGCCAAAGTCTTCGGCGGCCCGAAGTATACGGTCAGCCCCGTGTACGAAGGCATGTTGAAAGAAGAGATGGACGCGGCCGCGCAGCGTCATCCGAACGTCACGTACGAACCGCAGCTCATCGACGCCACGTATGCGCTGCTGCTCAGCACGGATGGCGACGTGCCGATGGTGATTCCCTCGCTCAACCGCGATGGCGACTGCCTGTCGGACCTAGTGATGCAGCTCTTCGGCTCCATCGCCGGCGCCGAATCGGTGCTGTTGTCGTTCGACGAACAACTCCGCCCCTCGGTCGTGATGGCGGAAGCGCCGCACGGCACGGCGCCGCGCCTGTTCGGCAAGAACGTCGCGAACCCGATGGCGATGATTCTCGCGTGCGCGGCACTGCTCTCCTACATGGAAGACAAACGCGCGCAGAACGCGTCGCGCGCGATCTACGAGTCGACGCTCGAAGCCGTGCACGAAGGGCTGAAGACCAGCGACCTCAGCGGCCATGCGTCGACGACGGAATTCACCGACGGCGTCATCGAGCGCGTCAAGCGCAAACTCGACGTCTGGTCGACGCTGTAGCGATGTAACGGAGGCGGCGGATGCTCAAAAACTCGCGTGAGAGTTACCGTCAAACCGTCGATCTGCCCGTGCAGGTGGACGTTCGCGGCATCCGCCTGCCCATAAACGCGACGATCGTCGACATCTCCGTGTCCGGGTGCCGGCTGCGTTCTTGGATCGCGCTCGATCGTGGCGTCACGGTCGCGTTCGACTGGCCGCGCGAATCGGTGCGATTGCGCTTGGCGGGCACCATCGTCGCGCGCCGTCCGTCATCGCAAGGCGAAACGTACGAATACGGCGTGACGTTCACGGGGCTGCTTCCCGACGAGCAGACGACGCTTACCAAGGAAATTCTCGAGGCACAGCGGCGTGAGGCGTTCAACCGCGCGCAGCGCGCCGCCGCCATGAACGTCAAACCGTCGGACATCAACCGGCGTACCGCGTACCGCGCAAACGTGCAGTTCCCGTTGGAACTCACCTTTGTCGACAGGGCAGGTGCGCCGCTCCAGGTTACGGCGTCGGACATCAGCGCCGGCGGTTTACGAATTACGTGCGATCGCGAACTCGACGTTAACGATGAAGTGATGCTGCGCTTTCATCTGCCGAACGACGTGCTGCGCGTCTTCCCCGCGCAGATCGAGGAAGAGGTCGTAATGACGCCGTTCGGGCCACGCACGCGTACGCGAAACCAGCGGCGACCGTTCGAAGAGATGCGCATTCGCGCGCGCGTTGCCGGCCGCTTCGGCGGCGAGGAACAGACGCCGGCGTTCGGCATCGCGTTCGTCGAAGTCGACGCGTACACGCGCGAAGAGATCGCGCGTTTCATTCACGCCGTGCAACTAGGCGAATTGCGCGAACGCCGCGCGAAGCGCTAGCTCGCAATCAGCGCAACGCCCGCAAGCGCGAGCGCGACGCCGATCTTCTGCACGATGGCCAGGCGCTCGCCCAAGACGATGCGCGCGAGCAGTACCGTGCTGCCGGGATACAACGACGTAAGGACCGCCGCAATCGAAAGATACCCCGCATACACCGCCAGCACGTACAGCACATTGGCACTCATGTCGATGACGCCGGTTAGCAGCACGATCCCGACAGATCCGCGCGCAGGAACGGCGGGCCGGCGCAACGCCGCAGCGCATAGCGCAAGCACAACGACTGAAGCAACGCGCGCGAACAGCAGAGGGTAGGCGCCGGCATGTTCTCCGGCAAGCGACAAGAACAACAAATACGCCCCGAGCAGCACGCCCGATGCGATCGCTTCGCGCACGCCGGCGGTCGAAAACTCGAAACGCCCATCGGGTTCGGTAGAGAGCGAGATAAGCACCACCGACGCGAGCGCAATCGCGATGCCGGTGATCTGCCACGCCGACAAGCGATCGCCCAGGACGAAACCGGCAACGACGGGCACGGCCGCCGCAAGCACGGCGGTAATCGGTGAAACGACGCCCATCTTGCCGACGGAGAGCGCGTGGTACAGCAGCAGGACGCCGCCCGCGCCGCAGACGCCGCCTATCGCACCATAGAGCAGCGCCTGCTGGGTGAAATGACCGCCCAGCACCGGCAAGAGCACGAGCAGCAACACCAAGCCCGAGGCTTGCGAGGTCGCGGTAACGGCGTACATGTCGCTGCGTTTGGTCGCAAAGCCGCCGCAGAAATCCGCCGCTCCGTAGAACGCCGCGGCCAAAAGCCCGAAGAGAATGGACAATAGGCGCTGCTAACCGGAATGCAATACGGGATGCTGCAGATGAAACTTCGTGCGCGCTTGATAGCCTTTGGCGATCTGCGTTAGTTGAAATTCGCCCCACGCGCGTCCCATGAGCGCAAGCCCCGTCGGCAAGCCATGTTCGCCGAAGCCGTTCGGCACGCTGATCGACGGCAGGCCCGCAAGATTGCCCGGGCTGCCCATCTCGATCTCGCCCGAGTATTTGTCGGGATACGCCTTGTCGAACGGAATGCCGACCGGATACGCGACCGTCGGCAGCGTCGGGTACACGATTGCATCGTACGGCGCAATCGCACGCGTGAGTTCTTCATTCAGAATTGCACGGCGCCGCATGCCGTCGACATAGTCGACCGCGAGCGACCCGTAGACTTGGTAGCCTCCGATGCGATCGTCCACGGAACGCAATTCGCGCGAGCGGCCACTCTCGATGAGATCGCGAAACGCCGCCGCGCATTCACCGTTGAAGATCGCGCCGAACACCGCGCCGTAGGGACCCTTCGGCAGCGTAACGCCGGTTACGACGTCGCAGAAACTGTGCAGCACTTGCAGCGATGCGTTGAAATTTTTCTCGACCGCCGGCATCGTTTTCGCCGTCGCATTTTTGACGACCGCGATCTTCGGCTTACGGCCGCGCACCGTGGGAAACGGCTGCGTGCGCGAGGTCTTATCGTTCGGATCGTGTCCGCTGATGGCTTTGAGCACCGCTTCCGCGTCGCGTGCCGATCGGCAAAGCGGCCCAAGTTTGTCGGACGTCCACATGAGTGCCATCGCGCCGTGGCGGCTCACGCGGCCGTACGTCGGGCGTACACCGCTCACGCCGCAAAACGCGGCAGGCACCATAATCGAACCGTTCGTTTCCGATCCGATCGCAAAACCGACGAGCCCGGCCGCAACTGCGGCACCGGGTCCGCTCGACGAGCCGCCGCTCCAGTAGTTTCGGTTCCACGGCGTTCGCCCGGGACCGGTGAACGACGCATCGGCGTCGTTGTACCCGAAGCCGCCGGCGAGCTCCACCATCGCGAGTTTTGCGCAGAGCACGGCGCCGGCGTCTTTTAGTTTTTTCACCACCGTGCCGTCGTAGCCGAACACCTGATTGCGGTACGGCTGCGCACCCCACGTGGTCGGAGCGCCGACGGCCGCGAGCAAGTCTTTCACGCCGTAGGGAACGCCGTGCAGCGAGCCGCGCACGTTTCCGGATGCGAGCGCTTTGTCCGCCGCACGTGCTTCCCGAAGCGCACGATCGTGCATGATGGTAACGACGGCACCGTACGCGGCGCCGTATTTCTCCAGCCGCGCCAGATAGAGTTTGGTAAGCTCTACCGATGAGATGCTGCGCTTGGCGATCATCTGCCCGAGCGCGGTCGCATCCAAGAACGCGATCTCTTCGCTCGTCATGACGGCACCTCAAACACCGTCACCGGCTCGTCCCAGTTTTTCAGCGCCGTACCGTGCGGATTTACGCCGCTGCCGGCGCGAAGATTGTAATCGATGCCGCGGGCGATCTCTTCGATTTGTTTGTCTGTGAGCGCCGAGTCGAATTTGCGCATGTCCTGCGCGAGCGCTTTCGCGGCTGCCGAAACCTCGCGCTTTTTCGGCGTAGGCGTTGGTGCCGGCTCAGGCGCCGCGGGCGGCGGCGCGGCGGCAACGAGCGGAACCGCTGCCGCTGCCGCGAGGAATTGCTTGCGCGTACTCATGTGTGTGTGCCTCCACTTCCATCACACTTCCATGACGACGGGAACGATCACCGGGCGGCGTTTGTAGCGTGCGTGAATCGCCTTTGCCAGCCCGCTGCGTATGTGTTCTTTCACCGTGTTTACGTCGCGAATCCCCTCGACGGGAACGTCCTCGATGAGTGTCACCAGTTCGGCACGCAATTCGTCGATGACGCCATCGGATTCGGGGACGTAAAAGACGCCGCGTGAAATGAGGTCCGGCCCGGCGATGACGCGTGCTTCTTCGCTGTCGATCGTGACGACGACCATCATGAAACCGTCCGCCGCCAGCAGCCGGCGGTCGCGCAGCACCGCCTCGCCGACGTCGCCCACGCTCGATCCGTCGACGAGCACGTGGCCGCCGTAGGTCTTGCCGATCTTATCGCCGTAGTCGTGCGTGAATTCCAGCACGTCGCCGTTTTCCACGACGAACACGTTTTGCGGATCCACGCCCGTTCGCGCTGCGAGTTTGCCGTGCTGTACCAGCATACGGTACTCGCCGTGCACCGGAACGAAAAACTCCGGCCGCACCAGGTTGAGCATCAGCAGCAACTCTTCTTGCGATGCATGACCGGAAACGTGCGAACGGCCGTCGGTGCCGTGAACCACGATCGCGCCGAGCCGGCACAGGTTGTTGATCGTTTTGTAGACGCCTTTTTCATTGCCGGGAATCGGCGTCGCGCTGATGACGACGGTGTCGCCCGGCACGATTTTGAATTTGGCGTGATCGCGTACGGACATGCGCGTGAGCGCGCTCATCGGCTCGCCTTGCGATCCGGTCGTCATCACCACGACTTGCTCGGGCGGATATTCATCGGCTTCCTCGATGCGAATGGTCCGATCGGCCGGCACGCGCAAGTAGCCCAGTTCCGATGCGAAATGCACGACGTTCATCAGCGAACGCCCCAAGAACGCGATCTTTCGGTTGAAGCGCATCGCTTGATCGATGACCTGCTGGATGCGCGGGACGTTTGACGCAAACGAGGCGACGATGATGCGCCCCTTTGCCTGTGAGAATACGGCGCTGAACGCTTCGCCCACAATGCGTTCCGATTGCGTATGCCCCGGTCGTTCGGCGTTCGTACTGTCCGAGAGCATGCACAGCACGCCTTCCTCGCCGACGCGCGCAATTGCGGCAAAGTCCGCCGGCTTGCCGTCTATCGGTGTTTGGTCGAACTTGAAATCGCCGGTGTGAAAAATCGTTCCGACCGGCGTACGCACCGCAAGCGCGCAGGCACCGGCGACCGAATGGTTGATGTGCACGAACTCGGCTTCAATGTCGCCGTACGAAACGCGGTCGCCGGGTTGAACGGTGACGAACTCCGCTTCGCCCATCATCTTGTGGTCGCGCGCTTTTGCCTTGATGAGCGCGTTGGTGAGCGGCGTTCCGACGACAGGAACGTTGAACTCGCGCATCAGGTACGGAATCCCGCCGATGTGGTCTTCGTGGCCATGCGTCACCAGCACCGCGCGAAATTTTTCGCGCCTCTCGCGGATGTACGTGAAATCGTTGATGACGATATCGACGCCGTACATCTCCTCGTCGGGGAACATGAGCCCGCAGTCGACGGCGACCATGTCATCCCGCGTTTCGATAAGCGTCATGTTGCGGCCGATCTCACCGCAACCGCCCAGGGGGATGATGCGAACGTACGGCTCGGCCGGCGGGTCCGGGACGACGAGGGGGCTACTAGGCTTGAGCATCTAGGCGCAGCCGGGGCGGACGTGATGGAGAGGCATGGCACTCCGTTACCTCGCGGCCTTCACCCTGACCTTGGCTCTGGCCGCTTCCCTGCCGGGATCGGCCAAGCGCGTACATCACCGCCGGCACCAGGTGCACCCGAGCCCGCCACCCGTGGCCGCCGATCAAATCTATTCGAAGCGGGCGCTTCGGCGAGCGAAAATGATCCTCGAACTCAAACTGCTGGAACTGCGTCGCGAGCGGCTCGAGCGCGTCCGTAAAGCGATTCTCAACAACGTGCCGATCGACGATCTGCTCAAGCAGCCGCCGTTCGAAAGGAAGTCGCACTCGCCCACCTAAGCGCCGCAACGAGTGGTTTGGCTTCTTGCGGTTCGAATAGTCATCGCCGCGCTTTTGTCGTGGCGAACCGGCGTCGAATTCGCCAAAGTGCGCCGCAAAGAACTTCCGGCGACGCGACTTGCATTACCCGTCGCCGTTCTTGCAGCTTCCATACTGGTTGCCAATGCAGTCATTCCGAGAACCGCAGTTGTTGCCATGCTGTTCGCTCTGGACGCAGCGATCATCGGTGTCTGCATCTATATGCTTCGGGCGCTTCGCGCAAGCGCCGGCGACGACGGCTACCTGGAATCACGATTGCAACAGGTCTTCGCACGCTTTTTCCCCGACTGGTTCGCGCGGCTTGCAAGCACGGACATCACACTCGTCGTCAGCGCCGGCGCCGGTCTGCGGGCGTTCATCACCCCGCCGCAAGCATCGTCACGAACGTACGTTCACGGCTCGAAGATCGGCATGATGGCCTCGATCATCACGTTGTCGGTCGTGCCCGACGCCTTTCTAATCTGGGTGCTGCTGCCGCACCACGTATGGTGGCTTGCGCTGCTGCTCGATCTGCTCGACGTCTGGGCTTGCCTCTGGCTCTTTGGCTTGCTCGGAACAATGGCCAATCGTCCTCATGAGATGCGCGGAGAACAGATCGTCTTACGCAACGGCATTCTTCAGTCGGTGCGGCTGGACCCAAAGCACATCGCGGACGTGCAATGCCTCGGTGTCGTGAACCGGCGCAAGCTGCCGCGCAAGCGTGGAGATCGGTGCGCGGTGCTTTCGTTCGGCGGCGTTCCGTTGGTGCGGATTGCGCTAAACGAGCCCGCCGTGGAGTATCACCTTTTCCGTCCGCTCCCGCGCGAGGTTTTGACAATCTTCGTGGCAAGCGACAAACCCGAATCGCTCTGCCATGAACTCACGCAAGCGCGCAAATCTTCACCGGTTGGAGCCACGGCGGAGGCCTCCGTATAAGACCGCTTGAAATCCTACAGTACCGCAGCCGTAAACGGTTTGCGGCGATTTGTTTTTCGAAGAGGAGGCCTTGAGAATGGGTGTTTCCGCACCTGCCGCCGCCAAGTCCGGCGGCCTTTCCACCGTTGTGGACACCATCGCCGCGCCTGCGGAAGCGTTTGAACGCCTACAGACTATGCCGACGTGGGGATGGGCGCTCATCATTGCAATCGTCTTGCTATGCGTCGGAACGTATCTTCAATTGCCGGCACAGCACCACGCGGCAACGGCTCAAGCGCAGCGCATGGTGAACGGTCCGCTGTTTGCCACGGCTACGGCCGAACGAAAGCAAGCAGCGGTAGCAAACGCCGGTAAAACCAGCGTATTCACATTCCTCGGTCCCCTGCTGGGGCTGTTCATCGGCGTATTTTTAAACACGGTGTTCATGCTTATCGGCAACGCCGCCGGTCGCGGCCAAGCCGATTTCAAACGCTTGTGGTGCGGCTCGATGAACATCGCCGTGCCGACAATCGGATTGGGCTCCGTTGCGCTCGGTATCATTGCGATGATTCGGGGTGCCGATTCGTTCGACAGTTCGCTCTCACTGGCACAGGCGGTGCCGAGTCTCGGGTCGCTCGTGCCTCACGGGAGCGCGGTAACGGTGGCCTTTCTGTCCGCCATCAGCATCTTCAGCGTCTGGGGCTTCTTCTTGAACGCGACGATGCTCCGCATTACCGCAAAAACGAGTCCCGCTATCGCCTATACGTTCGCAGCGCTAGTACTGATTCTGGGCGCGCTCTTCGCGGGCGGCGGCGTCGCGTTGGCGCATAAGTTCGGCGTTCTTTAAACGCGAACAAGGCTGTTTCGCACCAGCCAACGCCCATCGAACCGGAGCGGAACGGCATCGCCGTTCCGCTCTGCATGTATATGCAGATGCGGTTCACTCGATCGCCCGGAATTGCCGGCGCGGCCCACGATGTCGCCTACGCTCACGCGCTGCCCGCGCTGCACGCACACGCTTCCGGATTGAAGATGAGCCAGCATGACCAGTGCGCCGCTTTCTGATTCCACCGCGACGTAATTGCCGAAAACTTGCACGCCCCGCATCGTCAACGATCCTTCGTCCGGCATATCGTCCGCGGCGGCAGCAATCGTTCCGCTGCACGGTGCGAGAACCGGCGCACCGGTAATGTCGCCGTCGGCTTTTACAATGTCCAATGCGAAACGCTGCTGGCGCGAGGACGCGTGATGGTTGATCGCGGCGCCGTTTCCGCCTTGCCCTACGGCATACAACCCGTCTTTGAGCGGAAAGCGCAAATCAAGCATCTCTCCGCGCGGCACGCGCGCCGCCACCGCGCACTTGAGCAGAACGTACAGCGCGAAGAGGGCCAGCACGCATAATAGCGGCAGCCCTAGCGGCCCCGATCCCGGAGCAACACCCCACGTGTGCGCGGCGATAACCGCTATTTCGATCGCAAACGCCGCCACAAAGGCGCCCCGAAGACCAAACCAGCCCGATGCCCACATCGGCGCGATCGCCAGGTAGGCAATGATACATGCGCCGGTGACGAGGGTGACCGGCCCGCTGCCGTACCATGCCGCGACGCCCGTCAGCAC
Organism: Vulcanimicrobiota bacterium; assembly: GCA_046732415.1. Taxonomy (GTDB): domain Bacteria; phylum Vulcanimicrobiota; class Vulcanimicrobiia; order Vulcanimicrobiales; family Vulcanimicrobiaceae; genus DATGJX01. The sequence goes on from JBKPMZ010000027.1 coordinate 18,184, forward strand.
CATGCTGACGAGCGCCAAAGCGACAAGTACACGCCGGCGTTTGGTCACGTACTCGAGGACTGCGGCTCGTACGCGGGCGCGCTGCCGCGCAGACGCAGCCACACGCGGTCGAGCCATTGCGAGAACGCCACGTATTCGGAATCGCTGAAAATCACGCACTCAGAGGCTATCATGATGAACGAGAACCAGTACAGCCCCATGAAGTACGCAATCGATAGATGGAGCGAGACGGCTCCGAGCGCGAGGACCGGACGTGCGTAGCGGTTCCAGATGAGCCACGGCCACGCGGCCTGGAAAAGCAGCGTCGAATACGTGAGGACGGCTACCAGCACGCCGTTATGGTAGAGCGCCCGCCCCACGGGTGTAAGGTTGAACTGATTGCTGCGCAGCACGTAGTAAATCGCCGTACCGTCCTGCCACATGTGGCCTTGCACCTTGAAGAACACCGACGTCGTGTAGAGCACGCAGAGCTGGATGATGACGGCGAGCACGCCGAAGTTGTGCAGCAGGTTCTTGAACGAATAGGCTTTGGGCGCCATGTTCTGTTTGGCGCGGTTCGCGTCGAGCGAAAAATAGGCGCCCGCGTCCACGAACATCATATAGAACGCCAAGATATAGAGCAGGTTGTCGCCGCCGTTCAAGATATAGTAGTCGCGCCGGTACACCGACCACGTAAAAATATAAAACAGCACGGACATCAGCCGCGTACGCCAGCCCAGCGTGTAGAGCACCGTGACGATGATGCCGCAAAAAATCAGCATCTTTCCGACGGCGTCCGAGGGCGAGAGCAAGAACAGCGACACGTCGTGCGTCGTGAACATCGCATCGCGGAACGTCGCATACGAAACGATGCCGTTGACGCCCCAAAACACGCCGTACTGGAACAAGTGCATGGCGTAGAACGCCAGCATGTACAAGCCGAAGGCGATGCGCAGCATCGACATCGCGATGAGGCGGTGTTTGGTTTCCATGGCACCGCGGATGAGCGAGAATAGTTGCATTGCTTCTCCTACAGCGGCGCCACGGTCGGCGCGGCTTGCCACTCCAACGTCACCAGATGGCCGTCTTGCGGGCGATCGGGTTTGCTGCGCTGGCTGAAGCGCGGAAATTTATAGAAGCGCAGCGCAATCTGCACGCGGTCCAGGCGCATACCGCCGTAGTGCCGCAGCAACGCCGCGGTCGCGATACGCGTCATCAGCAAGGCGTCGGCGGAATCGATGGACGTTTTGATATGCGGTTTGACGAACTTCTCGCCGTGTCGATCGACAGTAGCGGACGGCGTCTTGTTG
>JBKPMZ010000028.1:0-3722 GCA_046732415.1 Vulcanimicrobiota bacterium
GCGCGCCGCGCGGGAAAACGCGACTCGTCGGCGATGAGCGGCGAACTGGCAATGCGCGTACTGATCATCGCATCGGGGTTCATGCCGAGCTGCCCGAGCTGCGCGCCTTCCACCGACGTAATCGTCAGCGTGGTGTCGCACGTGATGACGAGCGCCGGCAACTGTTCGAACAGCAAGCGCAGGCGCATCTCGCGCTCGCGCAGCTGCACTTCCATCGCCTGACGCGCGCGCCGGATCTCGGAGTCGCGCAAAGCGCGATCGGCCGCTGGACCCAAACGCTTGAGATTATTTTTGAAAATGTAGTCGTACGCACCGCGACGGATCGTTTCAACTGCCGCTTCTTCGCCGATTGCACCCGACACGATGAGGCACGGCACGTCGACGCGCAACTGCCCGAGCAGATCGAGCATTGCCGACGCGCTGAATTGCGGCATCGAATAGTCGCACAGAATGAGATCCCATTGCCGCTCGACCAGCAGTTTTTGCGCCTCTTCGGGCGTGTCGGCGCGTTCGTGTTCGATCACGTAGCCATGGCGCTGCAGCGCCATGACGTTCAAATCCGCGTCGTCCGGCGAATCGTCGATACAGAGAACCCGCAGGCGATCGCCCACGTTACACCGCCTGGGCCGGACTCGGCGGCGGCTCGTTGAGCACGAGCCAGTACAAACCCACTTGGCGCACGGCTTCGACAAATTCGTTGAAGTCGACGGGCTTGCGCACGTAACTGTTCACGCCCAGACGATAACCGGCGAGCCGATCTTCTTCTTGTTTGCTCGAAGTCAAAATTACCGTGGGAATAACGGCGGTCGTCGGATTGCCCTTGATGCGTTCGAGCACTTCCAACCCGGAAAGCTTCGGCAGTTTGAGATCGAGCAGAATGAACTGCGGCAGCCCGCGGCCTTCGCAATAGTCCTCGAACAGATACTTGCACGCCTGCGCGCCGTCGCTGAGCACGACTACTTCGTTGACGATGCGGTTTTTGCTGAACGCGCGTTTGGTGAGCTCGATGTCGTCCGCGCTGTCCTCGACGAGTAAGATGTACGGCTTCATGTTCCGTCCTCAACCTGCGGCAGAGTGAACCAAAACGTTGCTCCGGCACCGACGCTGCCATGCGCGCGTATCTCTCCGCCGTGGCGGTGGATGATACGCGCGACCGTCGCGAGGCCAATACCCGTACCCTCATACTCGTCAGCGCTGAGCAGCCGCTGAAAAGCTCCGAACAACTTGTTCGCGTAGGCCATATCGAATCCCGCGCCGTTGTCGCGCACGTAGTACTCTTGGCCCTCGAGTCCAAACTCGATGACCGCTTCGGGCGCCTTGCGCGTGAACTTCCAGGCGTTGCCGATCAGGTTTTCGAGCACGGCGCGCAGCAGCAGCGGCTCACCCAGCGCACGCAACCCCGGAGCGATGCGCAGCTCCACCGTCCGTTCGGGTTCCACGCTTTGCAAATCGGCCGCGATCGATTCGGCAACGCGTGAGAGATCCACCGGAACCGGCGTGATGGCATGCCTGGCGACCCGTGCCAGTTTGAGCAGCGCGTCGATCAGGTCGCCCATGCGGCGTGCCGCCGCACGTACACGCCCCAAATAACCGGTGCCCGCTCCGTCCAAAAGCGTGCCATAGTCTTCCTCGAGCGCCTGGCTGAAGCCGTCGATGGCCCGCAGCGGAGCGCGCAAATCGTGCGACACGGAGTACGCGAACGACTCCAGTTCCTTGTTCGCCAGTTCCAGTTGCATCGTACGCTCGGTGACGCGGCGTTCCAATTCCTCGTTGAGTTCGCGCATGCGCATCTCGCCGAGTTTGCGCACGGTGATGTCGCGCAAGTACACGGAAAGCCCGTCCGCGGCCGGATAGATGCGCGCCTCGTACCATTGTTCCGTGCGCGAATTATACGACTCGTACGTTATGGTACGGCGTTCGCGCAACGCCTGATCGAAGTGGCGGATGTTCTCGTCGTTCGCGCCGTGCGGCATGAAGCCGCGCAGCGGCTTGCCGATCAATTCCTCGCGCGGCATGCCGTAGATTTCTTCCATCCGCCCGTTGACGTATGTGATGGTGAGATCGCGGTCGAGCGAGGCAAACGCGTCGGTGATACTCTCGAGCACTTCGATGACGCGCCGCTTCTGCTCGTTGGTACGCGTGGCTTCGCCGATGATCGTGGCGATCGACTCGACGAAGCGCACGTCGTTGGTCGTGAACACACGCGGCTGCGTGGTGTATGCGGATATCACGCCGAGCGGATCCTCGCGCGTACCCATGAGCACGCACATTCCCGCGCGCACACCCATGTGCGTGAATCCGCGCTTGTCGGAAAAGCGGGGATCGATGCGCACGTCGCTCGCGACCACCGGCTGCGCTTTGCGCAGCGCTTCACCGGCCTGACTCTGCAAATCCATGGGCTCGCGCGTCTCGCCCGTCATGTCCCAACCGTCGCTCACCGCCAGGCGCAACAGCTGCGTTTGCGGATCGTACAGATGGAGTTCGACGAGCGGCACGTCGATGTAGACCTGCAGCATCTCCATCGCGTCGTTCCAGAGCTGCTCGATGCTTGCGCCCGAAAGCGCCAAACGCCCGAACGCAATGACCGCCTGCAACTGCGCGGAGCGTGTTTCCAGCTCGCGTTCGGCCTTCATGCGCGCCGTGACGTCGCGGAAATAGACGGAGATGCCGTCGGCCGAGGGATACGCCTTGACTTCGAGCCAGCGCTGACTGGTGGAGGAAAATTCGGTGAACTGCACCGGAATCTGGTCGCGCATGGCGCGCGTGTACTCGCGTTCGAACGCCGTGCCGCGCGCCCGCGGAAACGCGTCGAGCCAGTACTTGCCGATGACTTCAGCGTTGCCGGCGCGCAGCAGCACGCGCGCTTCCGCATTCATGTAGACGATGCGCCACGCCGAATCGAGGGCGAAAAACCCGTCGGTGATTCGCTCCAGCAGATGCGCGAGATCGGTCCGCAGCAGCGGAACGTCCGCGGAACCCGCTTCCGCCATGCCTCTCCTTCAGCCCGTCAAAAAAGGGACGCCGTAAGGACGACCGGGTAAGAAAGCGCTCATGAGCGCCTTCGTTAGAGCCGTCGTCTTCCTTACGCTATGCAGTTTGTCGCTGGCTGCGACTTTTCCGCTACGTGCGGCGGCCTTTACGATATCGGGACTGAATCCGTGCACGGTGGTCGCGGTCCAGATGCTCGATTCGGTGGACTCGGGTACCGCCAGACCGGGCGATTTCTTCCGTTTCGAAACGGTCAACGCGGTAACCGTGGGCAATAACATCGTCATTCCCGCCCGCACGATGGGCTACGGAATCGTTGCCATCGCATCGCCCGCAGGTTCGGGCGGCCGCCCTGGGACGCTGGTGCTGGAGCCGCGCTATTTCGTACTCCCCGGCGGCAACCATCTGGGCGTCGTCTTGGATCACAACGCAAGCGACCTGCACCGCGCGGGTTCGACCGGCAATATGCCGGGCTATCTAGGAGCCGTCCCGGTTCCCGGACTCGGCGCCGCCATCGGCATCTTCAACTTCTTTCACCACGGCAAAAACATCGAAGTGAAGAAAGGCACGACGTTCGCGATCTTCCCGAGTGACTCGCCGTCGAGCGAGAAATGCCAGAACGATCCGGACTTGTAGCGTCAGTGTTCGTACAGTGAGCCGCCCACGGATTGCCGGAACATGAAGCGCAGCGTGCGGGGGCCGACCGTGCCGAGCAGGGAAGGCGTCGAACCGAA
>JBKPMZ010000029.1:0-12803 GCA_046732415.1 Vulcanimicrobiota bacterium
GCAAAGCGCGGCGCAGCTCTGAAAGTGCCGCGCCGACTCTTCGTGCCGCAGAAGCGTTCGGTACAGGTGCGCCAGGCCCAGGTGCAGCTCTTCGCGCAGTGCGTTCGTGGGCGCGTGCGGAAGCGCCGCGGAGAGCCAACGCACGCCGTGTTCCTGATCGCCGGTGTATTCAAATCTGCGCCAGAGCGCCGCAATGATGCGCGCGCCGGTCTGCGCATCTCGCAATGGATCGAGCGTCCAGCGCAGCGCGTCCTCGATGTTCGGCATCTCCTCGCCGGTTTTGGTCAGCCATTCGAATTGCCGCCGGTTGCCCCAATTCTCGGCGCCGCGCTCGAGAAAACCGGCGTAAAAACTTGCATGCCGGTCAGCGAGTTGCGCCTGTTCATCCGCACCGGCCCGCTGGCAAGCGAAGAGCCGGATTGTCTCGAGCAGTCGGTAGCGCCCGTGGTTGTCGCGGCGCTCGAATTGCACCATCGATTTCTCGACCAGTCGTCCTAGCACCGTGATCGGACACATTGCGGTGCCGGCTTCGAGAGAAAAATCGCCGCTGAACGCGGAGAGGGCTACGAGCGCGTGCTGCTCCTGCGGTTCGAGCAGTTCGTAACTCCATTGGAGATTGCCCAGCAGCGTTTGGCGCGCGGTATTCACGTGGGCGCGTCCCAGCAGTTCCAAACGTTTGTCGAGATTGTTTTCGAGATCGCCCAGATCCATCGACTGGGCGCGTCCCGCCGCCAGTTCCAGCGCGAGCGGTATGCCGTCCAGGCGCCGGCAAATTCGCTCAACCAAAGCTTCATTGTCCGCTCGAAGTTCGAATCTGCGATCGGCGGCGCTCAGGCGCGATGCGAATAATTGCAGGCCTTCACCGGGACTAAGGGCGGGAACTCGCCAGACGGATTCACCGTTCACCGCGAGCGCCTCGCGGCTGGTCGCCAGCATGCGAACCGTGGGTGCGCCGTTCAAAATCGTCTCCGCCAGACGTGCGCACCCACGAAGCACGTGCTCGCAATTGTCCAGCACGAGCAGCAGCGTTTTGCCGTGGAGATAGCGCGCGAGCGACGCGTAGTTTTTGATCTCCGCCGGCGCACCGAGCGCTTCGGCCAGGCTTTGCAATGCTTGATCGGAACTGCTGATTGACGCCAGGTCGGTGAAAACGATGCCGCCCGGGTATTGTGCAACGGCCGCGGTTGCCGCCTGGACGGCAAGCCGCGTTTTGCCGATGCCGCCGGGTCCCACAAGCGTGACCAACCGCGCCGAACGCAACGCCTCACTTACCTGAGCGATCTTGTCCGTTGCGTCGATCCACGACGTTTCATAGTGCGGAAGATTGTTCTGGAATAGCGTGGGCGCATCGCCCGCGCGAATCGCCGCCGCGAGTGCGGCGGTTTCCGGCGACGGCGAGGCGTCGAGCTCGCCGTGCAGCCGGCGTTCGAGGTCCGCGTACAGCGCCAGTGCAGCGGATTTATCGGCGCGCTCGACGTGCAGCGTCATCAGCAGGCGAACGACGTCTTCGCGAAAGGGATCGACGGAGAGCAAACGCTGTGCGAAATGCACTGCCTGCACCGCGTTGGACGCAGCGCGAGCGGCAAGAGCGGCGTCCAAAAGCCGTTTTGAAACGGCCGCGCGCAGGCGCGCGCGTTCCGCTTCGATCCACTCGCCCGATTCGTCGGGAAGCAGTTCGCCTTCGGGTAACATGTCGGGCACAGTATGCGCATCGCAGATATAGGGCGACTGCGGGTTCCATTGCAACGTCGAAGCGTCCGTAAATATCCACGGGATGCGTGATGCCGGAAGCGTGTTTTGCAGCAAATGCAGATGACGGCGCAGATTCGCACGGGCGCCGGTTTGGGTTTCGTCCGGCCAGAGCGCGAACGCGAGAGCTTTGCGCGGAACGCGTTCGCCGCAATGCAGCAGCAAATACCCGAGCAACGCCCAACATTTGGCGGGCCCGCCGAACGGCAGGCGCTGCGAACCAAAGTGTAGCTCGGGATGCCCGAATAGGCGCACGTGAAGGACGGCGTCCGCGGACGTAGCGGTAGTCATCGTGTGCTACCTTACAGTAGCATGCGGGCCTCCGCTTGCGCTATGGCAATCGCCAAGCGACATGGACTATTCGCGCAATCCGCTCGTCTGCGCGTAGGAACGAAGGGCGCTCAAAAGATCCGGCCAGCCGCTATGCCGCGCGCGCGAAGCGTCGTCCGCAAGTCCGCTGTGCGTGACGCGCACGGTCGTGGTGCCGTCCTGCTCGATTAAATCGAATCGCACGACGGTTTTGCCTCCGCGCGGATCCCAACTGGGGGACCAGGTAAACTCCAGCGTGCGCGGCGGGTCGATGGCGATGTATTCGCCTCCGACGGTGGCGGTCGCCCCGTCGTGCGCGAAGTGCATCACCCAGTTGCCGCCCGGCCGTAAATCGGAGTCCATGCTGACCGGCGTGAAGCGGCCGCTCCGCGCCCACCATTGCAAACGCTGCACCGGGTCGGTCAGCGCATCGAAAATACGATCCGCCGGCGCGTGTATAGTGATCTCGGCGACGATGCTGCCGTTCGTGCTTTCACGTGTCATGACTCGTCCTCGACATACCGCTTGAGGCTGCGCAGGTTGCCGCTCCAAAACATTTCATAGTCGCGCAGCCACTCGTCGACCGCGCGCAGCGGGCCGGCATTGAGCGTGCAGATTTGCGCCGCACCGTCCTTGCGCGTGACCAGCAGTCCGGCGGATCGCAGTACGCGCAGATGTTTGGATACCGCGGGGCGGCTCACCGCAAAATTTTCGGCCAATTCTCCGACCGTTTGCGAGCGCTCGCGCAGCAACTTCAGGATTCCGCGCCGCGTCGGATCGGCTATGGCGCGGAAGACCGCTTCGCGGCGCCGTTTGGTGGTAACCATTTGGTTACGCATATGGTAACCTTTTGGTTACGCGATGTCAACCGCGCCGCGCGGTCACCGTGCTTTGAGTGCGGCCGCCATGCCTTTGAACGCCCAGTGGAATCCTTCGAAATTGGTCTTCGGTGAGAACAAACTGAAGTGGCTTGCATTGGGGAAATACGTGATGTTCGGCACCATGCCCAGTTGCCGCAGCCGCGCATCCAATCGAAGCACGCCGCGCTCGAGGTGGAACGTGTCCAGCGTTCCGACGGCAATGTGCAGTTTGTGCTGCAGCGATGGCGCGAGTTTCTCGTAATTGCGTGCGATGTTGGCGGCAATGTCGTAGTGCGCTTCCCAATACGCGGCCACGTTCGGATCGACGACGCCGGTACGGTGATCGAAGAGCGGCATCGGCTTACCGTCGGCGCCGCGCGGACTGAACACCGCATCGAACGATCCGAACTGGCTTTCGCGGTAGCCTTCGACGATAGAACTGAGGACGAACTGCTTGAGCGTCATGACGTTCGCCGTTCCGATGCGTACGAGTTGCCACGGGCGGCCGTAGCGATCGGTGTACGCGTTGTCGGGCGGGGACGCGAGCAAATCGGGGCCGGTAAAATCGTGAAAATCGACCGGATCCGGTGAACTCGACCACGTTCCGCCGAACATGTCGGGATACGTTGTTTGCAGCCACAGCGATGCCCAGCCGCCGGAAGAATGTCCCCAGAGCAGGCGATGGTTCGGATTGCGGTCGACATTGAAGCGCTTTTCGATCGCCGGAATGAACTCCGTCGTAAAAGCCTTTCCCCATGGGCCATTGTTTGCCGAGTCCGCGAACTGCGCGATACCGGTCGGACCGGAGGAATCGGTGACAACCAAAATCGCGTTCAAGCCGTCCGCCTGCATCATCCCGCGCAAACCGGCGAAACTCGCAGCGTCGCGGTACGTTCCGCCGAAACCGTTCTGCCAGTACACGGCCGGGTAGCGGCGCTTGGCATCGTAACCCAGCGGAAGCACGACGCCGGCGCGCAGATGAACCGCGTGGCCGTAAAACTTGCTGAGCAGCGGGCTGAGCATGTCGAACGTTTTGACGCCCGCGGGTTGTTTCACGACCGGATCTTTGACGACGGCGTTCAGCGTCAGACGAATCGTCCCGTCACGCGAGACGTGAATGCGCTCGACGGGTCCGGTGAGGTCGCCGCTCTCGATGCCGTCGTACGAATACATACGTTTGACGTCGAGCAGTGCTTGAACGTCGTACGTTCCCGGTTGCAGGGCACGCAGCGGCTGTGGGTAGGAGTCCGCATCCGCCGGCACGTCGACCGTTGCGCCCGCGCCGCCATCGACGTCGAACCCCTCCATCGTAAAGCCCTGCGGAAGGAATCCGGGATCGAGCGATTTCGGTTTTTTGCCGTGTGCGGGCTGCGCAAAAACCATCATGCGTCCCGTCAGGGGAACCTTTGCGGCCGCACCGGTCGGGACAATGTGAACGATGAGCGCGAGCGTTAAAGAAAGCACGTTTACTCTACGGGTTACGTGCCCGATTGTTTCGCCTACGGAAGCGTCGGAAGCGGCAGCGACGGTTTGCTGCTCAAATCCGGGTACGGCTCCTCGTGCTGCTGCGCGGCTTGTAGCGCCAGACGGATCGCAAATTCCATTTGCGGATCGTTGCCGTCGCGATAGTCGTGCGGCGCGATGTCGACGTCGTAATCGGGATCGGTCCCGTAATTCTCGACTTTCCAACCGACGTCTTTGAACCAGAACGAATACTCCGGCTGCGTCGTAATCGTGCCGTCGACCAAATGATGGTACGGGTTGATGCCGATGACGCCGCCCCACGTGCGTTTGCCGACGAGCGGCCCGAGTTTATAGAGTTTGAAGCAGTGGCTGAAAATGTCGCCGTCCGATCCCGCGAATTGGTTCGTCATCGCAACGATCGGTCCGGCAACGGATTCGGGCGGATACGGCGTGGGCTTGTTGCTGTACCGCGAAACGTCGTAACCCACGCGTTTGCGGTTGAGTTTCTCCAAGAGCAGCGGTGAGACGTGGCCGCCGCGGTTATAGCGCACGTCGACGATCAATCCTTGGCGATCGAACTCCGAAAGATAGCCGCGGTGAAATTCGGAGAATCCCCACGGCCCCATGTCGGGAATGTGCACGTAGCCGATCTTGCCGTCCGTGCGTTCGTGCACGTACCGGCGGTTGCTCTCGACCCACGCGCGGTAACGCAGCTGCTGTTCGCTCGCAAGCGTCTTCACTGCAGCGCGGATTTCACCGGTCAGCGTTTTCACCACGATGGCGACGTCGCGCCCCGCCGTGTTGACCAGCGCTTGGCTCGGCGAAAAGTCGCGGGCGAGGCGTTTGCCGCCGATTGCAAGGAGGACGTCGCCTTCGGCGATGCCCAAGCCGGGTTCGGCAAGCGGTGAATCGACTTCGCGATTCCACGAATCGCCGCGATAGATGCGCACGATGCGCCAGCCGCCGGCGTTTTCGTCCCACGCGTAATCGGCACCGAGAAAACCGCGATTGTACTCGGGCGGGCGGCGCAAATCGCCGCCCATTTCGTATGCGTGCGAAGTACCGAGTTCGCCGTGCATTTCCCAGATGACGTCGGAGAGTTCGGAGCGCGTGCGCACGCGCGGCAGCAGCATCTCGTAGCGATCGTAGACGCGATCCCAATCGATGTCCGACATGTCTTCCACCCAGAACTGTTCGGTCTGCAGTCGCCAGGCTTCACGGTACATCTGCCGCCACTCCGCATGTGGATCGAGTTCGACGTGAATGCGGTTCAAGTCGATCCACCCGCTCTTGCGGCCGGCCTCCGCAGGCGGTTTGTCTTCGGCTTCTTCCGGAAGGTCCGCGAGCGCGTCGATGACGCGCAGCCGGTCATGCGAGCGGTATACCAGCGTATGCCTATCGTTGCCAATAGTGAAATCGGAAACTTCGGTTGCAATCGTGGCACTGCGCTGTTGTTCGAAGTCGTAGGCCATCAGTGCGCCGCCGCCGTTGTCATTGTCCCAGTCGCGATCGGCCGGTTTGATGCCGCGCACTTCGAATTTGGTGAAAAGCACGCGGTTGCGCACGGCGGCGATGCGCCCGTACTCGCCTTCGTCGACCGGGAATGCGAGAATGCGCCCGCCGATGCCGTCGAAATCGATCTCGATGCGCGGCGGTTTATCGCTCTTTTTCTTCTCCTCGTCGGTGGCTTCGTGCTCGTGATCGTGTTCGCGATGCACGGGCTTGGGCTTGGGCGTAAACGGATTGGGTACGTCGCGGCGCAGCGTCACCAAGAACGGGCGCTGTGCCTGCGGGAAACTCAAGTTGAACTGCAGCGCGTCGTACACGGGATCGAAATCGCGCGTCGAGATAAAATACAGATACTTGCCTTCGGGATCCCATGCCGGCGATTCGTCCACGCGCATGCGCGGCGTTACGTCGGAGATCTTTCCCGACTTGCACTTGACGATGCGCACGATGGCCGCGTTGTCGCCGCCCGGCCACCACACGTACGCAAGCCAGCGTCCGTCCGGCGAGAACGCGAGATCCGTGATGCGATTGCCGAGGCTTTTGTCCAGCACGCGCAGCGTGCCGTCGTTGTCGATCAGGCACAGTTCGTAACGGTGATTCGCAAATGCGATGCGATCGCTCACGGGCGAGCAGGCTATCTCGGTGACGCGGCCGATGTCGTTCTTGGTGAGCAACTGCGGCGGTGCGTTTTCGTCCGCGACGTGCAGCGCGATCTGCTCGTAGCCGTTTTCATCGGTGACGGTAACGAAGCGTTTGCCGTCGTGCATCCACGCGATGCAGCGCTCGCGCACGGCGCTCGCCTTGCCGTGATGCACCGGCGCTTCTTCCCAAAACGGCATCGTGTACGGCTGTCCGCGTGCGATGATTGCCAAGCGCGTGCCGTCGGGTGAGGGCGTGAACTCGTCGAACTCTTCCGAACCTTCGAGAAAACGCCGTGCGGTTTGCGGCGCGGCGGAAGGCGCGGTAACGGCAAGTTCGCGCGACTGATCCTGCTCGACGTCGTAGACGTAGATCGCGCCGCCGCACGTATACGCGATGCGTTTGCCGTCCGTCGAAGGATATCGTACGTAGTAATCGTTGTGATGGGTATGCCGCCGCACGTCGCCGCCGTCGAGCGCGCACGAGTAGATGTTGCCGATGCCTTCGTGATCGGCAAGAAAGTAGACGCGATCGCCGATCCACATCGGCCACACCGGATTGCCGTTGGGCAGCGGCAGACGATCGAATTCGCCTTGATGCTGCGCGTCGATCCAAATTTCGCCGGCCGTGCCGCCGCGATAGCGCTTCCAGCGTGCGGGGTCCGTTTCGTTGCGGCCGATCGCCATGCGTCCGCCGGGCCCGGGATAAAACGATTTCATGTGTCCAAGGCCGATTTCGCGCGGCGCACCGCCGCCTGGCGCTATGGCGAATCCGCGCGTTTCGCGTTCGTACCACGCGCTCGGATTGCTGACGAAGAATATCTCCGAACCGTCCGCGCTCCACGTGCACGTGGCAGCGGACGTGCCGCCGAGATAGGTGAGTCGTCGGGGACGGCCGCCCGCGGCCGGCATGACGTAGAGTTCAGGGTTGCCTTCGTCGGTTGCGATGAACGCGATCTGCGAGCCGTCCGGCGAGAGACGCGGCAGCACGCAGGCACCCGGCGTCGCGGTCAGCCGCACCGCCGCGCCGCCCGCGAGCGGAGCACTCCACAAATCGTCCTCGCAAGCGAAGACGACGCGGTCGCCGGCCAGCGTAGCGTAGCGATAATAACCCTGTTCCATGAGGCGCTGTAGGTTGGCCGCGAAGCCCGCACGTCCCGCTTGCGCCGCTCATTACTTTGTGATACAAAGTCTTACATGGCGCACGTCGCGATAATCATGGACGGAAACCGCCGCTGGGCCGCGGCAGCGGGCTTGCCCCTGGTCGAGGGCTACCGGCGAGGCATCGCGGCGTTGCGCGAAGCGGTTCGCGCGGCGATCGACAGCGGCGTTTCGACGCTGACCGTCTACGGCTTCTCCACCGAGAACTGGCGGCGTGAAGGCAACGAGATCGGCATGCTGATGCAGCTCTGCGCCGCATTCGCGGCGACGGAAAAATCCTCGCTCGTGCGCCAAGGCGTGCGCGTGCGGGTGATTGGCGACATCGAACCGTTCTTGCTTCCCGCGCGTGCGGGACTGCGCGAACTCGTGCGCGCAACGGAAAAAAACCGGCGCCTGACGTTGAATCTGGCGCTCAATTACAGCGGACGCGCGGAGCTGGTGCGTGCAACGCAATCGCTGGCACGCGACGTGCAAAGCGGACGCCTGAGCGCCGATGAGATCGACGAATCCGCACTGCGCGCGAAACTCTATGCGCCGGAGATGCCCGATCCCGACTTGCTGATTCGCACCGGCGGCGACATGCGCGTCTCAAACTTCCTGCTCTATCAGATTGCGTACACGGAACTGCTGACGCTGCCGATCATGTGGCCCGATTTTACCGCCGAGCACTTCATGCAAGCGGTACAGGCTTTGGGCGAACGCGAACGCCGCTTCGGGGCCTAGCGCCTGAATCAGGGAGCTTTACCGAAGGCGCTCGCACAATGACGTCCTGTCATTGTGCTGCTTCTCCGCTTTTTCGAGAGAACGAAGTTTTGAAGTCGACATCCTGTCGAACTCGAAAAAGTCGTAGACTTCGGCAAAGCCCCCTGCTCCAGTCCCTTTAGTGGGCGTCTTGGATTTCGTGGAAGTTCGGCCCGTCGGGGCTGGCGGTGCGCTCCATTTGCCGTTCGATGTTCGGAATAATCGTATGGCCGTTGGCGCGCGCAAGCAAATCTCCCAGCGCCTGATACAATAATCCGCTGTCACGCAATTGCACGAGCGGCGAAGTGAGTACCGGCGTGCGTAGCCGCATTTCGCCGCCGAGCATCGGCGATGCGTACGGCGTGAAGTTCGTGTCCGCGAATCCCGCGACGCTGCGAAAGAGCAATTCGGCATAGAGTGCATTGGCCCAGCCGAAGTACGCGCGTGTGAACAGCCAGTAGCCGTCGGGCCAAAAGCTTTCGTGGATCAATCCGTCGTTCGAGTCGGTTTCGGCGAGCATCGTAATGCTCTGCGCCGTTTCGACGGCCGACGTTGCGGTCAGGGCGCGTGCGATGATGCCGAGCGGCCACACGAAACCATCCGGCGTGTGGGGGCTCCCGAGTCCCTGCGCGTACACGCCGCGAAAATAATACGGATTCCGCGTGGAGAGCGTATACGCGCGCGTATTCAGATACGCCGGATCGTCCGGCGCGCACCACCCCAAATACGGCAACGACGTCAGATTCGGAACGTTCGCGTCGTCCATGTAGACGTGGTGGCCGAGCCCGTCGGTTTCGTACACGTACACCCATCCGCCGTACGCGGAGTTCCACACGCGCCCATAGCGCATCACACCTAACGCAATTTGCTCCGACATCGACGCGGCTTCGTTTGCCAAATTGCGATCGCCGTAGCCGTCGAGCGCCAGACGCGCGGCGTCCTGCAGCGCGATCGCGACGATGATCTCCTGCGGAATGTTGAACGGATACGTGGCCGCGTCGTCCGATGGGCGGAACGCCGACCACACCATGCCGGTGTTCTCGTTAAACGCTTTGCCGAGATCGACGCCCGGAAACGCGTATCGGCTGCACTGCGCGTGCAGTTGCTCGCAGCGCCAGGTGTCGACGGCCTTGCGCAGCGCGGTATGCAGCGCCGGCGTGTACAAGATGCGGCGGCCCGTTTCCTGACGGTAGACCCACGCCAGCAGAACCGGCCATGCAAGCGAACCCGCTTCCCATTTGCGTTCCCACACGCGGTAATCGGGGCGATAGGCGTTGGCATAGGGATCGACGGCGATGTTTTTCGCGTTGCGTTCGATGACGCCGGCAAAGCGCACGGCGAGAATGGGATACGCGTCGGCGAAACGCACGTACGGCAGCGTTTGCGCCGAAGAGTCGCGCAGCCACATGGCCGGAATGTCGCCGGTCTGCACGTACGTCGTGTTGTCGGCTTCGCTGAAAAAGTCGGAAAAAAGCGTATGAAACAGCGTTTCCGCGCGGATAGGACGTATACGGTGCCCGGTGAGCGGCACGATGAGCGGCTGCGCTTGCACCGGCAGTGCGAGCGCGCAAACGAGCAGCGCGCAAACCAGTGCGCGCAGTAAGCGAATCACAATGGCGTGAGGGAGATCTCGCCGAGCGAGCCGTCCGCGGCAATCGGAGCGCGGAGCAGCAATCGGGATCCGTCCGAAAGCGTCACACGATATACGACAGTCGATTGCGGTCCGGTGGTTTCGTGTCCGATAAATTCCAACAACGAAATCTGCAGCGGAGCGAACAACGCGGTCGCGCGGCGGCGCACCTGCGCGGTGATTTTCGGATCTTCATTTTGCGCGGGTCCGAAGCCGCTTTGCTGCGTGTTGCCTTGCAGCGCGGAAAGCACGTCGAGCGCGAGCGGCGCGAGATCCACGGTATCCGCGTTGCATAGGATCACGGCTTCCTCGCCCGTATCCGGGACGACGAACGCAAACGAACTGTACCCGTTGACGTTGCCGCTCGCATACCATACGCGGCTGCCGAACTGTTCGCTTTGCATCAAGCCGTAATACGGCGAACGAACCGTGCGAAGAAATCGCAGCAGGTCGCCGACGTTCGAGGTCATCGCGGCAGCGGCAAACGCATACGCCGGCGACGATGCGGTCGCACGCAAAAAATCCCGGCCGTCCCATGAATACCCGAGCGCCTCGTCCGGCTGATCGCCGTACCGCGTGTTGTGGAGATGCAACGGCGCCGCGACGTGCGCGTTCAGATAATCTTCGAACGGCATGCGCGCCGCGTGCTGCACGATCATGCCGAGCAAAACGTAGTTCGTATTGCTGTATGCGAAACGCGAGCCTGCAGCGAATTGCAGCGGCTGCGCACCAACCGCGCCGACGAGCTGCGAGGGTGCATACCACGCATACGGATTGAGCGCCGCCTCGTCCGTGTACGACGGAATGCCGCTGCGCTGCGCGAGCAGATCGCGCACCGTGACGCGTGCGTTCCAAGGAAATCGCGGCAGATAGCGGGCGGCCGGACGGTCCAAGCCGAGTTTTCCACGATCCGCGAGTTGCTCCACGGCGCGTGCCGTGAACATTTTCGTGAGCGAACCAATGCGGTAAACCGTTCCGGCGTTCGCGGACACGTGACGCAATGTGTCGCGCTCGCCATACCCGCGGGCGTAGAGCACCTGGCCGTCGCGCGCGATGCCGAGCGAGAGCCCAGCGATATGCTGCGAGCGCATCACGATGTGAACGGCGTTATCCACGGGGCCCTGTAAGAACAGAGCCAGGAGCAGCGCGTGCATGAAGCGCACTTCCACCAGCAATGGATTTGCTCCGTCAATTCGAGGCAGGAACACCCCGCGCACTCGCGCGTGCCATTTCGCGCGCCGAGTCCGGGCACGGTGCGGAACTCATCCGCCATCTCTACGCGAAGACGGGGCAGGCGATGACCATCGGCCTGACCGGGCCGCCGGGCGTGGGCAAATCGACGCTTAGTTCGGCGCTGGTACGCAAGGCGCGTTCGCTCGGAAAAACCGTGGGCGTGGTTTCGGTCGATCCGACATCGCCGTTTTCGCACGGCGCGCTGCTGGGCGATCGCATTCGCCTGACCGAGCACTTTACCGACAGCGGCGTGTTCATCCGCTCGATGGCCAGCCGCGGACACTTGGGCGGGCTTGCCGGTGCAACCGCCGATGCGGTGCTGTTGATGGACGCGTTCGGCCTGGACGTGATTTTGATCGAAACGGTCGGCGTCGGGCAATCCGAGATCGAGATCGCCGAACTTGCGCAAACCACGATCGTCGCACTGCAGCCCGGCAGCGGCGATTCGATTCAAGTGCTCAAGGCCGGTATCATGGAAGTTGCCGACGTGTTCGTCGTCAACAAAAAAGACCACCCGATGGCCAATCAACTCAAACGCGAAATCCGCTCGATGATGGAGATGCTTGATTTCACCGGTTGGGTGCCGGAACTGGTGATGACGCAAGCGACCAGCGGCGAAGGCATCGACGAATTGTGGGCCGCCGTGGAACATCACGTCGCATACTTGCGGCAATCCGGGGAAATCGCTGAAAAACGCCGCGAAGCGTTCATGCATCAGGTGCGGCAGCTCGCGCTGGGACATCTGCAGCGAAAACTCGAGCGCGAACTGCAAACGGAGATTGCGGCCGGCGTCGATCCGTACGCCGCGGCGGAGCGCGTGCTGCAAGTCTTCAGCGTCACGCCGGAACGCGGCGACGAGCCGATTCGTCCGCCGCACGTGCGCGCGTCGGTAAAAGGTTTGACGTAGCGGCGCGCCATGCATGAGCCGGTGCTCTTGGTCGGCGGCCTTGCCGTGGCTCTGGCGCTGGCGATTCTATCCAAACGCTTCGAACTTCCCTATCCCATCACGTTCTTGGTTGCCGGTACCGCGCTCGCGTTCGTGCCGGGCATTCCGCCGGTACACATCGCACCGGATTGGATCTTTCTGACGATTCTGCCGCCGCTGCTGTTTTCGGCGGGCTGGAGCACCGACTGGTCGATTTTTCGCGAGAACATTGCGGCGATCGTCCAACTCGCCATTGGCCTAGTCATCGCAACGACGCTTGCGGTTGCCGCAGTCGCGCATTGGATACGGCCGGAGCTCGGTATCGCGGGCGCAGTGGTTCTGGGCGCAATCGTTTCGCCGCCTGATGCCGTCGCCGCCGCGGCAAGTTTCGAGCGGTTCGCCGTACCACGCCGCATTCGCGGCATTATCGAGGGCGAAGCGCTCGTCAATGATGCAACCGCGCTCGTCATCTATGGATACGCGGTCGCGGCCGGTGCCGCCGCGTTCTCGCTGCGCGGTGCCGCATGGTCGTTCGTGCTCGTCGCCGCGGGCGGAATCATCATTGGATTTGTCGTGTCGTGGGT
>JBKPMZ010000030.1:0-2140 GCA_046732415.1 Vulcanimicrobiota bacterium
AAACCGTCGCCGGGCTTCCGCCAGGCAATCCACTTGCGTGCATCGTCGCATCGGTCGTCCTCGTCCAAAGTCGAAGTAGGGACCAATGCATTTTTCCAGCCCGTGCGGAAAGATTCATGCTCGCTTGCCGAAACCACACCGAGTGAAACGTGCAACTCCGCATGGCCGAGTCGTGCGAGAGCAAACTGGAATCTCGGAGCGGCCCCGTCATCGACAGCCTCAATTAGGAGCGGCACTTCGGGGTTAGTCCCGTGGCAGAAAAGAAAAAGCGCACCGTCGCCCCGCCCTGAGGAAGACTTGCTGTAGGTGTGAACCGGTCGGATTAGAAGTCTTAGCTCGTAACGCGAATTCTCCGGATCCCAGAATTCGTGCGCTGAGAATCGTTGGGCTAATTCCTTGATTTGGCGTGCCCGAACCGCCGTCCCATCGGCGGGCGCCGGGGCATCTGGAAACTTCTGCCATTCAATGCCGGATTGCATGGGTGTCCAGCGCGGTGAATTCTTGTCAAAATCGCCCTCAAGCCTATCCGCTGATAATGAGTGGATCACCTCTACCCACGAACGACCATCGGCGCCTCGATATAGTTCCATGACAGCCTGCGGCCGACCCGCTCGTTGCCATATCCATACGCTGCCTTTATCGTTTGCACGTTCCACATCGCCGAATCGAAGAACGGGATGCTTCAACAGCTCCAACTCTTCTCGATTTACGCTAACCAAGGCTACGATCTTGATTGATTCGGCCAGCTCGCGAGCGGCTTTCTGAATGGTGGTTTCCGAATCTTCGACTTTCGCCTCGTGCTGCGGCTCGGCAGTAGTTGCGGCTGCCGGGAGGAACACAGAGACTGCAACCAACACCCAAACACAAAGCCGGATTCGAAAGAGAGCAAAAAACTTGCCAGATAGTGAGAAGATGCCCGCACGGCGAAATCCGCGTCCCAAAGTTCGCATTGGATTCGTCCTGAATGAAAACGATGCCTGCCAAAGCGAGCCCGCGGCGATTCGTCCTTTTGGGAGCGCTTGCCGTGCGCACACCGCTCCTCTCTGATCTCGAAGTATATACGACATTCTGACTTGTCCAGCAATACAGCGACCTCGGTCCGCTTCCAGCAAGCTTCAGTCCGGCATCCTGAGGCAGGTTGGTATGTGGCGCTTGCACGCTGCGGGGGCATCGCCCCGCGTAGGATAATTCGCACGGGCGCGCCGGGCCCGTGCATCTTGGCCGCACGATCGCAGAGCCGGCCACCATATCCGTCATCTACCCAAGGACGGCCTTTCCTGAGCACGTCCGGGCTGGACGTTTCCGGGCGTCAGTCCTGAACCCCGGCCCCCGCAGCGCAAAGCCAAAATCCTCGCTCGCGTAAGGCTGCGGTCAGCCGCGTGGCGTGTCGCGCAGTGTGCGGAGTCGCTGCAGCTCCTCGGCATCCGCGTAGATCGCCCATCGGCCGCGGGCCCCTGCCACCTGGCGCGACGTTAACCAGCCGACACGCTGCCCCCGATGCAGCGTTGCGATGAGCATTGACAACTCTGTAGCCAAGTCGGCAAGCCACCGTTCGTCTTGCCCGCAAGTGGCTCCCTTCAGCCACGCTTTTGGGTAAGGGCCCGCTACGAACGCCGCGTTCGCGCAGGACGTCATTTCGGCCGCCGTGCTCGGTGCAGCAGCCAGGATCTTTCTGGGCTGGGGCGCCGCGCGCGCGGCGGCGCAAACCGGCTCGCGCGACGTCCAACTCGATCGCGAGACCTCAGTGGACCAAGCGGGCACGTGCTTGCCGCCATGTGGCTCCCGGCCGCACTGCTGCTGATTACCGCCGCCGCGATCCCGCCAGCCGTCCGCCTCGATTGACTGCTGGCCAGCTAGGCACCTGCCTTCGCTAATGGCGGCGCTTATCAAGCGTTAGTGTTACATGCAGGATCGCCCGCCGCCGCACCGGCAGGCGCAGCACCGCTCATGTCGGCAAGCGCGGTCGCCAAGAAGACAGGCGTCGTTGTCACGCCGTCGCCGCCGACTTGGAGTCGGGCGTCTTGGTCATCATCCATTCGCCGTAGCGCCGCCCGCATCGCGTCGTTGAAGTCGACATTCGTGGTTCCTTTGCCGCGGAGGTCGACGTCGAAAGCATCCGGAGAAAGATCCACGCGGGCGT
>JBKPMZ010000031.1:0-2789 GCA_046732415.1 Vulcanimicrobiota bacterium
GTAATAGAACGGGCGTGCACGGCGTACCCTATCGACAGTCAGAGAGACCCACAAGCCGAAGATCACGACCAAACAGAAGCTCGTCTGACCAAGCCTTCGCAGCCAGCGACGCTTCCATTCAGCGGGCGAAGTATTTCCCGAGCGCCGGAAAATGACGAACGCCGCAACGACGAGGGTCGCCGCCATCAAGAGCAGCACGCTGGCGCCGGGGCCGCCGCTCACATCGCGCTGGGTGGCCAGCGCGGCGGCGCCGCAAGCGATGCCGAAAGCAAGTGCGGCGATAACGCCTGCGAAGGCAACGAGCGATGCCCGGAGAACGCCGCAAGCGACCAACAGTCCGACGACCAGCCCGATGTCGGCGCCGAGACACGCGTTGTACTGACTGATGGCCAGCAAGCCCGCGATGGCGCCCAACCCGACGCACGCCAGCCGGCCGACCCACCGCTTGCCGGCGGCGGCGACGGCCGCCGAAACGGCGAGGGCCAAAGCTGCGTAAACCAGCAACGTCTGCGCTTCGTAACGGCTGTCTAGGCGGGGCGGAGTAAATACCATTGCCTCGGCGCCGCCCTGGGAAAGGTAAATCCGCGCCGTAATCGCCAGCAGAAAGGCGCCGGTCAAAAGCAAGCTTTGCCGCGATCGTACCAAGGGAGAAATGATCATCGGTTCCTGCCAAGCGGTGATTGTCGACCAGCTCGATTATCGGCGATTAAGACGCCAAAGCCAACCCAATGTCGCTTTTCGCTCCGCGAAAAGATGCATTTTCGCGGAGCGAAAAGCGACACTCTTAGCGCCGCAAAAATGCCGGCCAGATGGCGTCACTGACGAAGAGCCCTTCGCGCGTGAGGCGAATGCGACCAGCCTCGTCGCGTAGTAAGCCGAGTTCAACCAGCATGGGCACTTCGCGGCCGACGAGCGCATCGATGTCGTAGCCGGTTCGCGCGGCGAAAACGCTGCGATCAACGCCTTCCAATCTTCGCAGGCCTAAAACCAAGGCTTCGCGCGCCCGGTCCTCGGGTGAAAGCGTTTCGCTTTCCGCAACGGGCGACTTGCCGGCCACCACGCGTTTGAGCCAGGTGGTCGTGCTGCGATGGTTCATCTCGCGGCGACCGCCAATGTAGCGTGCGGCGCCAGGACCAGCCGCGTAATATTCGTCGGCCGCCCAATAGATTTCGTTGTGGCGGCAGCGATGACCGGGCCGCGCGAAGTTGGACACCTCATAATGTTCGAATCCGGCGCCGCCTAGCGCTTCGATCGCCTCCGCATACATCGCGCGCTCCAACTCTTCGTCGAGCCGCTCGATCCGCCCGTGCGATAAACGGTTCCAGAAAGTCGTGCCGCGTTCGAAGGTCAATCCGTAAGTTGAAATATGGTCGGGTTCGAGATGCAAAGCAGCGGCCAGGTCGCTCTGCCAATTCGCCAGCGTTTCGCCCGGCGCTCCAAAGATCAGGTCGAGGGACACCTCTAATCCTGCGTTGCGCGCCAGTTCGACGCTACGCGCAATGTCGCTGGGACCATGATCCCGCTCGAGCAATCGAAGCTTTTCTGGGCTAAACGACTGGGCGCCAAGGCTCAAGCGCGTCACGCCCTCTGGCGCCAGGATCGCCATTCGCTCGGTATCGAGCCCGAACGGGTTGGCCTCGACGCTGAATTCGCCGCCTGACGCCAACTCGAAATGTTTCGATACGAGCGACAATAGCCGCTCTAAAGCCGCCGGCGGCAAGTGCGTGGGCGTACCTCCGCCGATGAACAGCGTCTCGACAGGCCGCCGCCCATCAAGCAGAGACAGTTCTCGCTCGAGAGCGATCAGATACTGCTCGATCAGATCGTCGCGGCCTGCAATCAGCGTGAAATTACAATACCCGCAGCGATGGACGCAAAATGGCACATGAATATACGCCGCTCTCGGGACTGGATTTCTCGGCAATTCCCGCTTCAAAGCGCTCGGCAAGCTCATCAACTTATTCTACCGGCGCCGCGCCATGCTGGCGCGCAACATTCGCCAGCCGAATTCCGCATTCCGAATTCCGAATTGGAATCAGGCGGACGGCCGTCCCCGCTCCCCCGATCTTCGCCCCTCTCACAGCCACAGATGCAGCCGTCCGTCGAACATGTCGGGCACGGCCTGATTCACGTAGTTCCGCACTTGCTGGGCGTGATAGCGAGTGCTGAGGTGGCCGGCAATGATCAGTTCGTTTTTGAACCGCTCGCGCCGCTCCAGCAGATCGTCGAGATGCATGTGGCCGAACTTGTGGATTTTTTCCTTGCGATGACGCGGCGCAACGAAGGTCATCTCCGTGATCAAAATTTGGGCCTCGAACATCGCGGGGCAATTGTCGAGCCCTTCCGGCGCGCTGTCGCCCAGATAAGCGACTCGCGGGAAGCGCCGCTCTTCGGTTACGTCGACGCCTGACAGGCGAAGATCGCGGATTTCGTTCCCAGACAGGTTCTGGTATTCAGTTTTCAGCTTGCGCCGGCGGTCCCAGACCACGAAACCCAGCGAAGGCACCGTGTGCTTTGTTTCGCTGACGGTAACCACATGGTCGCGCGAGAGTTCGATTTCGTCCCCCGGCCGTGCCGGCAGCAATTGGCATGGCATGCGGCCGCGGTCGAGTCGCGTGAAGAGCTTGAGTATCCGCTCGACGTGTTCGATCGCCGCTTCGGGCATGTAGATTGTCGGCGGCTCCATCTTCATCATTCGCCGCCGCGCCACGTAGACCGGCAGCGCCGCCACATGGTCCAGGTGCGTATGGGACAGGAACCACGTGCTGGTCCCCATAAAGGACCAGGGC
>JBKPMZ010000032.1:0-10030 GCA_046732415.1 Vulcanimicrobiota bacterium
CGACAAGAGCGATCTGGTGTTCATCGACATGCCGGACAGCGGTTTCGGCCGTTTTCTGCCCGCGGGTAAAGCAAAAGACTTTTTCGGCGTCGATCAGGACGTTGCGGCGTTCGGGCAATTCGTCGAGAACTACATCACGAAGTTCAACCGCTGGAATTCTCCGAAGTTCTTGTTCGGCGAAAGTTACGGCACAACGCGATCCGCCGCGCTCGCCGACTATCTGCTCAATCACGGCATCTCGCTCAACGGCGTCGTGCTGCAGTCGAGCATCCTGAACTTCGGGCTCGACTATGGCAACGGCGAACCGAACGCCACCGGCGATTGGCCGTACGTGTTCTATCTGCCGACCGAAGCCGCCACCGCGTGGTATCACAACAAGATTCCGAACAAACCGGCGGATCTGAGCGCGTTTCTGAAGGACGTCGAGCAGTTTGCCACGGGCCAATATCTCGACGCGCTCTACAAGGGCAACATGCTCGGTTCGGCGCAGCGCAACGCCGTCGCACGCCGCCTGAGTTACTTCCTGGGCGTTCCACAGTCGTACGTGCTGGAGTCGAACCTGCGCGTTCCGTACGATCGCTTCCAGCGCGAACTGCTGCGCGGACAAGGCGTCGTGGTTGGCCGCTTGGATTCGCGCTATACGACGTACGGCTTGCACAACGCATCCAACGAAGGGCCGCCGTGGGACCCGACGGACTCGTCGATCGACGCGCCGTACACGACTGCGGTCAATCAGCACATCCGTGAGGATCTGCAGTACAACCCGCCGATACCGTACCGCCCGAACATCTACGGGATCATCTATTCGAACGACAATTCCTGGGACTTCACGCACAACCGCCGCGAGCCCACGAACGTCGCGCCCGATCTGGCGGATGCGATGACGCAGAATCCCGACCTAAAGATCTTCTCGGCGAACGGCGACTACGATTTTGCAACGCCGTTTTTCGCGACGGTGTATACGCTGCAGCATCTGGAGATCGCTCCCGCGCTGCGCGGCAACATCACGTATGGGTTTTATCAAGCAGGGCACATGATTTACTTGGATGACGCGGCGCTGGCCGCTTATAAATCCGATCTCGCAAGGTGGTACGACAATGCGCTTCGCCGTTAGTCTTCTTGCGGTAGCGCTCATCGCGGCCGCGCCGTCGCCGAAAGCCTCGCCCAAGCCGGTGATTCCGCCGGCTACGCCGGACGCGGTGACGCATCACGTCAATCACGTCAACGGACAGACCGTCGCGTATTCCGCGCGTGCCGGCACGATTACGCTGCGCAACGACAAAGACCAGATCACCGCGCGCATGTTCTACGTTGCGTACACGAAGGACGGCGCGGACCTGGGCAAACGCCCGGTCACGTTCTTCTACAACGGCGGCCCGGGCAGCTCGACTATTTGGCTGCGCATGGCTTCGTACGGACCGGTTCGCGTCAATGTAACGAACGGCGCGGCAACGCCGCCGGCGCCGTATCAACTCGTCGACAATCACGACAGCATCCTGGACAAAACGGATGAAGTGTTCGTCGACGCTCCGAACACCGGGTACAGCCGCGTAATCGGGTACGGCGATCCGAAGGACTTCATGGGCGTCGACCAAGACGGGCGCGCGTTCACGCAGTTCATCGAGCGCTATCTCACGCAATTCAACCGCTGGAACTCGCCGAAGTTTTTGTTCGGCGAAAGCTACGGCACGACGCGCGACGCCGTGCTGGTGAACATGCTTCAGGACGCCAACGTGCAAATCAACGGCGTCGTATTCCAGTCCTCAATCCTCAACTTCGGGCTCACCGGCCTTGGCGGCTTCGATCCGATCGGCGGCGGCGACTGGGCGTACGTGCTGTATTTGCCCAGCGAAGCGGCCACGGCGTGGTATCACCATCGCATTCCCGGACAGCGCGGCAGTCTCTCGTCGTTCCTGAGCGTCGTTCAGTCGTTTGCGGGCGGTGAGTATCTGCACGCGCTCGAGGCGGGCGATACGCTCGATGCATCCACGCGCGCGGACGTGATTCGCAAACTGCACAACTACCTCGGCCTTTCCGAATCGTACATCAGCAACGCGCACATGCGCATCCCGTACTACGTGTTCGAGAAGCAACTGCTGCGCGACAAAAACATCGTGGTTGGCCGCTACGACTCGCGCTATGCGCTGTACGACGTCGACCGTATTGGCGATTATCCGAATTACGATCCTTCGGACGTGGGCATGAACAGCGCCGTGGTGTCCACCTGGAACCAGTACATCCGCGAGGATTTGCATTACAACACGAACCTGCAGTACCGTCCGACGTCGTACGGGCCGCTGCTGGGTGCGCGTTGGGACATGCATCACAACGGCCAGGATCCGCCGGCAAACGTCGTGCCGGATCTCGCGCAAGCGATGTCGCAGAACCCGCACCTGCAGATCTTTTCTGCGAACGGCTACTACGACTTCGCGACGCCCTACTTCGCGACGTGGTACACGCTCAACCACATGGACATTGCTCCGGCGCTGCAAAGGAACATTCTATTCCGCTCGTACGAGTCGGGACACATGATCTACCTCAGCCCGAGCGCCCGAGCGGCGTACAAGCGCGACCTGGACAGCTGGTACGACAAGACGCTCTCCTCGCGGTAAAGCAAGGGGGCAACCAGGCACAACGGGGAACCGTCGCTTCATGCGGCGGTTCTTCGTTTTTGTGCTCGTCGCCGTGATGCTGTGCGCATGCAGTGCGCGCCACAGCGCTGTGCTGCGCATCGCCGACATCGTCGATCCGCCGTCGCTCGATCCGCTGCTCGCGCACGACCAAATGACGATCGGCTACGATCTGCTCATTTGTCAAACGCTGGTCGGCATAGATGCATCCAACCGGCTCGTACCGGTGCTCGTCACGCAGGTCCCGTCGCGGCAGAACGGCGGTATTTCGGCCGACGGCACGACCATCACGTATCATCTGCGCCACGGCATCCGGTTTGCCGACGGCAAGCCGCTTACGTCCGCCGACGTGGCATTTACGTATCGCGCCATCATCGATCCGCACAACAACGTGCTCTCCTCCGATGCTTACGAGCGCATCACGTCTCTGCGCACGCCCGATCCATACACGGTGGTCGTTCGTCTGAAAGCACCGTGGAACGCGGCTGTAACGCGGCTCTTCGCGCAGTCCGATTTTGCGTTCGGCATTCTGCCGGCTCACGCGTTTTCGAGTACGCGCTTGGAACGTGCCGCGTGGGAGCAGCATCCATTCGGCAGCGGTCCGTACCGCGTCGTCGAGTGGCGCCGCGGCGATCGCATCGTGCTGGAACCGAATCCGTACTTCCGCCCGAAGCCGAAATCCGCGCGCATCGATTTGCGCATCATACCGAATGCGCAGGCCGCGTTCAATGCGCTTCGCGCGGGCGACGTGGACGTCGCGCCCATCTATCCGGACATGCTGCCGGAAGCGAAGGCGCTACGCGGCATCTCCATCGTTCGCACGCCGGAGAACGCGACGTTCTGGCTGAGTTTGCAAACCTCAAAAGCACCTGCGGACAGCAAAGCGGTACGCCGGGCCATTGCCTATGCGATCGATCGCGATACCATTGCCGACGTGTACCGGCATGCGTATCCAACCGCCGCCGCGTTTTTACCGCCGGTGCTGCCTTGGCATGACAGCGTGCTGCATCCGTATCCGCACGATCTCGCGAAAGCACGCGCGCTGCTCGGCGGCCGATCCGTGGACGTACTCATCGTGACGGCGAGCGAAGCGCAGCTCTACAATCGTATTGCAACGGTCGTGCAACGGCAGCTCGAGCAGGCAGGAATGAACGTGACCATCAAGCGGTTTTCGACCGCGCTGTTCAACGCACCGGAAGGGCCGATTCGCAATGCGCGCTTCACCATTTCCATCGATGGCTGGCTGGGCGGTGCCGATCCCGAGCAGTCCGTCGTTTTCTTGTGCTCGCAAGCCAATGCAGACGGCGACAACATCAGCCGCTACTGCGATCCGCGCTTCGAGGCGCTATTCCGCGATCAAGAGCGCACGAGCAGCACGGCGCAGCGCAAACGCGATTTTCTCGCGATGCAGCGCATCATCCACGACAGCGTGCCGGTGATCCCGCTGTACTACGAAACGTATTTCGACGGCGTGAGTACGCGCGTCCACGGTTTCGAGCGCAACATGCTTCGTTATCCCGTCGCGCCCGAAACCTGGAGCGTTCGTTAGCGCGCCGCTGCCAATTCCCGCATGGCTTTTTCCGCTTTACTCTTGAGGATCGCGAACGCCGCGTACTGATCCGCGGTTGGCCGAACATCGGCGCTTTCCACCGCACCCTCGAGATTCTGCAGTGCGTCGCCGATGTAGCGAAGGCTGCTGAAATCTTGCGCCGGTTTTCCGACGGAGTCGTCGGGCGTCGGCGCCGGTGCATGGCCGATGATCGAGCGCAGTTGCGGATGCGTCTTGACGAGCGCCCGCGCGCGCTTGAGCGCTGCGTTGACCGCTTTCGATTCGCTCTCGATCTGCTCGGCGAGTTGGAACTGCGCTTTGAGATCGGCGTCCGTCGCGGGATACGTGGGATCGCGGCGCAGCGTGAGCGCTTGCGAGTACGTTTTGCCGTTTACGCGAAGGCGTACGGTATAGCGGCCCGGCGGCGCGAGCGGCCCGCCGCCGCGTCCGAAGAACGAGCGTCCCGTGCCGGTGTAATGGAAGTCCCAAATCCACCGATGTGCGCCGTGCTGCGCCGACGGCGGCAGTTGCGGATGAATCCAGTACATCGGGATGTCGAGCGATTTGGGATTGATCGTCATCGGTTTGTCGGACGAGGACCATTGCCGCACCAGGTGTCCCGATGCGTCGAGCACTTGGATCACGACGGGCGTGTTCGCGCTGCCGACGTAGTAGTCGATAGCCGCCCCGTTCGGCGGATTGGGCAACGCAGGTTCTTCCGGAGGAAGCGGCGTGCCTTGATCGTCGCCCGCGCGCGTGCGATACGCCACGGCGGGTTTGAACAGGAACGCGCTGCTCGCGGCAACCGCGGACGTGATTTGCCGCAGCGAAGACGCGTTATCGAGAATCCAAATGCCGCGCCCGTGCGTCGCGAGAGCGATGTCGTCGCCGTTGAAGACGATGTCGCGCATTGACGCGACGGGCAGGTTCAACTGCAGCGACTGCCAGTGTGCACCCTCGTCGAACGAGACGTACACGTGGCGTTCCGTCCCCGCATACAACAGGCCGCGCCGCTTCGGATCCTCGCGCACCACGTTCACGGATTCGTTGGACGGAATGCCGCTCGTGATGAGCGACCAGTGCTGACCGCCGTCGTGCGTCTTGTAGATGTACGGGCGGTTGTCGTCGAGCCGGTGCCGGTCGATTGCCGCGTACGCGGTGTTTGCATCGAAGTGCGACGCGTCGATGATGCCGACTTTGCTCCACGGCGTAAGACCCCGCGGCGTGACGTTCTGCCAATGCGCGCCTTCGTCGCGCGTGATCCAAATGTAGCCGTCATCCGTACCGGCCCAGAGTTCGTGCGCGCGAACGGGTGACGGCGCGATCCAGTACACGACGCCCCGCCGCGCGAGACCCGTGCTGTCGGCAACGGTCGGCGGATCGAGATTCGGTGGAACGGTATTGCGCGAGCGCGTGAGATCGGGACTCATTTGCTTCCACGATTTGCCGCGATCTGCGCTGCGGAAGATTACCTGGTGCGAGAGGTAGATGACATTTGGATTCTGCGGCGAGACGACCACCGGGATGGTCCACGTAGTGCGCCACACCGTATCAGGATACTTGAGCGTCGGATCGATCGTCATCTCCCAGTTGGTGTCGACGTTCTCGTACGTTCCCGGTTCGCTGCCGTACACGTGCGCGGGATGATCGGGATCCGTTGCTACGGTACCGCTCTCGCCGCCCGCGTCCATCGGCTTCCAATCGCGCTGCCCGATATTCGAGTGCACGCTGCGGCTGGGCACCGCGACCGCGCCGGAGTCTTGCTGCGCGCCGTACACCCAATACGGAAAGCGGTTGTCCGTGACGATGTGATAGATTTGCCCGGTCGACTGGTTGTACCAGGAGCTCCAGGTTTTTGCGTTGTCGACGGATACCACGACGCCTTGGTCGCTGCCCAGAATGATGCGGTTGGTGTCGTTCGGATTGATCCACGCGGCGTGGTAGTCGTCGCCGCCCGGCGCGCCTTTAATCGCCGTAAACGATTTGCCGCCGTCCATGGTGCGGTACGTCGACGTATTCATGACGTAGAGCTCGTCCGCGTTTTTCGGGTCGGCCGCAATTTGCCCGAAATACCATCCGCGTTTCCAAAGGCGGCCGTCGTTGTCGGTGTGCGTCCACGTCGCGCCGCCGTCGTCGGAGCGATAGATGCCGCCGGTGCGATCCTCGTTCGTGTCGACGATCGTATAAATGCGGTTGTGGTTCGCCGGCGAGACGGCGATACCGATGTGCCCGAGGACGCCGCCGGGAAATCCGTGCCCCGTAATGTGCGTCCACGTTTTTCCGGCGTCCGTGCTCTTGTACAGTCCGCTGCCCGGACCGTTGCTCGGCGGATACACGTTCCACGGCGGGCGGCGCGTTTGCCAAAGCGATGCGAACACTACATTCGAATCAGCGGGGTCCATCGCGAGATCGATCGCGCCGGTGTTTTCGTT
The DNA here is from genome assembly GCA_046732415.1 of Vulcanimicrobiota bacterium. Lineage (GTDB taxonomy): Bacteria > Vulcanimicrobiota > Vulcanimicrobiia > Vulcanimicrobiales > Vulcanimicrobiaceae > DATGJX01. Next base: position 6,612 of record JBKPMZ010000032.1, read on the forward strand.
TTTGTAGAGCACTTTACTCCACGTCTTGCCGCCGTCCGTCGATTTGAAAACGCCGCGCTCCGCGTTCGGGCCGTATTGGTGGCCGAGCGCCGCGACGTACACGATGTTCGGATCCTTCGGATCGACGACGACGCGGCCGATTTGATTGCTGTCGTCCAGGCCGATGTGCGACCACGTCTTGCCGCCGTCGACGGATTTGTACATGCCGTCCCCGTGCTGAATGTCCGAACGCATGTCGGCCTCTCCGCTGCCGACGTAAATGACGTTCGGGTCGCTCGGTGCGACCGCGATCGCACCAATCGACGCAACCGGTTCGCTGTCGAAAATCGGCGACCACGTACGTCCCGCGTTGTGCGTCACCCACACGCCGCCGCCGACCGCGCCAAAGTAAAACGTGTCCGGTTCGCTGGGAACGCCCGCGACCGTAATCGCGCGCCCGCCGCGCAGCGGGCCGATGTTGCGCCACGCAAGAGCGCCAAAGAGGCTTTCATTGACCGCCGCGCGTGCCGGGGCAGCCGCAAAAATCGTGGGGAGCTGGAACGCAAGCGCCAGCGCCAGAGCAAGAAAGCGTCGCATGTGCGCGGTTTCCCGGCTGCACGATGCGCGCCCTCGTTGCGTGCTGTTATGCCGTCTTTTTGGCCTCAATCAGCAGCGACATGAGCGGCGGACGTATATCGCGGTGGCCGTGCACGATGCGCAGCGTACGGTCTTGCCGTCCACACGGTAGAAGACGACATAAGGGACGATCGGGTACGAGCGGATTCTGTCTCCGAGTTCCGCACGCGTTCTACCGGATTGCGGATGCTCTCCAATAACGCACTTCAAGGTTTCATCGATGTGGTCGACCCATCTATCGGCCGTCGCGATATTTGATGCAGCAAGATATTGCCAAATCTGCTCGATGTCCGCCAGGGCGCTACCGGCATAGCGAATACGGCCGCTCATTATTTGCGTCCGCGCCGCTTGACTTCCGAGAGCATTGTTTGGGAATCATACAACTCGCCTCGCTCAGCGGAAGCAATGCCTTCCGCTATCGCGTTGCGCAGCCACTCGAGCTTCTCGGCTTCCTGGCGCATCAGCAGCCGCAAACCATCGCGAACGACTTCACTCGCATGCGCGTACTCGCCGGATTCGACTTTGGCGTCTACGTACTGTTCGAGTTCCGGCGGCAGCGAGATGTTTTTCGTCCCCATGCCGCCATTCTATAATGCGTTGGCGTTTTTTGCCAACGGCGTTTACCAGCCGCCGCCCGCCCCTCCATCACCGCCGCCGAAGCCGCCGCCGAAATCTCCGCCGCCGAACCCGCCTCCGAAATCACCGCCGCCCCAGCCGCCGCCGGCGCTGCCGCCCATGTCGGCTTGACCCGGATCGCTCTGCCAGCCGCCCGCGTCGGGTGCTTGCTGCACGCCCGGATCGATGCCGGCTTGCGTGCCGCCGTAGTTTTGATGGCCGAAAAGTTCGTTGCCGAGCCACGCGCCGCCGAGTCCGCCGAGCAGGCCACTCCAAAGGCCGCCGCCCCAGCCACCGCCGCCATAACCCCAGCCGCCGTACCCCGGACCATAGCCGGGGCCGTAGCCTGGACCGCCCGGACCTCCGGGGCCGCCGTACCCGGGACCACCGTAGCCGCCGCCATAGTAGGCGCCTTGCCGTGCCCGGATGAGCGCACGGATGATGAAGAAGACGAACAGGCCGATAATAATCCACCAAAACACGCCTATATGTACTCCGCCAGTTTGCGTTTGTTGCGCGGCCGTGCGCGTTGTGGCCGGCGCGTTGCCGCGCAGCGAACTCAGGTGCGAGCGGTACACGTCGAACACCGAATTCACGCCGTTCGTGATGCCCGCGTCGAAGTTGCCGGCTTTGAATTGCGAATTGATCGCGTTCACTACGGATTGCGAGGTTGCCGAACTCCACCAGCCCGCTTGCACCGCGGCGTGATCCGGCAAAACTTGCGTTTGCCGATCGCCTTTGTCGACGAAAATCAGCACGCCGTTGACGGACTGCTGTGCAAAGGTGCTTTCCGCCGCGCTCGACGCGTTGCCGCCGCTTACCGACGGAACCGTAACGACGACGATTTCCTTCCCGGTGTCGTGGTTGAAATTCGTGATGCGCGCATTCAACTGCGAAACGGTGCCGGCGCTGAGCATGCCGGCATTGTCTTGCACGAATTGCTTTGCGAGTGCGGGAAGCGTTGCAGCGGCAAAAGCGGCCGCTAGCGCCGCGGATGCGAGAGCGCGTTTCATGGCTTGACGAAAACTCCTAGAACGAAGCCGACCGAACTGAGCGCGAAGATGACGAGAAACACCCAAATGCCCGCGCGCAGAAGCAGATCTTTGCGGCGGCGCGCGGCGCGAGTGTTTTGCGATTTCGGTTTGCGAACGTTCATGAGGTTTGTGCTTGAGGCTCCTTGCCTGTGGCCCACAGGCGTTCCAGATTGTAAAATGCGCGCTGCTCCGGCGTGAACACGTGGACGACGACGTTGCCCAGGTCGATGAGGATCCAGTTGCCGTCTGCGTATCCCTCGACACGCGAGACGTTCAAACCGTGCTCCTTCACCTTCTCCGTGATGCTGTCCGCGATCGAACGCGTTTGGATCTTCGAACGTCCGGTAATGACGACGAACCTATCGGCGAGAATCGTGCGTCCCGCCACGTCCAATTCGGTCAAATCTTCCGCTTTTTTGTCGAGCGCCGCGGCGCGCACTACGTCAAGTATTTCCAATCGCGTCGTCATCCTGAATTAGTCGAAGGGCCCAAAAGTTTCCATTGCCGCCGCCGTTTGCGGCGCGAGGGGCAAGTGCCTCTGTGTAAGATACCGCAGCGATGACAGAATCGTTGCACGCATCGCCTTGCGCAAATCCCGCTGCGCGAGCGCTGCCAGGCTCTCCCGCTCGGGATAGTCGCGGCCGGGCTCCAGGCCGTCGGCCAGGTAGAGAATGCAGTCGAGCGCCGACATCTCCCCCGCCCCGAGCGTGTGCTTGCTGATGGCCGAGAGCACTTGCGCGTCGTTCACACCGAACAGCGACTGCGCCAAACGCGCCGAGAGCGGCGCATGCAAGACGACCGGATGCTCGCGCGCATACGCGTCGATCTCCACACCGTGCTCCGCGCTTTCACGCAACAGGCGTTCCGCGGAATAGAGCCTCGCCAAATCGTGCAGCATGCCCGCGGTGCGCGCTTTCGCAGGGTCCGCGCCGTGCACACGTGCGAGGTTTTCCGACATACGTGCGACGCGCACGCAATGCGCGTACCGGTGCTCCTGCCCCAAATGTTCGCGCACGCGTTTGCAGAGCTCGACGAACGTCATTGATTGAGTGCGGAGCGCAGCGCCTTGAGGCGGTTCTTGTAAATCTCGCTTTTCAAGTTGCCGGCCCACATGACCAGCGCGTTCTCGTTGTTGTCGCTGTAGTAGCCCTTGCG
>JBKPMZ010000033.1:0-4236 GCA_046732415.1 Vulcanimicrobiota bacterium
CGGCGGAACTGCGCCGTTCACGTTCGCGGTTACGACCGGTGCACTGCCGCCCGGATTGACGCTGGATCCGACGACCGGCGTTATCAGCGGCACGATCACCACCGCCGGGCCGTACAGTTTCACGGTTACGGTGACCGATTCGAACGGCAAAGTGAGTTCGGTCACGTACACCGGCAACGTGTCGGAAAGTCTGGCGATTACGACGACGACCATTCCCGCGCCGGTCGTAAATCAGCCGTACAGTCAAACGGTGCAGACGGCGGGCGGCGTCGCGCCGTTCACGTTCTCCGTTTCGGCAGGCACGCTGCCGCCGGGCCTCACGCTGGATCCGAACACCGGCGTGATCAGCGGCACGATGAGCGTTCCGGGCGTCTACACGTTCACGGTTAGCGTCGTCGACTCGCTCGGCGTCAAGCGTTCGGCTCAATACACCATAACGGTGCTCACGGCGGTTGCAATCTCACCCCCGACGTTACCAAGCGGTATGATTGGCGTGCCGTATTCACAGACGATTACGGTATCCGGCGGTCAAGCGCCGTATCAACTCAGCGTGTCGGCGGGAGCGCTGCCGCCGGGCTTGACGCTCGACGCGTCGAGCGGCGTGCTCGCAGGTAAACCCAAGGCGCAAGGCACGTTCAACTTCACGATTCAAGCAAAAGATGCGAACGGCGGCATTGCGACCGTTGCGTACTCAATGCAAATCGTGGCGCGTCCGGATCCTTCGAAAAATTCCGACGTACGCGGTCTGATTTCGGCGCAGACGGCGGCGATGTCGCAGTTTGCAAATGCGCAGACCGACAACATCACGCGGCACTTGGAGGACATGCATTCGGCGCAATGCGGGCAGATCGTCCAGTTGCAACTCGTCGACGCGGCACCGCGCCCGGTACTGCAAGGCGATGCGGCGGCGATGCAGCCCGCGGGTTCGCTGCCGGTGAAGACCGCATGTCCGTCGGGTAACGTCTCCGGGTGGATCGCCGGCACGCTCACGTTCGGCAGCCAGAACGGAAACGGCGCGTCGTCGCTCGACTTCCATAGCGACGGCGTGACGGCCGGTGCGGACGTGCGTCTCTCGAAGTCGTTACTCGCAGGCTTCGCTCTCGGCGGCGGCTTGAACGACACGGCGATCGGCAAACTCGGCACCTCGCTGCGCGCGGGCAGTTTCTCCGGCGCGGCGTACGCGAGCTACCATCCGGCGGGCAATCTCTACCTCGACGGCTTGCTCGGCATCGACAGCGCGACGTTCCAAAACAATCGCTGGAACACGTACGATTCGAGCTTCATCGCGAGCCGCCGCACGGCGCACGCGACGTTCGGATCGATCGTCGCCGGCTTCGAGTATCGCAACGGCAAGCTCGAGTATGCGCCGTACGTGCGCGCCGATTCCCTGTGGTCGAACTACGATGCGTCCGCGGAAAGCGGCGACAGCGTGTGGGGACTCTCGTACGCACCGATGCAGACGACGAACTTCACGCTCATCGGCGGACTTCGTGCCTCGTATCAGATACCGACGCCGATCGGACCGATCGAACCGCTCGCGCGGTTGGAACTGCGCCGGCAATCCATCGGATCGCTTTCGCAGAGCCTGATGTATCAGGACGGTTTGGGGCCGACGTATCTGCTCAGCGTTCCCGGCTCGGCTGAGTCCGATCTCGCGGGATCGTTCGGACTGCGGTTGAATCCGAACGAGCACGTGCGCGTGATGCTTGATTACGACTTCATGACCGGCAACGGAGGATTGCAGCATACGCTGCGGCCGTATATCAACATCAGTTTCTGAGATGGCATGAACAAGGCGCTTGTCTTGTTGTTGTTTGCGCTCGATATCGTAACTCTACGGGCGTCCACTTTGGCGTGCCGGTGTAATCCATCGCCCGTGGTGCTTCTGAGTTCTCGCGCGTTTCAGATTGACTCGCCTGCGGCTGCCGGCCTGCGCTTGCCCTCGAAGCCCTCCGTCGTAAAGGTTACCGTCGACGCGAACGGAGCGGTCGTTCGAGCAAGGGTAGTGCGATCTTCAGGGGATCACGCGGCTGATGCAATTGCGCTGCGGATGGCTCGCGGCGCGCGCTATTCGCCCGCTCGAAGAAACTGCCGGCGAGTCACGTCGTCGTACTATTACGTGGAAGACTGGCCTCAGGTTTGAGTTCAGCCGGAGCCCCGCGGCTGACGACGACCTTGCCGTTAGTAATGTTAATGTCAACGACATCACCGTTCTCAATGCTGATGCTCTCCTGCTGCTTGTGCTGCTTTTGCCGGACAGCCTCGATGATGTCAAAGTGCATGAGCGACATCTCGGTACGCCATGATTCCGTGAGCTACTTGCGGCGGCGCTCAAGAGTTGCATTCAGCAGGGCGACGCTCTGCGGAGAATAGCTCTCGATTCTCCGCAACCTTTGCGGAGAAAAGTTGCCGCTGCGGAGAATCCGTGCTATATTCTCCGCATATGATGCGGAGAATCTATGTCTGGCAGCGCGATACCTGGCCGTCGTTCTCCTGGGACGCCGCGCGCTTGCTTGTGCCTGTGGCGGACGCGCGCCGCGAGCAGGGCGGCTTCGCGCAAGAAGTCGCGGCGTTGGGATTCTCCGAGCGCCTTCGTGCGGAACTCGAAGCGTTGGCACAGGAAGTCACCGACACTTCAAAGATCGAGGGTGAGAACCTTGATTATGCGAGCGTCCGCTCATCCGTGGCGCGACGCCTCGGAGTTGAGCAGGCGGTGCTGCCGGAAGATGTTCGCGCGGCCGGCGTAGTCGATATGATGATCGACGCCACCAAAAATTTCAGCGAACCGCTCACTGAGGACCGCGTACTCGGCTGGCACACTGGACTTTTTCCGATAGTGGACGGTCGACGCCCGGACGTCGCAGTCGGTCAATGGCGCAGTGACGCACAGGGTCCAATACGCGTACTCTCCGGGCGCGTGGATCGTCCGAACGTCCATTTCGAAGCTCCGCCCGCGCAATTCGTCCCGCGCGAGGTTTCGCAATTCCTGGAATGGTTTAACGGAGCGCGTGGAATCGAAGGTCTGCTGCGCAGCGCGATCGCGCACCTATGGTTCGTTACGATTCATCCATTTGAAGACGGTAACGGCCGGGTGGCGCGCGCTATCGCCGATATGGCTCTGGCCCAAGACGACGAATTCTCGCAGCGCTTTTTCAGTATGTCACGACAGATCTTGCAAGAGCGCAAAGCCTATTACGACGCGCTCCAGCAGACTCAAACCGGAGATCTCGACATAACGGAATGGCTTTTATGGTACCTCGGCTGTTACGTACGCGCGGTGTGCGGCGCGCGCGCCATGCTTTCCGACGCGTTACGTGCAGCGCGTTTTTGGACCGTTCACGCTGACATTGCGTTTTCGGACCGCCAGCGCAAGGTGCTGAACCGGTTTTTACATCAGCTCGAAGGCAGCCTTACGGCACGGAAATGGGCTGGCATTGCGCACACGTCCCAAGATACTGCCGCACGTGATCTAAACGATCTGGTGGCGAAGGGCGTGTTAGTCCGAAATCCCGGCGGCAGCAAGAACACGAGCTATTCGCTCGCGCCGGTACTTGAGTCATGACCAAAGCGCTCGTCGCGGCGGCGCTGGGCTGGGGATTGGACTCGTTCGATTTCTATCTCTACGTCTATGCGCTGCCGGCGATACTGCTGACGTTTCACGCTGGCAATACCGCCGGCGGGCTACTGGCGACGTATACGCTTGCTGCCAGCGCGGTAGGCGGCATCGTGATGGGCATGCTGGCGGACCGGATCGGCCGCGCGCGCACGCTGATGATCTCCATTGCATGGTTCGCGCTGTTCACGTTTTTGAGCGGTCTGGCGCAATCGTACACGCAACTCGCGGTGTTTCGCGCGTTGGAAGGCCTCGGGTTCGGTGGCGAATGGGCCGTTGGCTCCGTGCTGATCTCCGAATGGTCGCAGAACCCTACGCGCGGACGCAACCTCGGCTTTGTGCAAAGTTCATGGGCCATAGGCTGGCTCGCCGCAAACATCGTTTTTCAGATCGTCGCGGCGACGTTGCCGCAGCACCTCGCGTGGCGCGCGCTGTTCTTCGTCGGCATATTGCCCGCGCTGGCGGTGCTGTATATCCGGCGCAACGTCACGGATGCGCCGCTGTTCCAAGCGCACAATCGCTTTGCGCTGCACGCGCTCTTCACACGCGAACTGTGGAAGAAGACGGCACTTGCGTCGCTGCTCGCGATCGGCGCGCAAAGTGGATACTATGCGGTGTTCACC
>JBKPMZ010000034.1:0-14400 GCA_046732415.1 Vulcanimicrobiota bacterium
GTGAATGTACTCCACGATAGCACTTTGATCGGCCGCGGCGATTTGCGTGAATGCGACGCCGTGTGCGAACTGCTGTTTCCCGGCATCAAAGAACGATAACACGACGCGGCCTCGCACCATCATTTCGTGTCCGCTTTCCGGAAGCGTGAAACGCAGCGTGACGTTTTGTCCGGCACTCAGATCGTTTTTCGTGATGACGCGCAATCCACCGCCGGAGAGGTCGACGGCACTGCCGTACATCACGAGCTCTGCGCCCGGCACGATGACCGTAACCGGAAAATCGACGGAGGCGCGGAAAAAGCGCCGTTGCTGCGGGGACCCGGATTGCTCTGTCGTCACTGCGACTTTACCGTTCGTTCCGCATGGAAAGGCACCTTCGCGCTATAGCGCCTGCGCGGCGCGCATCGCGCCCAGAAATGCGTGCTCCGCAATCATACCGCCCTGCAGATAGACTTCATACGGCTCGCGGAGCGGGGCATCGCAGGACAGTTCGATGGTCGCACCGCCGATAAACGCACCACTCGACATGATCACGTTATCCACATACCCAGGCACGCGGCCGGGCTCCGGTCGAAAGCGCGCATTGACCGGCATTGCGGTTTGTAACGCTTGCGCAAAGCGGATTAACTTGCCGGGCTCTCGCAAGCGAATTGCCTGCACGATGTCGGTGCGCCGCGCGCCGGGCAGCGGATCCACGCCGTAACCGAGCTCCGCAAATAGCGCAGCGGCGAAGTCGAGGCCGCGAAGCGTCTGCTCGACGATGAGCGGGGCGACGAACAAACCTTGAATAAAGCTGCGTCCAAAGCCCAGCGTCGGCCCGAGCGCATCGCCAAGCCCCGGCGCATAGAGTCGAGCCGCGACCCGTTCCACCAGATCCGCGCGACCGGCCACGTACCCGCCCGCCGGTGCGAGCGTTCCGCCCAAGTTTTTGATGAGCGAACCCATGACCAAATCGGCGCCCACGTGCGTTGGTTCGCGTTCTTCGACGAGTTCGCCGTAACAGTTGTCGACGAGAATCGCGACGTCCGGCCGGCGCGCTTTGATCGCGGCAAATATCTCTTCGCACGCCGCAATATGCAGCGCCGGACGCGGTGCATATCCGCGCGATCGCTGCACGAACACGACCGCTACGTTTGGATCGTCCAGCGCTGTGTCATCCTGATGCGTCATCCAATCCACCTCGCGATAAAAAATACCGCCGGCTACGAGATTGTGCGGCGCCTCCGTTATCGCGTTGCGCAGCGTATCGTACGGGCGGCCGGTAATGCTCAGCAGCGTTTTTTCGGGTGGAACGCACGCCGAAAGCGCCGCGACGATCGCATGCGTCCCGCTGACGAACGAAAGCCTCGCGAGCGCGCGCTCGCAGCCGAACACGCGCGCAAGCAGCGATTCGTAGCGTTCGCGCGCGGCATCGTCGTAGCCGTAACCCGTGGAACCGGCGAGATCGCTTTCATCCACGCCTTCATTGAGAAATGCCGCGAGCACATTCGCCTTTACACGTGCTTGCGCGTCGTACCGTACGTCGCGCACGCGTTCGTACGCGCGCAGCGCGGCATCCCGAACGGTTCCGCCGATGCCGAACCGCTCGCAAAGTACGTCGATCACCGCGCCTCGTGGCGCTCGTACGCGCGCACGAACGGCCAGTAGATCAGCGCCGCAATCGCGATGTTCACGGCGACGAGCGCGATTGCGCGCACGTCGAGCGTCGAAAAATACGTCGAGATGAACGTCGGAACGCTCGACGGGAAATACAACGCGGGACGCGCGACCAGACCGTGCGCCATCGCAAGGTAGGTCAGCGTCGCCAGCACGATGGGTACGATGGTAAACGGCACGGCGAGAAACGGATTGAACACGACCGGCAAGCCGAACATCAGCGGCTCGTTCACGTTGAACAGCGCGGGCACCACCGTAAGGCGGCCTATCTTGCGCAGGCGCTCCACTTTACTGCAGGCCAGCATAATCGCCAGCGGGAGCGTCGCACCGGCGCCGCCGGGGAAAACGAATAAAAACAGCGAGACGACCACGATGTGCGGCAGCGGCTGATGATGGCCGAACGCATCGGTGTTCTGCAGTTGCAGCGTGAGGTACACCGGCGTGACGATCGCCGCGAGCATCGCGGGGCCGTGAATGCCGAACGTCCACAGCAGCGTCTCGACGATGGTAATCACCAGCAGTGCGGCATACGTGTCGCCGAGCGCGCCAAGCGGTTTCAGCGCGGCGATCAACTCGTTTCCGAGCGAAATGTGCGCGTTGAACAGCCCCAGCGCGAGCGCAACCACAATGGTGGCGGCCGCCGCATCAGCAGCTAACGGCGAGGCAAACGCGCGGCGCAGCACGCTGCAAGCACTCACGACGCCCAGTGCGACGATGATCGCCAAAAAAAGGCCGCTTTCACCGACCAGATGCAGATAGGAGAGCGGGTGGAGCAGCGCGATCGGGCGCGGCAATGCAAGAACGAACGTCACCAACGAGGCGGCTACGACGACCGGACGCGACAGATGCAAATGCAACGCCAAGCGATACGAGAGAATGGCGGCAAGCGCAACGGCCATGATCCCGAACGCCGGCAGTTCGGCCAACGTCAGCCGCTTCAAAAAGCCGGCGAAGAACGGCCCTTGAACCGGCACGAGCGCCATAAAGACGAGGAGTCCGGCGGCAAGGCCCGCCAGACTCCACGGCAATGCTTCGCGCACCGCCATCATGGACGGTGCGTCGGCGATGCTCTTACAACTTACGTACCACGGCTTCGACGCGGCCGACGACAGTGACATCGCTGGCATAAATTGGCTCCATCGCCGCATTCTCCGGCTGCAGACGGATGCGCCCGTCCTCGCGGTAGAACCGTTTGACCGTCGCTTCACCGTCGAGCATCGCGACGACGATCTCGCCGTTGTTCGCGGTGCGCTGCGGACGCACGACGATGAGATCGCCGTCCAGTATGGCCGCGTCGACCATCGAATCGCCCTGCACGCGCAACATGAAGTTCTCCGAACCGCGCGCGAACGACGCGGGCAGCACGAACTCGCCCTCGACGTTCTCCTGTGCGGTGATTGGGACGCCGGCGGCTACCTTGCCGATGACCGGCATGACGACCGCGTCGGGCGCGGCAGTGTGGGCTGCAGCGACCTCGCTGCGCAGGGCGCGCGGCTTGGTGGGGTCGCGGCTGATCAGGCCACGGCGTTCCAGCGTCTTGAGGTGAGCGTGGATAGTAGATGAGGACGAGAGACCGACGCGCTCGCCGATTTCACGGACTGACGGCGGATAGCCCCGCTCGGCCGTAAACTGCCGGATCACTTCAAGAATGCGCTTCTGGCGCTCGGTGGTCTGTTCCATCAGTCCTCCCCACAGAGCCATACGTATGGCACGCGATGGCCTTACAACGGTACCATAAAACAGCCGGCAAGGCAAACATATGTTCGAGAGGCTATTGACACCGCTCGAATCGGCTGTGATAAAATCTAGGGGACGAACAGGCGTTTGGCACAATATGTGGGCCGCTTAGTTTACCAAACGCACGTTCGGCCCAAGATATAGCACACCCGACTCGAGGAAGCGAAGGAAATGGGCAAGCGCAAAAGATTCACCCTCATGCCGATCATCACGCTGGCAGCGCTCAGCCTGATGGTAACGGTGCCCGCGCTCTCGAGCATGCAGCTCCACGCTGCGGCTCCGCAACATTACGCCACCGTGGTCGTGCGCCCGGGAGACACGCTTTGGAGCATTGCCTCTGCCCACACGGCGAGCACCAACGACGTGCAAGACACCATCGATCGCATCACGGAAGTGAACCACCTCTCGAGCGCCTCAATCGCGCCGGGGCAACGCCTCCGCGTCCCGATGTAGTGAACCCACGCTCGCCATCCCGAGCGTGACCAAGGAATAAAGAAGACCGCTCCCTCCCGCGGTCTTTTTTATTTATCTCGAACGGCGTCGACGATTAAAAACCATGGCCGCGATCGCAACTGCTCCGCTTCTGCCGGGATATCTCCGCCGTCGTCTAAACGCGGTTCGTGTAAACCCGTAATACGGAAACCGGCATCGAGAATTGGGTTGACGATCGCTTGCAGCGGCCGATGATAGAACAGCGCGATGTGATCTTTGCCGGCGATCCGCCACACATCGGTGACGCGCGTGAGGGCAAAGTAATCTTCCACTTGTGAGAGCGTCATCTCAGGATGATGCGTGGACATCAAAAGCCGTCCGCCGGGACGCAATACACGCGCAAACTCCGCGAGCGGAATCGACCAGTCCTCGATGTAATGCAGCGTCAACGAACTCAAGACGAAGTCGAAACTCGCGTCCTCTAAGCCCTTGAGCGGCTTTGCGAGATCCGCCTCGACGAATTGCGCGCGATTCGCTGCGCGTTCACGCGCGAGATCGAGCATCGCTCGGCTTTTGTCGACGCCAACCACGTCCGCGCCCGCATCGAGCAGATACGCGGTGTATTCGCCGGACGCGCAGGCAGCGTCCAGGACGCGTTTGCCGCGCACATTGCCCAGCCGCCGCTGCATGGCGGGGCGCTCGTAGCGCGCGTTAAAGATGCTGACCGCCGTGTGCGCCGCGTATTCGCGCGCATAGTCGTCGTACAAACTCATCGTTTCGTGACGAGAATCACACTGTGCCCGGAGTGATCGCTCAGAAACGCGAGGCCTTCCATCATCCAGCTGTCAAGGCCGCCGTGCGAATGTTTCGCTACTTCACGCACGACGTGCACGCGATCTTTCAGCCAGGAGAGGTCCGAACGCGTCGTCGTGGGCCATATCGCCAGTTCGCAGTCTTCGCACAGGTAGCCGTTCGCCATGCGCTGACCATTCAACAAAAAAACGGGGCCCCTGCTTTCGCAGGGACCCCACTTTGCTTATCCGTTGCTTATCCAGCTGATTACAGCTTGATCTGCACGTCCAGATAGGCTTGGAACGGAAGCGCACCGCTGAACGGGTAGAACGGGTAGTTAAACGCCGTTGCATACGGTTGGCCACCGTTGGCCGCATCCGAACCCGAGGCTCCGTAGAAGAAGCCCGCGCCCGGCTGGGTTCCGATGAAGCTGCCGGCGTTAGCGCCGTAGCCGCATACCCAGCGACCCGGTTTGAACGCCTTCTGCCACGGAGTGCTCGAGCCGCCGAAACACGTGTTGAAGATGTTCGTGAGGCTGAGGTTTGCCGTGACCTTCGGCGAGATGTCGTACCGGATCAGTGCGCCGATGTTCAGCTGCCACGGTTGCTGGAAGGCGCCCATAGCATCGAACTTGTTGGTGTACGGATTCGGGATTGCAAGCTGGCCACTGGTGACACTGGCGGAGGCTTGCGAGGTGAGGAAGTCGCAGAATCCTGCGTCCGCTGCGGGAATCGCGATGGCGTTACCACTCGGATCCGTTGCGGCTGCTTCATTCTGCGCGCAGGTACGCGGATCGATACCGAGCGTATCAACCGGCGTACCGTAGTACCCACCGGAATTCAGCTGGAAGTTCGGCGCGATCGAAAGACGATCGTGCTTCCATTGCAGCCAACCCGCGAACACATGCGGTGCAATAGCCGACGTACCGCCTTGGTCGAAGGGCTCGTTCGGCGCTTCGTTCGGGTAGGTCTGGTACCAGCCGTCACGATTCAGCAGATTCTGCTGGCTCATGTTGTAGTACGGATTCTGGATAATCTGCGGGTTCGTGCTGAAGTCCGCAGGACAGGCCACTCCGCTCGTTGCGATCACAGCGCCGGTGTTAGGATCGAGCGTGTTCTGATAACACGGCGAACCGCCGCCGGCTTGCGTCAGACCGTTGAACGCCTTGATGTAGTCGTTCAGGTTGTCGATCGCGTTCTCCGCGCCCGGCACGGCTGAACCGTACTGCACCAGTGCTTTGGTGTACGTGTAGGACAGACCGCCAGACCAGCCTTCGCGCGTCGGGTCACCCTTTTGGATGCCGACTTCAACGCCGTAGCTGTGCTGGTGACCAACGTTCACGCCGCCGACGAAGCCCGGACCGAGGACAACCGTTTCGAGCTGATTACGGGTATCGCGATAGAAGGGCGAGACCTTCATCGTGATGTCCGTATTCTTGAAGTGGTGCTCTAACGAGAAGTCATAGTTCCAGGAGTACTGGATGCCGTTGTCATGGCCAGGCGTCGTAAAACCCAAACCCCAGAACTGGCTGAAGTCGAAGGCCGCAGCACGCTTGGCCGATTGATCGATGTACTGTTCGAATGCCGTCTCTGTCGGCTGTGTGTACTTACCGACGGAGAAACGCAGCACGTCGTCGGGCGACAGCGTGTACGTACCGCCCACGCGCGGCGAGAACGCGGTATGGATGAAGCTCGCCGGGCTTACGCCGGAGTAGAGCAGATCACCGCAATATGCCGCAGGCACACCGGCCTTCGTACATGCATCCGTGCCGCCCGTCGGGTGAACTGCCTGCTGCCCCGACGGCGACGGGGCGCCGCCTGCCGTGACATCGTTACAATTCCCCAGCGGAGCCGTTTGCACTGGCGCCGGCGGTACGGGCTGACCCGGGCCGAGCGGCGTCAACAGCGGCTGACCCGTACCCGGATCGTAGCAATTGACTTGCGCGGCCGCGTTGAACCAGAAGTTCCATTCGGGGCTGCTGGTGTCGGCTAGATTGTAGCGGTACGATTCGAAACGAACGCCGAGGTTCAGGTCCAGTCGATCGCTCGGTTTGAGCTCGTCCTCAAGGGCTGCGCTCATGAAGATCGGCTTGACCGTGTTGTACGTACCTTGCCCGCTGGGAACCGTGACTTCCCACTTTGCGCCGTTAACACACGCCGCAGAGGTGGCCGGAAGTTCGCCATTAGCGCAAGGGTCACCAGACATGCCGCGCGTCGGACCGCCGGCGCCGGGGCTATAGAGGCCCGCCGTCGAGGTCGAGAAGCACGACCCCTGCGCACCCGTCTTGTAGCTGAAGCACATCGGATTACTCGGATCGCCGTTCGTGAGATTTGTCACCACTTCACGGCTGCTCGAGATGTTCGAGAGGAACCCGGTGTTGTTCCAGCGCGTTACGCCGGCCGTCGTGTAGTTGGCCGTAAAGCGCAAGAGGTTCTGGGGATTTAGCTGGTCGACGAATTGGAACTCCGCGCCGCGTGTATGCGTCGCAAGTTCGTAGTCCGGAGTACACTGGCCCCAGCTGGCGGGCAGCATACCGATGATGTAGCAGTCCGGCGTACCCGCGGGGCTGCTGATCAACCAGTCGGAGTAGAACGTGTACCCGAAGAGACGTGCGTAAGCATTGCTTCCGATGTTCTTCGTGTACTGCGCCTTGATGATCGACACGTCGTTGAACGTGCCGTCACGCAGCGTCGGAGAGATGCCGCTGTCGAGATTGCCCAAACGGAAATCGTTGAGCGACCGGTTCGTCGGCGAGTTTGCGAAGTAGTACGGGACCACTTTAGCAGTGCTGGCGTCCTGACCGAACTGCGTGCCAGGAGCGAAGATATACGTATCTTCGTAAGGCACGGGGCTCATGCTGCTGGACGAGCAACCAATGCCCCAGTCGTTCTCATAACCGCATAGACCCGCACCCGCAGTGCCGGCCCACGGCGATGAAGCATCTCCCGCATACGGCTGCATATAGCCGCTTATCCAGTTAATGCCGCCAATGTCGTTCAAACTGTTGCCGTACGTCTGGTACTGCATGGCGTTATCCCAGAGCAGCTGCAGATCGTCGCGACCGCTGTCGAACTTGTGCGGAATTGCGAAGTGGAAGTTGATGACGTTATCGCGCTCTTGCTGCATCGCAAGGAAGCTATTGCCGTAGGGCCCATAGCCGTAGCACGCGCCGTTGAACGGACCAGGATTGGTTGATGTATAGCCGACCGGATAACCGCCGCTTCCCGGCGTGGTCAGCTCGTTTTGGCAGGCGGGGAATGGACCATTGCTCCACTGGAACCAGTATCCGCCAGCATCCGGCGGTGCTCCATAGAAGCCGAGCAGCGCGCCATACAGCGTCGCGCTTTCGCTCGGGGCTTCCAAGCCCGTGGAATCCAGACCGTTGGTGCTCAGATTCGCTCCGTTGTTCCACGTCAGGTTCGGATAGCTCTGATTGAAGCCCATCAGACCGACGTAGTACGAGAAGCTGCGATTCGGGCTTGCGCCGCCGGCTTCAGCCGTCAAGGCGTGGTAGAAGCCCGGAGCGCCGATGCCGCCTTTGAGCGCACCGTAGCCCGGATACGTACCGGTCTTGATGACTTGGTTGATGAAGCCGCCGAGCGTTGCAGACGAAGCACCGGACGGAGAACCGCCGGTGTACACTTGCAGCTCTTGCTGTCCGAGATTCGAGAGCGAGTTGCCCTGATAGTTGTCGAACGCGCGGTTGAGCGGAACGCCGTCGAACTCGTAGCCGATTTGGCTATACGACGAACCGCGAATGTAGAACACCTGGCCCCAGCCGGCGTTGCCGATATACGACGTAACACCAGGCTGCGAATAGATGCCCGAGTATGCGCTGTTCAAGTTGAAACCGCCGCCGCTGCCGGATACTACCTGCTGCGTTGCGGCGTTGACCGAATAGACGTCCGACGTCGTACCCGGTTTGACGAGGTTACCTGCGGCTCGCGAATGCGCGACGGCAATCGTTTTGAGCTCGGGGTGCGTCGTCATGCTGAGCGTGAATGATTGATCTGCGAAGATCGTCACGCCCGCGATAGACTGCGGAGCATATCCATCCTTGCTCATCGACACCGTATATGTATCCGGCATCAGCGCAATGAATGTAAAATGCCCTCCAGCATCGGTCGTGGTCGCTGCGTTCTGCGACGGCGAAGTTACGGAGATCTTTGCATCCGCAACCGGTTTACCCGTCGAGGTGTCCGTCAGCGTACCCGTGAGAGTACCGGTGGTGCCCGCCAGTGCCCATGTTCCCTGGGCAAGCATCGCCAGCATAATCAGCACGGCCACGAACGCATGCCTGAGTCTGAGTTTTGGCATGGTTCCTCCTGTTGGAGTTAGACCTGTGTGTAATCACCGTAGGGGCACACCGACATAAGTCGCTCCCCCGCGGCTTAGGCGGTTGGTTCTTTTCACACATTCTTAATCCTCTGGGAGCGCCCTGAGAGTCCTCGATCTCCTGGCAAGTCGAAGGGGCGCCGCTTGCGCGACGCCCCTTTTTTTTGTGGCCTCGATACCTCGGCCTCCCTTCGACCAACTAGACCTTGGCGGGCATCCGTTCGGCCAGCAGGCCGGGGATTTGCGACGGCCGGTCCGCGACCGGCACACCTGCCGCTTTAAACGCGTCGATTTTGCTTTGCGGCGTGCCGAATTTACCGGAGATGATCGCCCCCGCGTGGCCGAGCGATTTGCCGGGCGGTGCGTTCCGGCCGCCGATGAAGGCGATGATCGGCACGTTCGGCATGTGCTCTTTAATGAAGGCGGCCGCGTCTTCTTCATCGGATCCGCCGATTTCGCCGCACAGCACGAGCGCTTCGGTTTGCGAATCGTTTTTGAACTCGCGCAGGCAATCGACGAACGTGGTGCCGATAATCGGATCGCCGCCGATTCCCACTGCGGTCGATTGGCCGAAGCCCGCGCGCGTAAGCAAATCGACGACTTCGTACGTGAGCGTTCCGGAGCGCGAGATCACGCCGACGTTGCCTTCTTTGAAAACGTGTCCCGGCATGATGCCGATCGACGATTTACCCGGCGAAATAAGGCCGGGGCAATTCGGCCCAATGATGCGCATGCCCGGCGTTGCCGCAACCACTTTGAGAACGTCGTGCACCGGAACGCCCTCCGTGATGCACACCGCAAACGTAATGCCGGCTGCGTGTGCTTCGAAAAGTGCGTCCGCGGCAAACGGCGGCGGAACGAAAATGCATGTGTGGGTTGCGCCCGTTGCATCGACCGCTTCCTGCACCGTGTTGAACACCGGCAAGCCGTGCGCGGATTTTTGGCCGCCCTTGCCCGGCGTTACTCCGCCGACGATATTCGTACCGTAATCCAGCATGCGTCCGGTGTGGTAGGAACCTTCACCGCCGGTGATGCCTTGCACGATGACTTTGCTGTTTTTGTCCAAGAAAATCGACATGCTTATACTCCCGCCAACTTCACGGCTTCGGCCGCGCCTTCGTCCATCGTTTGCACGGGCTTCATGCCCGCGTCGGCGAGAATGCGCCGTCCTTCGTCTTCGTTCGTACCGGTAAGGCGAATCACGAGCGGAACTTTGCGCGAACTGGTCGTGCGCAGTGCCTCGACGATGCCTTTGGCAACTTCATCGCAGCGCGTGATGCCGCCGAAAATGTTGATGAAAAACGCCTTCGCGCCGGTGTGGTTCATCACCAGTTCGTAGCAATTGCGCACGCGTTCCGCGTCGGCGCCGCCGCCGACATCGAGAAAATTCGCGAACGAACCGCCGGCATTTTTTACCGCATCCATCGTGCCCATTGCCAGGCCCGCGCCGTTGGCCATCGTGCCGACGGTGCCGTCGAAGCGGCGGAAGTTGCGGATACCCAAACCCGCTTTCGTCGCCAGCGTTTCGTCCTCGTCCATCGGCAGCGTGGTTTGCCATTGTTTGAATTCCGGATTTTTGAAGATCGCGTCGTCGTCGAGTTCGACTTTCGCATCGGCGGCGATCACGCGTCCGTCTTCGGTAAGGACGAGCGGATTGATCTCGACGAGTTTCGCACCGTACCGGAAGAACAGATCGTACAAGCCGGCGAGAACGGCAGGCAGCGCGCGATGATAGCCTTTGTCGAGATTCGCTTTGAACGCGAGATCGCGTCCGATGAACGGCCAGTATCCGCCGGACACATCGACAAATGCTTTCGCAATCGAGTCCGGGTGATTGTCGGCAACTTCCTCGATGTCCATACCGCCGAACGCGCTCACCATGACGACCGGCTTTTTCGTTGCGCGATCGATCGCGATAGCCGCGTACGCTTCTTTCGCAACCGGCAGCGTTTCTTCGATCAGCAGCGAGTTGATCGCCTCGCCGTTCGGATTCTGCCGGTTCGGCGGCATCGGGCTCGACATGATGTCGGTCGCGACCGCTTTGGCTTCGTCCGCATTCTTCGCGAATTTGATCTTGCCGGCTTTACCGCGGCCGCCCATCAGCACTTGCGCCTTGACGACCCAATTGCCGGGGTTTGCACCGACAAAGCTCGCGGCTTCATCGGCGGTGGTTACGTGCTGGCTGCGGGGAACGGGAATGCCGGCACGCCGGAACAGTTCCTTCCCCTGATATTCCATCAGGTTCACTTTACTTCAACCTGTCCTTTATCTAGAGTTTTCCTAAATACGCACGCGAGATGATGAGCTGCTGGATCTCCGACGTGCCTTCGTAGATCTCCGTGATTTTCGCGTCGCGGTAATACCGCTCGACGGGAAACTCTGTCGTGTAACCGTAGCCGCCGTGAATCTGCAGCGCTTCGGCGGCATGCTTGCGTGCGGCGGTCGAGGCAAAGAACTTCGCTTTGCTCGCTTCAACCGCAAACGGTTTTCCGGCGTCGTAGAGCGCCGCGGCACGGTACGTGAGCAGCCGCGCGGCGTCCAGGTCCGTTGCCATCTGCGCGATTTTGAACGAGATACCTTCGAACGCGCCGATGGGTTTGCCAAAGGCTACGCGTTCCTGCGCGAATTTCACCGACGCGTCCAAACAGGCCGCGAGAATGCCGCACGCTTGCGACGCGATACCGATGCGCCCGCCGGTAAGCGCGGCCATCGCATTGCCGAAACCGCTGCCTTCTTCACCGATCAGCGCCGTTTCCGGCACCGTAACGTCATCAAACGCAACGTCACACGTATTGCTCGTATGGATGCCGAGTTTTTCTGTAACTCGTTCAACTGTAAACCCGGGAAGATCGTTGTCGATCAGAAAGGCGCTCACGCCTTTTGCTCCCGGGCCGCCGGTACGGAACATGCCCATCACGACGGTCGAATAACTGCCGTTCGTACACCACTGTTTGCGCCCGTTCAGGACGTATCCGCCCGGCACGCGTTTTGCGGTGCCGCGAATGTTCGCAGCATCCGAACCGGCATCGGGTTCGGTCAGCGCAAATCCGGCGATGGTGTCTTCCTGCGCGAGTTTGGGAAGATAGGAGCGTTTCTGCGCCTCGCTGCCAAGCTTGAGAATGGCCATGCAGATCATCGAGTGTACGGAGACCGTCACCGCGCTGCCCGCATCGACACGCGCCAGTTCCTCAATAGCGCGCGCGTACGACACGTAATCCGCACCGGCGCCGCCGTACTCTTCGGGAATGAGCAAGCCCATCAACCCCGCCGCCGTCAGCTTCGTATAGAGGTCACGCGGGAAATAATGTTCGCGATCCCATTGCGCGATGTGCGGCGCAATTTCACGCTGCGCGATCTCGGCGGCGAGTTCGCCGATCTGCCGCTGCTCGTCGGTCAACTCGAACGCCGCGCCCGGCGTTGCGACCGCATCACTCATAGCTGTAGAATCCCCGGCCGGATTTGCGGCCGTACCACCCGGCGGCCACGTACTGCTTGAGCAGCGGACACGGCCGGTACTTCGGATCGCTGAAGCCTTCGTAGAGCACGTCCATAATCGCAAGGCACGTGTCCAGGCCGATGAAGTCGGCGAGCTGCAGCGGGCCCATCGGGTGATTCATGCCCAGCTTCATCACGGTGTCGATGGCCTCGGGCGATCCGACGCCTTCATACACCGCGTACACCGCCTCGTTGATCATCGGCATCAGCACGCGATTGGACACGAAGCCCGGAAAGTCGCGCACTTCCACCGGCGTCTTCCCAAGATCGCGCGCGAGTTTTTCGGTGAAATCGTACGTTGCTTGCGAGGTGGCCAGGCCGCGAATAATTTCGACCAGCTGCATCACCGGCACGGGGTTCATGAAATGCATGCCGATAACGCGCGTGGGACGGCGCGTTTGCGCCGCCAGGGTGGTAATCGAGATCGAGGACGTGTTGGTCGCGAGAATCGCTTCCGGCGGAGTCGACTGATCGAGCGCGCGGAAAAGTTCCGCTTTGAGTTCGAAATTCTCCGTCGCCGCTTCGATGGCGACGTCGACTTCGAAATCCTTGATGGCGATCTCCGGGCGAATGTGCGTGAGCATCGTGCCGCGCTGCTCTTCGGTGAGGCGCCCTTTTTCGACCAGCCGCGCAAGATTGTGTTCGATGGCGGCGATGCCGCGATTTACGCTGGCTTCGTCGCGATCGACGAGCACCACCGAATGGTGGTGCATCGCCGCAACTTGAGCTATGCCGGAGCCCATTTGCCCGGCGCCCACGACCGCTATTTTCACGGAGTTAGTCGACGCGAATCAACACGGCGTCGCCCTGGCCGCCGCCGCTACAGATCGCCGCGATGCCGAGGCCGCCGCCGCGCGCACGGAGCTGATTGATGACGGTGCCGACGAGGCGCGCACCCGAAGCACCGATCGGATGTCCCATCGCAACCGCGCCGCCGTACTTGTTGATCTGCTCGGGGTCCAAACCGATCTTGCGTGCAGACGTAATTGCCACCGAAGCGAAAGCTTCGTTGATCTCCCACACGTCGATCTGATCTTTGCTCAGGCCGGTCTTCGCAAGCAGTTTGTGCACCGCCATTGCCGGCGTGAGCGCGATGTACGGCGAATCCCATCCGACCGTCGCATGATCGAGAATGTGCGCGATCGGTTGATAGCCGTGCGAGGACGCGTAGGCTTCACTCGACAGCACGAGCGCTGCCGCGCCGTCGTTCACTCCGGGCGCGTTGCCGGCGGTAACCGTCCCGTCTTTCTCGAGCGGTTTGAGTTTCGCCATTGCTTCCAAACTCGCGTCGGCGCGAACCGCTTCGTCGCGATCGAGCGTCGCATGCGGAACGTCGCCCGTGACGAATGGCGCCCACTGCGCATAATTCAGCGTGAATTCGGCCGACGGTTCGTGCGCCCACACGTCGTCCGCTGCACTGCCGGAAGAACCTGCGGCAACCGGAACGCGCGCACGCGCGGGCTCGGGAAGTTTGTCGACGACGACCTTGCCCTTGGCCTTGGTCGCGACGCGTACCGGAACGATTTCATTCGCAAGTTTACCGTTGTTCTGCGCTTCGGTCGTCCGGCGGTGACTTTCGTACGCGAAACGATCTTGTTCTTCGCGCGAAAGCTTCAGTTCGCCGGCGACCTTCGAGCCTTGCGTGGCCATCGTCATCGGGAAGTAGTAGTCCCACAGACCGTCGTGGATCATCGCGTCGATCAGCCGCCCGTCGCCGAAACGATAGCCGCTGCGAGCTTCCTTCAAAATATACGGAGCGTTGGACATCGATTCCATGCCGCCAGCAACCACCAAATCGTTGCTGCCGTCGTTCAGCAGACGCGCCGCGTTGACGACGGCGAGCATTCCCGAAGCGCATACTTTGTTGATGGTTTCCGCCGTCACCGTTTTCGCAAGCCCGCTCTTGAAACCGACTTGGCGCGCGGGGTTCTGGCCCGCGCCGGCTTGCAGAAC
>JBKPMZ010000035.1:0-9073 GCA_046732415.1 Vulcanimicrobiota bacterium
CGAACAGCGGCACGCTGATGGATTGCAGCAAATGCATGAACGAATCGTCTTCGAGTTTTTCGGGGGTGACGAATACAATCTTGATGCTGCGGCTGCGAATGCGTTCGAGCGCGGCGGCTTCTTGATCTTCGGAAAGCGTGGAGTTGAGTGCAACGACGTTTGTGACGCCCAGCTCGCGCAGCATGTCGATCTGATCTTTCATGAGCGCGATGAGCGGGCTGACGACGACGGTCGTGCCGTCGAGAAGCAGAGCGGACAGCTGATACGTCAGGCTCTTGCCTGCACCGGTGGCCAAAATCGCCAAGGTGTCTTGACCGGCGACCACACGGCTGACGACTTCTTCCTGTCCCGGCTGAAAAGACTCGAAACCGAACTTCTCACGAAGCGCAGTCCGCAGATCCACTTCTCTACCTCGTTCCACCTGTGTCCTCAAACACGCGTACCCGCTTCTTTAGTAAATTCACCAAAGAAGGCACGCAAACAGTATACCCCCTGGCAGGCGCCCCGAAACACCGAAAAGTACTACCCAAGGTGTCCCTGTACCGTACTTGGCGCCCCAAGAGCTTCGCCGATCTCGTCGGCCAAGATGCCGTCGTTCGCACGCTGTCCAGCGCGCTGGAAAGCGGCAAACTCGCCCACGCATATTTGTTTTCGGGCCCGCGCGGCTCCGGCAAAACCTCGGCGGCCAAGATTCTGGCCCGCTGCATCAACTGCGTGAACGGCCCCACGGCCACGCCCGACAATACGTGCGAGAACTGCCGGGCGATTCTCGCGGGCACCGCGCTGGACGTACTGGAGATCGACGCCGCGAGCAACCGCGGGATCGACGAGATCCGCGCGCTGCGCGATGCGGTGAAGTTTGCGCCCTCGACGATGCGCATGAAAGTCTACATCATCGACGAGGCGCACATGCTCACCAAAGAAGGCGCCAACGCGTTTCTCAAGACGCTCGAGGAACCGCCCGCGCACGCAGTATTCATTCTCGCAACGACCGAGCCGGAGAAACTTCCGGTGACCATTCTCTCGCGCTGCCAGCGGTACGCGTTCCGGCGCATCGCCATTCCGGTGATGATCGAGCGCATGCGCGAGATCGCGGCAGCGGAAAACTTGGCCATCGATGAACCGGCGCTCTCGGCGATAGCGTATCGTGCCGACGGCGGCTTGCGCGACGCGCTCACGATGCTCGAGCAAGCGGCGGCATTTGCCGATGGCGCGATTACCACGCAAACGATCGAACTGGCATTCGGCGCGACGGGACGAAAATACGCCAATACGCTGCTCGATCAACTCATTGCCAAAGACGCGGCGGGCGTGCTGCAGACGATCGACGAGGCTAGCGACGCCGGCACCGACATGCACGTGCTGCTGCGCGGGCTCATCGGCGAGTTTCGCAACTTGCTCGTGGGCCGCATCGGTCCGCAGTTGCTCGCGCGCGATCTCGCACCGGAAGACGCCGCGCGAGCATCCGAACGCGGCAAACTTCTCACACAGGTGCAGATCGTGCGTGCGCTCCGTTTGCTCAGTGAAGCGCTCGCCACGGCGCGTTCTTCGGGTAATCCGCGGCTCGAACTTGAAACGGCGCTGCTGCGGTATGCGCTGGCAGCGGAAGATCTGACGCTGGACGCGATCAACGCGCGCTTAAGCGCGCTCGAACAAGGCCCGGCGATATCCGCCGCTCCGCCCGCCGCACCGGTACCACGCGCAGAACCAACACCGGCGCGCGTAGAAGCACCGCCCGAGCCGCCGTCCGCTCATGCTGCGCCCGACGAACCGCAAAAACCGCAGGGACCGGTAACGATCCAAAAAGTGAAAGCCGCATGGAATTCCGTGCGCACGAAAGTCGAAAGCGAACGTGCGCCGATGCGTGCGCCGCTCAGCCGCGCCACGCTTTCCTCCATCGAAGGCAATGCACTCGTGCTCACGCTGCCCGATCCGGTGATGGCGGGCGTGCTCAAGGACAACCTTTCGCTGCTCGAACAGGCAATTGCAGACGTGTTGAATACGCCGCTGCGCGTAACGCTGAAGGTCGAAGGCACACCGGCGCGCAGCAAAGGCGGGGGTGCGGCGCGAACGGCCGCGAGCATGCAGGCGAGCGAACCGCCTGCGGCCGCCATCGCCGAAGACCCCGACGAACTCTTCTCTTACTTGAACGAACGGATACGATAATCATGAATCAAGCGCAGCTGATGGCGCAGATGAAAAAAATGCAGCAAGAAATGGCCAAGGCGCAAGAAGAACTTGCGAGTACGGTCGTTACGGGCGTTGCCGCAGGCGAGAACGTAAAAGTGGAGATGACGTGCGACCATCAGGTCAAAGCGGTGAAGCTTTCCAAAGACGCCGTCGATCCGGAAGACATCGAAACGCTCGAAGATCTGCTGGTCGTCGCCATGAACGACGCGCTGAAAAAAGTGGACGAAACGGCGCAGTCGCGCATGGGCCGCCTCACGGGCGGGATGCGCATTCCCGGCCTCATGTAATTGCCGAATCCGGGTTCCATCGCTGGTCCGGTCCAAGCCCTGATCAACGAATTCAGCAAACTGCCGACCGTGGGGCCGAAAACCGCTGCGCGGCTCGTATTCTATTTGCTCAACCGCCCGCGGCACGAAGCGCAGGCGCTCGCCGAAGCGATTCTGGCGGTGAAGGATCGCGTGCGTTTGTGTTCGCTCTGCTTTTCGATTACGGAAGACGATCCGTGTGAGATCTGCCGGGACGAACGGCGCGACGGCAAAGTGATTTGCGTCGTCGCCGAGGCGAAAGATATTTTCGCACTCGAGCGCACGAGCGCGTACAAGGGGCGTTATCACGTGCTCGGCGGCCTCATCTCGCCGATGGACGGCATCGGCCCCGCGCAACTGCGCGTCAAAGAACTGGTCGATCGCGTCGGCAGCGAACAACCCGTTGAAATCATCATTGCGACGAACCCGAACGCCGAAGGTGAAGCAACCGCGCTGTATCTATCGCGATTGCTCACGCCGCTTGGCGTTACGGTGACGCGGCTGGCATACGGGCTGCCGATCGGCGGCGATTTGGATTACGCCGACGAGGTCACGCTTGCCAAAGCGATCGAGGGCCGCCGCACTCTCTAACGCGCCAAGCGACGACGTATGCGAGCGGTACAACGTTTAGGGGCTGTACCTCTCTACACACGGAGTACCAAGCAATGGCTGGCAAATTCACCGCTCCCATCATCGGCTCGCTGGTCCTGGCCGCTAGCGCCGCGCTCGGCGCACACGCATCTGCGGCGACCTATTGTCCGGCGAGCGAAAGTTTCTTCGGTACGATCGAACTCGTCAACGCAAACACGCTGACCGTCCGCACGCCGAGCGGGCATTGGGCGCTCGTGCGCATCAACGATAACGCGCGCGTGAACGCGAACGGCGCAGCGATTCGCCCCGGCGTATTCGTCGGTGCGTACGGATGCGTTACTCCCGGCGGCGTCTTTCACGCAAGCGAAATTACCTTGTCCGGTACGCAGCGCGGATACAACGAGCGCCTTAGCGGTGTCGTTCGGCGCGTAGAAAGCAACGGCCGGTTGCTCGTCGCGCAAAACGGGCACGGCTACGGCACCTGGTACGTGCCCAACACGCGTATTTTTGCCGTCGGCCAAACGGTAGATGCAACCGGTATGATCGGTGCGAACGGCGCGTTCTATCCGCAAACGATTAACGGGCGCAGCGTTGTGTACGATACGCCGTACACGTCGGCGCCGCGCAGCACCATCACGCTCACCGGAACCGTACGCCGCGTGAGCGGCAACGCTATCGTCGTATGGGAACCTGCGCACGGCACCACCGGTACGTGGATCGTACCGAACGCCGGCCGCTTCCGCGTCGGCGAACGCGTCTCTGCCAGAGGCACCGAGGATCGCGCCGGACGCTTCTATGTGCAAGAGATCACCATACTCTAGACCCCGGCGAGCACTTTGTGTTACAAAGTAGAGCATGACGGACCTTGAGCGCGCGCTGGCCGATATCGCCGAAGTCCGCGAACGGCTGGGGCATATGCAGCGGTTCCGGGGCTACTCCGCGCTGGCCGCCGCCGTATCCGGCGCCTTCGCGATTGCCGCCGGCGCGTTGCAACTGCTGCTCGTTCCTCGCGTGAACACCGTGCACGAAGGGCATCTCTATTTCGCGCTGTGGTTCGCGTGCTGCGCCGCCTCGGTGCTCGTGAACTACGGCGCGATCGCCCATTGGTACGTCAACGACGCAACCGCGCGCGACCGCTGGCAAACCGCGACGGTCGGGCTGTCGATGCTTCCCGCTCTCGTTCTGGGTGCGATGCTTTCGTTCGCGCTGCTCCACGCCGGCTTGTTCGCCTTCTTACCGGGCGTGTGGTACGGCTGCTACGGCGTGGGGCTGTTCGCTTCGCGTACGATGGTGCCGCGCGCCGTCGTTCCTATCGCGGCGGCGTTCATGATCGCCGGCATGGGGCTGCTGTTCGTACCGGCCGCAATTGCGCTGCAGTGGTGGGTGTTGCCCTTCGGGTTCGGCATCGGCCAACTCGCGATCGGCTTTATCATTCTGCGGGAGCGCAGCGCATGAGTGAGGCACGCTATGCACTCGACGCATTGGATCGCGTCTTTCACGAGCGCGGACGTCTTGGCATTTGCAGCGCGCTGGTCGCAAATCCGGAAGGGCTTTCGTTTACGCAGTTGCAGGACGCGTGCAGTTTGACCGACGGCAACCTGAACCGGCATCTGCACGCGCTCGCGGAGATCGGCATCGTTGAAACGCGCCGTATCACCGGAAAAGGCCGACCCCAAACGCTCGTGCGCATCACGCGCGAAGGACGCGATCGATTCCTGGATTACATCGACGCGTTGGAAGCGGTCGTTCGTGAAGTTCAGCGATCCCGCAAACGCAAAGCATCGCCGGCGCGCACGGTGCCCGCCAACTCGACCTCGCAGTAAACGCCCATCACGTTGTCGCGTTTTTGCGCGACGTACAGTAGCACGCCGTCGTCGCGCTCGCCGGTGGCGACGTCGTACGTCGTCGTGACGCAGCGTCCGATGGTATCGCGCACGCGCAGCACGACTTCACCCACTTCGATCGTTCTGCCGAGTAACTCCGTCTCGCGCAGCGCAAAGCCCGCCGCGGCGTGCGCGTACAAGTTCGGGCGCCAGCGCCGCGGATCGAGCGGCATATCCAGTGCGCGCTCGACCTCGGCGATCCACAGATCGAAGACGAGCGAAATCGGCGCCGCATCGAAGTAGTGCCGTTCGTCCCGGCGCACGTCCACGTCGACGCCTGCGCGCGCGGCAATCTCGAGGGCCTGCAGCGGATCGTGAGTGGTGTGCAGCAAGTTGTGCTCTTTGCCGCGGAACGTCTTGCCCGCGCGTGCGTGCCCGCCTCGCACGAAGAGCGCCCCGGCACGGTCGCCGGGTATGCCGTCTGCCTGCACCGTTGCATGCTCGAGCGGCTCAGCCGCCAAACTCTTGACCGGATAGCGCCAAATGGCGGCCAGTTCGCCCATCTGCTGCATGCTCCGGAACTACCATAGGATAGAACGCAAATCCTCAAGAAGGCGCGAAAAATGCAAACCGCGGGTGAAACGGTGCCTTTGCGCCCTTTATCGCTGGGCGAAATTTTCGATCGCGCGCTGACCCTCTACGTGCGCAACTTCGTGCCCTTTACGCTCATCGTGGCGGTGCTGGTCGTACCGCTCGCCATCGTGCAGTATTTCATCGGCGCGCAAGAGAGCGGTTCGCTCACACAGATTCTCGCGCAGATCGAACATCCCGGCAAAACGCTGCCCATCGCCGATGCCGCGGCGTTCGAAGGCTGGAGCGTGCTGCTCATCGTGCTCGCGGTGCTGTTCAACGCGTTTACCATTGTCGCCGTTGCCGCCGCCGTCGGGCGTTTGTACCGCGGTGAAGCCCCGCAGTGGCGTGCCTGCTGGACGACCGCGCTCAGGCGCAGCGGCGCGGTGCTCGTGACGCTGCTGTGCGAACTGGGCGTCTTTGTCTGCGTCGTGTTCATCGGCGCGATCGCGATCACGCTCGTCGCTGTCGTCGCCGCTCTGCTCGTGCGCAGTTCGGCGGCGCTCGGCATCGCCGCGTTCGTCGTCGCATTCGTCGTCGGCATCGCCTGGTTTCTGGCGTTCGTGCTCTGCTATCTGGCGTTCGGCTTTGCGTTCAATGCGCTTGGCGTTGAAAACGCGCCCATCGGCGCCGCAATAGGCAGCGGCTTCTCGCGCATCTTCAACCGCTCGGAATTGCTTCGCGCGGTCTTGATTTGTCTTGCGCTCGCCGTGATCTACTTCGGCATCTCGGTGCTCTCGATGAGCGTTGGGGCGGTGTTCGAACTGATGCACCTGTATCCGGTGACGGTGACCGTCAACGCGCTGCTCTCGCTCGTGATGACGGCGCTGCTCGGCGTGCTGCTCGTCGTCTACTATTTCGACGTGCGCGTCCGGCGCGAGGGCCTGGACATGCAGGCCGACATGACGAGTTTGCAGCCCGTCACCCCATCGCCGTGAGCGTGCTCGCGCGGTTCGGCGCGCACGCGGCGCGGCACGATCCTCACGCGCTTGCGCGAGCGATCCTCGCTCAACCGCGCTTTCGCATGCAGGTGACCGGCGTGCGTCCGCGCACCTGGTGGGACGCGCTGCGCGACTGGGCCGGCGATCGCTGGAATCAACTGATCGACGCATTTTCGCACCATGTGCGGATCGGTGCCAAGACCAGCGTCGCAATCGGCGACGTGCTGCTTCTCGCCGTTATCGTGCTCGTGCTCGTCGTTGCCGTTCGCCTGCTGCTCGGTATGGTGCGCGAAAACGGCGCCGCGTCGCAAGGCGTGCGGGAATTGCCGGTGCGCGCCGATGCGAATGCGCTTCATGCGGCGGCGCAAGAGGCTGCGGCAACTAACGAGTACGCGCATGCGATCGCGCTGCTGCTGCGTGCCGCCTTGGCAACGCTCGATGCGCGCGGCGTGCTGCGCGACGATCCGGCGCGAACGGTGAACGAGTGCCGCCGCGACGTGCGAGCGAACGCACCGCACGTGAGCGTACCGTTCGACGCCATCGCGCGTGCGTTCACCGCGGCCGTCTATGCCGAAGACCGCGTAACCGACGAGCAGTGGACGCAAGCCGAGCGCGCGTATGCGGCGTTCGCGCAGCCGCAAAGCCGTGCCGCGTAAACGGTTCGCCGATCTCGCAATCGTCATCGCGGCGCTGGTGCTGCTGGTGGCGCTGGCATTTCTGCGTCAATCGCAGCAGGCGCGCCAAATCAGCATACCGTCGACGTATGACACCGGCGCCAACGGCTACGCGGCGCTCTACGACTTGCTGGCGCGCGAGGGCACGCGTGTGCAGCGCTTCGAATTGCCGCTCGGAGAGCTTTCTTCGAAAAACGCCACGCTGGTCGTCGCCGGACACGACGCACTTGCGGGCGCGGCTTCGAGTACCGGAACGTTGCAGTTTTTGGATCGCTGGGTGCGCGCGGGCGGCACGCTGGTCGTGCTCGACGATGCCGTGAGCGCATCCGCACGCCGCACGCTCGCTTTGCCGCAAGCGCAGCAGATCGTCCGCCAAACGCGCGCGATCGCCGGCTGCGCATTTGCCGGCAGATTGCGCGGCGCGCAGATCGCCGGCGCGTTTACGGGCGGTTACACATCGGCGTGCAAAGGGGATCGCGCGACACTGTTTTCCGCAAAGCATACCGCCGTGGGCATTGCGCTCAAACGCGGGCGAGGTGCCGTCGTGCTGCTTACGAGTGCAAGCGCGTTCGACAACCTGCATCTGGCGCAGCAGTCCAACGCTCGCGCGGCATATGCGCTGCTCGGCCATGGTACGGTCATCTTTGACGAGCGCGTCCACGGGCACGCCGCGGGCCGCACGTTCTGGGAAGTGCTTCCAATGCCGATGCACGTCGCGATCTGGCTTGCGATCGGCATCGTACTGATCGCCATCGTGGGCGCGAATCTGCCGTTTGCTCCGCCGATTGCGGTTCAGGCGCCGGAAGAGCGCGACTCCGGCGCGTATATCGCATCTGTAGCGCAGATGCTGCAGCGCGGCGGTGCGGCGCGGGAGGCCATTCTGCGGATCAGCCAACGCTGCGCGCAGGTACTCTCAGCGCGTCCGCGCGACGAACTCGCGCGCATGCTTCTGCGCGAACTGCGAACGTTGGAGGCAATCCCCCGTCCGGGCGCGCACGACGTTCTGCACGCGGGACACATTTATGCACGCGTGCGAAAGGAATACGGATGCTGACGAGCAGCGCACACGAACTGGCCGAGCGCATAACGCAGGGCATGCAGCAAATTATCGTCGACGGAGAGCGAACGACGTTCGCACTGCTCGTCGCGCTGTTCTCGCGCGGACACGCGCTCATCGAAGGCGTTCCCGGTACCGGCAAGACGCTCGCGGTGCGCGCGCTGGCCTCGCTCATCGGTGCACAGTACCGCCGCATTCAATTCACGCCGGATCTGCTGCCTGCCGACATCGTGGGCACGACGGTCTTCAACCCGCAGAGCGCGCAGTTCAGCACGCGCACGGGCCCGATCTTCACCAACGTCCTGCTCGCCGACGAGATCAATCGCACGCCGCCCAAAACGCAGTCCGCGCTGCTCGAAGCGATGGAGGAAGCGCGCGTGACGATCGACGGCGCGCCGCTCTCGCTGCCGCAGCCGTTCTTTGTGTGCGCGACGCAAAACCCGATCGAATACGAAGGGACGTATCCGCTGCCTGAAGCGCAGCTCGACCGTTTTCTCGTGAAAATCGAAGCGTCGTATCCGCGCGAAGAACAGGAACTGCAGTTGCTCTCGCGCGTTGCGGCAGGGTTCGATGCGCGCACGATCGAGCCGGACAAAACCGCGGCGCTGGCGCAGCCGGCGGAAGTGCTCCAAGCGCAGGCGCAGGTGCGCGCGGTGCACGTCTCGGCAGGCGTGCAGCGCTACGTGTACGCGATCGTTGCGGCAACGCGCGCTCATCGGCAACTCGCGCTCGGCGCGAGTCCCCGCGCCGGCGTCTCGCTGCTGCTCGCCTCGCAAGCCGCCGCGGCAATCGACGCACGCGCGTTTGCGACGCCGGATGACGTCAAAGCGGTCGCGCCGCTCGTACTCGCGCATCGCCTCAT
>JBKPMZ010000036.1:0-7302 GCA_046732415.1 Vulcanimicrobiota bacterium
CATGGGGCACGCGCCGTACGGCGCAATTCCGCGCTGGCCCGTCATCGTGCTGCGATCCGAAAAGGGTCTCACCGGACCCGGCGCCGGAACCGCACGTTCGCACGGATTGCCGCTCGCGCATCCCGCGGCGGATCTCGAAGAACTGGCGGTGCTGGAGCGCTGGCTGCGTTCGTATCAGCCGGAGGAACTGTTCGACGACGACGGCCATCCGCGCGAAGACGTGCGCGCATTGCTGCCCACGCCGCAATTGCGTATGGGGCGAAACCGCGAGGCGAACGGTGGCGAACTCGTCGTTCCCCTCGAACTGCCGCACGGCAAACAGTACCGTACGATCGGCAAGCCCGGCAGCATTCGCGAATCGTCGATGGAGCGATTGGGATCGTACTTGCAAGAGGTCATGCGCGAGAACAACGCGCGGCAAAACTTCCGCCTGTTCTGTCCGGACGAAACGATTTCCAACAAACTGCAAGCCGTATTAAACGCCACCGACCGCGCGTACATGGGACCGATACTCGACACGGACGAGTATCTCTCGCCCACCGGACGCGTGATCGAAGTGCTCAGCGAACATTGTTGCGAGGGGTGGCTTGAAGGCTATCTCCTCACCGGCCGCCACGGCGTACTCGCATGTTACGAAGGCTTTGTCCCGATCGTCGACTCCATGGTGCATCAGTACGGCAAGTGGCTGAAAATGTCGCGGGAGGTGTCGTGGCGCGTTCCCGTTCCATCGCTCAACATTCTGCTCACCTCACACGTGTGGCGCCAAGATCACAACGGCTTCTCACATCAGGCGCCTGGCTTCATCGATTCGCTGCTCACCAACAAGAGCGCGATCGCGCGCGCGTATCTTCCGCCCGATGCGAACACGATGATCGCGACGATGGAGCACTGTCTGAGCGGGCGCGGCGAGATCAACCTCATCGTCGCCGGGAAGAACGAGATGCCGCAGTGGCTCGGCCCCGACCAGGCGCAGGCGCATTGCGCGCGCGGAATCAGCACATGGGAATGGGCGGGCAACGGCGGCGACGATCCCGACGTCGTGCTCGCCTGCTGCGGCGACGTTCCGACGGCGGAAACGATTGCGGCGGTGGATTTGCTGCGCGCGCATGCGCCGCAGCTTCGCGTGCGCGTGGTCAACGTCGTCGATCTGATGCGAATCGCTTCGCCGCCGCAGCATCCGCACGGCATTTCCGAGGCGGACTTCCTCGCACTCTTTCCGACTGACAAAGAGACAGTCTTCGCGTTCCACGGGTATCCCTCGGTCATCCACAAACTGCTGCACGGGCGCGTGCAGCCCGAACGCTTTCACGTGCGCGGGTACGAAGAGGAAGGCACGACCACCACGCCCTTCGACATGCTGGTGCGCAACCGGATGAGCCGCTATCATCTGCTCGAGCGGGCGGCGCAACTCGCGTGCGAGCCGAGCGCGGCGCAGCGCGTGTCGCGCTACGCGCAAGAGAAACTGGCCGAGCACGGGCGGTACATCGTCGAACACGGCATCGACATGCCGGAACTGCGCATCTGACGTTGCGCATACTTTGCTTTAACGCGGGTTCGTCTACCACGCGCATCGCGGGCTTCGAGTGGCACGACGGCGTTCTTACCGAAGCGTTCGCGCGGCAACACGTGAGCGGCGCCGATTGGCAGAGCGCGTTCACCACGGACTTTGCGCCGGATGCCGTCGCGCATCGTATCGTGCGCGGGCGCAAAACCGGCGTTGAAGCCGAGGCGTACACCGCCGCGGTACATCAGGAAATTGCCGGCATGCAGCATCTCGCGCCGACGCACGATCCGCAAGCGCTGGCGCTGCTGGCCGGTTCGCAAAACGCATTTCCGCAGGCAGCGCAAATCGTGGTGTATGACAGCGCGTTTCACGAAACCATCGCGGCCGAGTACCAAACGTATGCGTTGCCGCAAGCGTGGCGCGCCTCGGGAATCCGCCGCGTCGGATTCCACGGATTGAGCTGCGCGTACGCGGCGGAGTGGCTCGCGCAGCACGCCGGCGGCCCGGCGCATGCCGTACACGCGCATCTTGGCAACGGCTGCTCCGTCACCGCTCTGCGTGCGGGCAAAAGCGCCGCGACCAGCATGGGCTACACGCCGCTCGAAGGCATGGTCATGGGAACGCGCAGCGGCAGCATCGATCCCGCGATACTGCTGCAGTTGCAGCGCGCCGGCTGGTCGGCGGACGAACTGGGCAACGTGCTCTTCTCGGAATCGGGCTTGCTTGCGCTATGCGGCACCAACGACATGCGTGAGATCGAAGAACGCCGCGCCGGCGGGGACGAAAAGGCGGCGCTCGCATTCGACGTATTCGTTGCATCCGCGTGCGGCGCGATCGCGCAAATGGCGGCTGCAGCGGGAGGAGTGGACGCGCTCACGTTCGGCGGCGGCATCGGGCTGCATTCGCAAGCGGTGCGCGACAGCATTTGCGCGCGCCTGGACTGGATGCTGCGCGGCGCGCGCGTGGCCGCGCTCGACGTTCAGGAAGAACGTATGATGGCGCTTGCCGCTATTCGGGGGCTGCCGCACTCAAGCGTTTCCGAATCGAAACGCTCCGCGTGCGCAGCATATACACCGCATGCGTGCGATAGCCCGCAGAAGTAAGATACAGCACGAGGTGCAGTTCGCTTACGCCGCTGTCCTGATAGAGTTTCGAACACTTCATCAGCAGTTGCTGCACCGTTCGCTGCATCCGCTCTTCGTCGGGCAGCAGTTGATCGGCCGTGAATTCCGCAATCAGTGCCTGCGCGTCGTCTTCCGATAACGGGCATGCGCGGCCGGAGCGTCGTCCGGCGATTTTCAGACGAATCGTTCGCGCGGCGTCCGGCTCGTGTACACCGTCGATCGTTACCGGAATGCCGCTGCGAACGTCGTACTGCCCGGCCAAACGCTCGTCGGTAATCGGCGTGTTGATGCCGTAAATGCGCAGCAAACGCAGTGCGGTCTGGTTGTCCACGGTGATGAGCATAGCCGCATCGTACGCTCGCTGCCGGAAGAATCAGTGAAGAACTTGATTAGCGGCGACTAACGGGAAGTACGGCGCGCACCACAAACCCCTCGCCGTCCATGCTGCCGTACGAAACTTCTTCGCAAACTTGCTGCACGATGAACAGACCACGTCCCGATTCGGCGCGCTCGTCCGGAGAACGGTGCACGTCGCGTTCCGAAAACCCGCGGCCGCTGTCGTTGATGCACAGCGCGAACGCGTTGCGGTATGGCTCCAGCCACACGCGCAATCCGCCCGACGGCGCGTGCTTGATAACGTTGGAAACCAACTCGCCGTACACCAACGACGCCGGAAAGAGATCGGTCCCTTCGCGCGTGTGGTCGGCAAGGTAGCGTTCAAGCAAATGCCTCCCCGCCAAGGCGTCGCGCGCGCAGTCGGTCTCGAAGTACCAGGGGTGTCTGGCCACGGTTGCCATACTGTGGCATTCCAACCTGCGCATGTAATGTAACGCTTTTACGTCCGGTATCGGACTTAAAGGGCTACTGCAGAATATCTCGCAAAGCGCGTGCGTCGTGCGGCGCGGCTGCCAGCGTGTCGTTATTGAAATAAACGAACACATCGCTCGTCCGCTCGGTCAAGGCGCGAATGCGTTTTGCCCAATACTGCAGCGACCGGCGCGGATAGTTTCCAACGTAAAGCCCGGTGTATCCGTGCAGGCGCACATACGCAAGCTCGCGGCTCGTCACGATGTCGGGCGTGCGGAAGCCCGGATAGTCGTGAATGCAGAACGCCATATTGCGCTCGCGCAGCAGATCTTCCACACGCGGCACGAGCCACGAACGATTGCGAAACTCCACAACGTACCGGTGATGCGTGGGCAATTTATCCAAAAACGCGCGCAGGTGCGCTTCGTCGCGTTCCAAAAACGGCGGAAACTGCACCAGAATCTGCGCGACCTTGCCGGCTTCAAAACATGCGGCGCGGTTCATGTAATTTTCGACGAATTCGTCGACGCGCGGCGGAAGCGTTTTGCGATGGGTGATGAGACGGCTGAGTTTGACGGTGTACACGAATTCCGCAGGAACGGCTTCGCACCAGCGGCGCACCTGTTCCGGCTTTGGCAAACGGTACGTCGTCGCGTTTAATTCAACCGTATCGAAGTGCTGCGCATAGTACGCGAGCCATCGCGATTGCCCAAGTCCGCTCGGGTAAAAGCGCCCGCGCCAATCGCCGTACACCCACCCGCTGGTACCGATGCGAATCACAATGGCTGCTAGGAATGGACTTCGACGCGGCCTACTTCTTCTTTGATCGCTGCCGGAAGCAGATCGCGAATGCCGGCCAGAACCGTTCCGAGTTCCTCGCGGTGCCGCGTTGCCATCGCCGCGGTGGATGAATAGCCGTGTGCGCGCGCATTGGTTTCGAGCATCAGCGCGGCGGTCTGCGCCAAACCCAGCGCCGTGTAGTAGTTGCGCAGCAGCCGCGCCAGCGTTGCGGCATTCAGCGACGGCGCCGCCGCGCTCATGAGTTCGGTCGCAAGTGTTTCGGCGGGTTGTTTGCGCGTGTGCGCGGTGCCGCCCAAGCGCGTCAGGTGTTCGCTCAGTTCGTGAATGTGCGCGTCGAGCGTATGCGCGAGCCGTTCCAGCAGCCAGCGCGCCTGCGGAAATGGATCGGCGGATCCCGAACGCACCTGCGCGAGAACCGGTGAGAGTATCACGCGATCGGCGGCGATCATGTCGGCGACGTATGCGCGGATCTCCAAAATATCGTTGCCCATCCAAACACCTCGGGCTAAAACCATAGCCGCGGATGGGCGCACGCAAACGGAGTAGGCGGGGAAGCGAGCTGCGGACTTTTGTCCCCATGGCGCCCAGGACCCGGGCGCCGCATTCCGGCATTACACCGCCATGCCCCTCGTGCGCCCACGCCTCCAGATGCGGTACGTCGAAACGGACCGCGGCTATCGCATCGACATCGGACGCTTTTCCATAAGCCAAAGCTCGTTTTTGCTGCTCGCTGCAATCCTCGTCGGCATCGGCGGCGGCTACGGCGCTGTAGCATTCCGCTATCTGATCCTGGGCGAGCAGACGCTCGCGTTCGGACTGCTCGCTCCTGCGCTCCACGCGATCGGACGCGCGCAAGTGCTCCCGGTGCTCATTGTGGGCGGCGTTCTGACGGCGTTCATCGTGAATCGTTTCGCACGCGAGGCAAAGGGCCATGGCGTTCCGGAAGTCATGGCCTCGGTCGCAATGCAGGGCGGAATCATGCGCCCCCGCGTGATTGCGGTGAAAAGCCTCGCTTCGGCAACGTGCATCGGTTTCGGCGGAAGCTGCGGACGGGAAGGCCCGATCGTGCAAATCGGTTCGGCGATGGGCTCGGTCCTCGGTCAATTCGTGCGGGCGCCGGCACCCATCATTCGCACGCTCGTCGCGTGCGGAGCCGCGGCGGGGATTTCCGCAACCTTCAACGCGCCCATCGGCGGCGTATTTTTCGCCAGCGAGGTCATTCTGGGCGATTTCGCGCCGCGTTCTTTTGCCACGATCGTCGTTGCAAGCGTGGTCGCCGCTGTCATAGGCCGCGCGCATTTTGGAAATCATCCTTCGTTCACCGCGTCGGCGTTCTATTTGGTCTCGCCGGCCGAACTCGGACTCTACGCGGTTCTCGGCATCGTCGCGGCGTTCTGGGCGGCCGGTTTCGTGCGACTTCTGTATTTCTTCGAGGACCGCTTCGAAGCAGCGCGGCTGAACCCGATGCTTAAAGCGGCCGCCGGTTTTTGCGCTGTCGGCGTCATCGGCATGTGGTTTCCGCAAATCTTCGGCGTCGGATACGATCGCGTCGATTCAATGCTCGCCTCGCACGTGCCCGGCGGCCATTCTTTGGTGTTGGCGATTTTGAAGCCGCTCGCCACATCGCTTACGCTCGGCGCGGGTGGCAGCGGCGGAGTTTTCGCGCCTTCGCTCTACACGGGTGCGATGCTCGGGAACGCATTCGGACGTTTTGTGCACGGCATGTTTCCGCTATGGACCGCGTCGTCCGCCGCGTATGGGCTGGTCGGAATGGCCGCTGTATTCGCAGCGGCTGCAGAAGCGCCCATTACGGCGATAACGATCGTTTTCGAGATGTCGAGCGATTACACGATCATTCTGCCGCTCATGGTGTGCACCGTGATTGCCACGCTGCTCGGACGCCGCCTCTTAGGCTATACGATTTACGAGATGAAACTCGTGCGGCGCGGAATCGACTGGGCTCGCTTGCGAAAGCCGCGGCCGCTCACACAGGTGCGCGTCACGGCCGTCGAGCACGCGCCGCCCATTATCGCCTCTCCTGACGATCGGGTTGCGGATGTTGCGCGTCACCTGGGGGATACGCCGGAATTCGTCGTTCCCGTATGCCGCAACGGCCGTTTCCTGGGCGTCGTGCTGGCTTCCGACATTGCCGCGGAATTGGCTCGCGATCCCGTGCAGACAGTAGCGCATTGCATGCGCATGGTTCCGTCTACCCTCTCACGCGGCGATACGCTGGAACAAGCGGCAGTGGCGATGGCCGACCCGGAAGTCCCCATGCTGCCCATCGTCGAGGGCGCGACGGGAAAACTCCTGGGAATCGTCACGCGGCGCGACATTCTCAACGCCTACCGCGATCGCGTCAGTACGTGAGGCGCTACACGCCGCTGTAAAAGCACGACCCGCACATCTGCACGTAGCGTGTCGGGCCTTCGATGGCGATCTGCTCGCCCTTGGTGATGCGGTTGCCATGCTCGTCGACGCGTACGTTCATCGTCGCTTTCCTTCCGCAGCCGCAGATGTTCTTGACTTCTTCGATACTGTCGGCAAGCGTGAGCAGATAGGCCGCGCCGGGAAACGGTTCGCCGCGAAAATCGCTGCGGATGCCGTAGCAAATGACCGGAATGTTGAGCACGTGCGCGACACGGTGCAGTTGCCGCACCTGTTCCGGCTGCAAAAATTGCGATTCATCGAGCAGCACGCACGATAGGTCGCGATCGCGCGAAAAGCGCGTAAAAAAATCGGTTGCCTCGTCAAACGTTTCAACCGCACGCTGCGGACCGAGCCGCGAGGTGACGACACCGCTTCCGTAACGGTTGTCGATGGCGGCGGTAAAAATGGCGACGCGCCGCCCGTTTTCTTCATAATTGTGAGCCACCTGCAGCAGCGCGGTCGATTTGCCGGCGTTCATCGCCGAGTAGCGGTAGTACAGTTTGGCCATGGGCGACGGCTACGATTCGCCGCCGCCCCGCGCAGCTACTTGGGCGCCGGCGTCGGGCAGCTCGTGACCGGCGGGGCGGCGGGCACCGGCAGGGGCGCGGCGTGTACCGGTCCCGAGTGACCGTGTGA
>JBKPMZ010000037.1:0-2377 GCA_046732415.1 Vulcanimicrobiota bacterium
GTTCCGGCACAAAGACAGCGAACAAGCCTACGTCGTCCTTGGCACGCGCGGCCTTTCGGTTTGCGACGATCGCCGCTACGTGCTCTCCGTGATGGACACCATTCTGGGCGGCGGCATGTCGAGCCGCCTGTTTCAAGAGATTCGCGAGAAGCGCGGCCTGGTGTACACGGTCTATTCGTTCCAAGCGGCGTATCGCGGCGCGGGATTGTTCGCCGTGTACGGCGGCACCTCGCCGGAGAACGTTCCGGAATGCGTATCCGTGATTTGCGATCAGTTTGCGCAGCTGCGCGAGCAGCCCGTTACCGAAACCGAACTGCGGCTGGCAAAGGAACACATCAAGGGCAGCCTCACGCTCTCGTTGGAAAGCACGTCGAGCCGCATGATACGTCTTGGCCGCAGTGAGTTCTCGCTGGGGCGCCAGCTGACGACCGAAGAGATCGAGCAGCGCGTGGAAGCGGTAACCGCCGCGGAGATCCAAACGCTCGCGCAGGAAGTGCTTTCGGAAGACCACTTGGGTCTGTGCGTGCTCGGTCCGGTCGACGAAGCCTCGGTAGAATGGAATAGAAGCGCTGCATAGTCACGCCGCGCAAGTCGCCGGTGCGCCATTCTGGTCCTGGGAGCTCATCGGCGCCATGGCGATCACGTTCATCGTCCAAGGCGTAACCATCGGCGCCTATGCGGCGCGCCTCGCCGGCGTCATGACGCAGCGAATCGCGACATCGATCTCGCTCTTCAATCTGTTCGTCACGTTCGGACGGCTCGCGAACATTTTTTCGAGCATGACCATCGGTCCGCTCACCGACCACGCGGCGGAAAACGCGCGCCATTATTATACGGCGCACGACCCTGCCGCGCTGGCGCTGCTCCAGGGTACGGTGCTGTGGCAGCTTCGTTTCATCGTCTTCGCCGGCACGCTCGGCATGATCGTGTTCGCGCTCATGCTTCCGTGGTTCATCTATCTTTTCGAGCGCGGCGTGCGATCGTTCGAGAAGCGCGGATCGATACCGCATTCGCTGTTCCGTTTGGCCGACCCA
The DNA here is from genome assembly GCA_046732415.1 of Vulcanimicrobiota bacterium. Taxonomy (GTDB): domain Bacteria; phylum Vulcanimicrobiota; class Vulcanimicrobiia; order Vulcanimicrobiales; family Vulcanimicrobiaceae; genus DATGJX01. The sequence goes on from JBKPMZ010000037.1 coordinate 1,035, forward strand.
GCCGTACTGCGCGACGTCGTCACGGCGTATCGCGCACCGACGCGGGAGCGCCTGCGCGCCTTTTCGCTTCACGCGCTGCCCAAGCGGATGCTCATTTTCAATATCGTCATCACGGCCGTGTATTCCATCGGCGTCGTCTCGTCGTATTATGCGAGCCTGCTGGATATAACGGCTGCTCGTACGGCGCTCGGTCTCTCCGGTATTGTGAACGGCGTGGGCACCATCGCCTTCACGCTGTTCGTCGACCCGACGTCTTCGCTCATCACCGACGAGGCCGTTCGCGGCAAGCGTCCAATAGAACAGGTGCGCTCGATGGTGTTTTACCTGGCGCTCACGGCAATCATCGGTACTTTGATTTCTCAGGTCATTTTGTGGCCGGCGGCCAAGGTCATCGCGATTGTCGCGCACTTCCTGACAAGCCTGCACTCATGAACGTTTTCGTATCGCTGATTCGACTGATGCCCTTGGCGGGGCTGCTTTTGACCACCGGCTGTGCCGGTACGGTCGAGAACTGGATTGTCAATACCCGCGTCAATCAAGGCGACGTCGCGCTCCAGCGCGGCAGCCTGCACGAAGCGGAAACGGCGTACCGTCTCGCGCTTCGGGTCAATCCGCACGACGCCCGCGCACGCGCGGGTTTTGCGCGCGTGTCGGCCGGTATCGCCGAGGTCGATTTCCGCAAAGGCGACTTCGAGGACGCCATGGCCACGATTACGGCGGCGCAGAAATACGAACCGCAAAACGTGCGGCTGCAGGCACTGCGCTCGCAGGTCGAAGACGCGCGGCTCAAGCGCGAGATCGTCATCGCGAACTATCCGACCTACGAGGCCGCGGGCCTGGAACTGCAAACGGCATACGGTACGCTGAACGCGCAGACGAAGGCGATTCTCAAGAATCTCAAGCGCTTCAACTACACGTACGACACGCAAGCGCTCACGCGCGCGATTCAGGGATCGTACGAATTGCAGCTCGACGTGGTAAAGAACACGAATCGCCTCATTGCCTACCGGCAACTCGTGGAGTCGGGCGTTCCCGGCACCGAACAAGCCTCACAGGCGACCGCGACGAGCGGATCGCTGTTACCGCTGCCGTAGCGGCGCAATCACACGCGGCAGACGCCGTGCGCGTCGAGGAACTCGCGCGCTTTGTGCGCTCGTTCCGCTTTTCTGAAGGCCAGCCACCATTTCGCTGTGCCCGGTTTGACCAGTGCGAGATCCGTCAAGTACACCGGCCACTGCGCGTCCGGGTTGATAACCGGGAAGCGCTGCATCCACGCGCAGAGTTCGATGTTGCGATGGAAGCGCTGCTTTTCGATGGCGATGAAATACCGCGCGCCTTTACGG
>JBKPMZ010000038.1:0-7691 GCA_046732415.1 Vulcanimicrobiota bacterium
ATGCACGACGCGCTCCAAGCGGGCCTCAAGGCGCGCGGCGGTCTCTTTGCGCCCGAACGTCTTTAGGACGAATTCCCGCCCGCCTTGATTGAGGGAAAGCTGACCGGCCTCGTGCAGCCGGCGCAAGTTGCGCAGGTGTTCCAGTGCCGCGTCCACGTTTCTTGCCGTGTGGACGTGCGGAAACTCATAGTTCCAGACCACGTGACGCGCGCGCGCCAATGCTTCCAACACCAGCATGGATTTGCCGTCGTGCCGCGGCAGGCGCAGAAGCACGGTTGAGTCGTCGATGAGCTGTTGCATGTAGTCGACATAGCCCAGAAATGCAACATTGCTCGGTGCCACGGGACTTCGGTCGCCCGCGCCCACGACGGTGAATTGCACGTCCGGCATGCGGCGCGCGATTTCGTACACCAGCGACGCGCCATAAAAATCACGGCGCGGTTCCGGCAGGTACGTCAGTACGCGAAACTCGTTGGGAAACGCTTTTACCGGCGCGCCGGGGCGGACAGCCGTAAGCGGCTCGTATTCAGCATGCAGGCCGAGGACTTCGAGTTCATCGACCAGCCATGAGCCGTCCGAGATGTGGTGAAATCCCTCTTCTTTGACGAGTTGCAGGTCCTGAGGATTTGCCTGCGCTCCGATGACGTCGCTACCCGCCCACACGACGATGACGTGTACGCCGTATTTGCGCGCCGCTTCGATGAGCGCCGCGTCGGGTGCCGGGCCTCCAAAGCAAATGAGCGCGTCCGCTTTGCGTAGAGCCAGCAATGCGCGCAGCGTTTCCCAGCGCCGCTCTTTGAATGCGCGCATTTCCCATCGCTCGGAATGCTCGTTCATCAAATCTGCGACGAACTTCGCATAATACTGAAAGCCGATAACGACGGCACGGCGTTTTGTGTTCATCCGTGCTCCTCGGACGTTGCAACTTGAAAGAGCGTTCGTGCGTCTATGGGCCCGGCATGTATCCAGCGAATGACGCCCTCTGCGTCGACGTACATGGTGGTGGGAATTACACGCGCGCCCAGCACGGTGTGCGTTATCCCGACCGTATCGACGTATAACGGATACGATACATGAAAATCATGCGCGAACGTCCGGACTTGCTTCGAATTCTCTTGCTGGTCGATACCGACCACTTGAATACCGCGCGCACGAAGCCGTGCAGCTGCCGCCGCAAAGTCAGGGGCCTCCGCGCGGCATGGCCCGCACCAGGTTGCAAAGACATTTATTACGATCGGACGGCCCTGCGGCTGTAGCGTGTAGGTGGTTCCATATAAGGAAGAGACGCGCAGCGGCGTCAGATGATCTCCCGTATGAAGCATGCGAAACTGCAGATCGTGCTCGTAGCGGAACACCGCCAGGACGATCGCTGTTGCCGCGACTGCCGTCAGGGCGCGTCCAGCCAACCATCCACGCCCGGGAAGGATCCTCATGCATCCGTTGTACCAGAGCAGGCGATTCTCGCGCAGGACCCAGGCGAGCAAACGTGGTTGGGGCTGTTGCACTAACGCCCGTCACCGATGACGACCTTTTGCTCAACGTGCCGGGACGATACCCTCTGACCATCGCCTATACCGCTCGCGTACGATAGCGAAAAATGACTGAAAGTGGTGACCTCATGCTACGAATACTTCATCGAGCGGCCGCCGCCGCGGCGGTGCTCGCCCTGCTATGCGCGTTCGCGTGCAAGCCGGCGCTGGCCGCCGCAAGCGAAACGACCATTCACCCCGGCGATCAGCTCAGCGTGCAGGTATACGGCGACCAGTCGCTTACGCAAAACGTCACCGTACTCAACGACGGAACCATCGCCTACCCGCTTATCGGCCAGGTGCCGGTAGCCGGAAAAACCCCCGAGCAAGCCGCCGCTATTCTGCGCGAACGTCTGCTCAAATTCGTAAGGCATCCCGTCGTGACGATCGCAATCACGCAGCTCGCGCAGCCGAACGTCATGGTGCTCGGCGACGTGAAGAATCCCGGTAAGTACGCGCTGCCTTCGGATGCGAAGCTGTCCGATGCCATTGCCGCCGCCGGCGGTCTGGTGAACATCGACGGCGACTACCCCAAAGCGCGCATCTCGGATCCCAACGGCCGCATCACGCAAGTGAACCTACAGAAATTGTTCCGGGGCGGTGACACGCAGATGGATCAGGCCCTCAGTGAAGGCGACGTGGTCTACGTGCCGGGCCCGGTACAGTTCTTCGTGAACGTGGCGGGAGCGGTGGATCATCCCGGTCCGATTCAAGTCAATCAGGGCGACGGACTCGCCGTCGCCATCGCGAAGGCCGGCAACAGTGCGAACTCTCAGGCGGACCTGAACCATGTGCGCCTCATTCGCACGGGCGCGGACGGCAAACAGCACACGGAAGAAATCGATCTCTACAAGGCGCTGCAGGGCAGTGACCAAGCCGCGAACGTCGCGCTGCAAAAAGGCGACACGATCTACGTGCCGCAGGCTCGCCAGCGCCACTCCGATTCGTTCCTGAGCGGCCTGTTCTACGTGCTCTCGCGCTTCATCCCGTAATAGAAGGAAGAACTCGCTTATGCTTTCGCTGCCAGCCGGGCAACCACTCTCCGCGGCAACGCCGGAATCCACGCAGCAGCTACACGGCATTGTCCGTACGCTGCAGCGCCGGATCCGTCCGATGATCGCGATCTTCCTCGGCTTCATCGGCCTGGTGCTGATCTTCTCGCTCCTCGTTCCGAAGAGCTATACCACGCAGATCAAAGTGATCGCCGGCAACTCGAGTGCGGTCCCGGGCGGCGAAAATACGGACAGCCAACTGCCCGTGCTCAACGCGCTGCTCGCCGCATCGGGCGTACAGAGCGCGGAAACGTATGTCGAGTTGTTTCAGGAGACGCCTGTCGCCCAGCAAGTCATTCAAAACTTGCATCTGAATATGTCTTCCGGCGCACTGCTGCAGCACGTCAACGTCAAACCGATCACCAACACGTCGATCATCGACCTGTCGGTAACGTGGTCGAACCCGCGCACGTCGGCGCTGGTCGCCAACGAGTTCGGTAAAGTCGTGGTGGCGCGGCAGCGTGACCTGGTCTCCTCGCAAGCGCAGCAGGCCATCGATTTTCTCAAGACGCAACTGCCCGTTGCGAACAAGACGATGCATGACGCGCAGATGAAACTGGCAGACTTCGAAGCCAGCCACCACATCGCCGACATCAACGCGCAGACACAGTCGTACATCAATACCTTGGGTACGCTGGACGGCAAGATCGGGCAAACGGAAGCCGACATGCAGCAGGCCAAAGCGCAGCTCAGCAGCGTGAATGGGCAGTTGCGCCACACGGCCGCAACGATTACGGGCGGCACGACGGTTGCACAGAACCCCGTACTGCAGCAGTTGCAGACGCAGCTCTCGCAAGTACAAGTGCAACTGAATACGGCTGAACAGCAGTACACGGACAAGCATCCGACGGTCATTGCCCTCAAGCAGCAAGAAGAGCAACTCAAGGACGAGATCGCTCGCCAGCAGTCGACCGTCGTCGCGAATACCAATACCGTGCCGAACCCGCTGTACCAGCAGTTGCAACAGCAAGAGGCGCAGTATCAGGCGCAGGTTGCCGCGGACGAAGCGCAGATTTCCGAACTCAAGCGTCAGCGCACGGCGCTCAATCCGACGCTAGCCAAACTGCCCGCGCAGGCGGCGACGCTGGCCGACTTGCAACGCGCGGCGCAAAGCGCGCAAGACGTCTACAACGCGCTGCAGCAAAAATACAACAACGCGAGCGTTGCGCGTGACACGGCGCTGAGCGACGTGACCGTCACGCAGCCGGCCTCGCCGGGCAGCGCGCGCGTCTCGCCGAATCTGCTGCTCAACCTGCTGCTGGGCGTCCTGCTCGGTGCGATTCTCGCCATCGTCGGTGCGTTCGTCATCGACTACCTGGACGGCAGCATCAAAGACGAGAGCGAAGTCGAAGAAGAACTGGCACTGCCCCCGCTCGCGCAGATTCCGCTCGTGCGCATGCGCAACGGCGTCGCTGCCCTGCCGTGGGTACGCACGCTCACCATCGAGTCGTTCCTGCAACTGGTCACGTCGATCAAATACGCAAGCGACTCGAAACTCGAAACGCTCGTCATCACCAGCCCCTCGCAAGGCGACGGCAAGTCCACTATCTCGGTGAACGTCGCGCTGGCGATGGCGGAACTGGAACCGCGCGTGCTGCTCGTCGACGCGGACCTTCGCCGTGCGTCCATTCATACCAAACTGCGGGTGAAGAACGAACGCGGGCTTTCCGACGTGCTGGTCGGCCGCGCCAAACTCGACGACGTCGTACAGAAAACGAAGTATCCCGGCCTCGACATTCTCACCAGCGGCACGCCGACACCCAACCCGATCAAACTGCTCGAATCGCAGCGCATGGACGACATGCTGCAGGAAGCCAGCCAGCAGTACCGCTGCGTGATCGTCGACACCGCCGCGCTCAGCGTCAACCTGGATGCTGCGGTCGTATCACGCAAAGTCGACGGCACGGTGGTCGTGCTCTCAGCCGGATCTACCGATCTGCGCGAGGCCAAGAGCGCGCTGCGGCGCCTCAATCAGGTCGGCGTCAAGAACATTCTTGGATTCGTGCTCAATCGCGTTGTGCCGCGCCGTTCCGATTACGGCGCGTACGAACTCGGCCCCGGCGAAGCTGCGGCCGAAGAAGAACCCATGATTACCGCCTAGGTCGTTGCTCCATATCACTGCGCCCACACGAGATCGAGAAACGCGTGAGAGTACACGTCATCGAACCGCAAGAGCTCTTCGTGAGCAGCCTGACCGAGGTCTTTTCGGACCTCGGTCTGGAGGTCGAGGCGTTCTACAGCCAGACGAACTTTCGTCAGCTGATCGAGCAGCCGCCCGAGTTGCTGTTTATCGACATCGATTTCTCATTACAGGAACCGCTGAAATTCATCACGCTGCTGCGAACGCTGCTTCCGAAGGCACTCATCGCCGTTTATACGAGTATGCGCAGCGCGGAGTGGGCGAAAGCATGTCACTTTTCGGGAGCCAACGCCGTGTTGACCAAGGCCGCCGACCGTGACGAGATCGTCCGCGGCCTGCGGCAGATGATCGACACGGGCGAGTTTACCGACGTGCGTCTGCGCACGAACACCGGTTAAACGGGGCGCGCGAACGATGTGCGGTATCGCCGGCATGATTGCGCCGTCGCCGGATGCGCGTGCCCTGCGCGCCATGCCCGCGATCGATCGAGCGCTGTACCATCGCGGTCCGGACGATGGCGCCTACTTGCTTTTCGACGGTGGGCGTTCGCGCGTCACGCGAGAGTGGCCGGAAGATTGCGGCACGCCCCAAGTGGTTTTCGTGCACCGCCGGTTATCGATATTGGACTTGCACGAGAGCGGCAGTCAGCCGATGGTGTATGGCGGGCGCTACGCAATCGCATTCAACGGCGAGGTCTACAATTACGTCGAACTGCGAACGGAGCTCGAACGCCTGGGTCATCGGTTCCGTTCCAGCGGCGATACGGAAGTGGTGCTTGCCGCCTACGCGCAATGGGGAACGCGCGCGTTTGAACGCTTCACCGGCATGTTCGCCTTTGCACTGTTGGACATGCAGGAACGGACCGTGGTACTCTGCCGCGATCCGTTCGGCATCAAGCCGCTGTATTACGCAATTGGTAATGATGGGCTGTTCTTCGCGTCGGAGTTGCCGGCGCTGATGGAACTGGTACCCGCACGGCGCAGCGTGGATCCGGAGCAACTGTACCGCTACTTGCGCTATGGCATAACGGACGAAGGCAGCACGACGCTACTCGCTGGCATCCATCAGATGCGCGCGGCGTCGTACGCGCTGGTTTCCATCGATCGGCCGCAAATGTTCGAGCAGGTCACGTATTGGAAGCCGAGCCTGCAAACGCGAACGGATGTTTCATTCGAGGAGGCGACCGCGCAGGTACGCGACCTGTTCCTGAACAGCGTGCGACTGCATCTTCGCAGCGACGTGCCCGTCGGTTCCGCACTGTCCGGCGGAATAGATTCGTCGGCCGTGGTTTGCGCGATGCGGCATATCGACAGCGGCGTGGCGCTGCACGCGTTCAGTTACATCGCTTCAGATTCGCCGCTGAACGAAGAAGCGTACGTCGATCTGATTGCGCAGTGCGCCGGTGCGCAGGTGCACAAGGTGTATCCGCAGCCGGAGGAGCTCGTGGACGATCTCGCGCTGCTCAGCACGGCGCAAGGTGAGCCGTTCCGCAGTACGAGCATTTTCGCGCAGTACCGCGTCTTTCGGGAAGCGGCGCGCGTGGGAATCAAAGTGATTCTGGACGGTCAGGGAGCGGACGAGTTGCTCGCGGGATATCGCGGCTATCTCGGCGTGCGCCTCGCCGAATTCGTGCGTGCCGGAAAACTCGCGGAGGCTGCGTCGTTCGTGCGAACGTGTTCGCGCAATCTCGGCGTGTCCAAAGCATACTTGGTGCAGAAAGCAGCGGAGTATTTGCTGCCCGCGCAAGTGCAGGGACCGCTGCGCAAGATCGTCGGCAGAGAACTGCTGCCCTCCTGGATGAACGAACAATGGTTTGCGCGTGAGGGCGTACGCGGCGCATCGGCGGCGAACGCGCACGGCCAGCCATTGCTCAAGACCGAACTGCTGCACGAGCTGCAGTCCACGAGTCTGCCCTCGCTGCTGCGTTACGAAGATCGCAATTCGATGGCGTTCTCGGTGGAGAGCCGCGTGCCGTTCCTCACGACGCAGCTCGTCGAATTCGTTCTGCAGTTGCCAGAATCGTACATCATCGGAAACGACGGAACCACCAAACGCGTCTTTCGCGAGGCGATGCGCGGCATCGTACCCGACGCGATTTTGGACCGGCGCGACAAAATCGGCTTTGCTACGCCTGAGGAACAGTGGATGCGCCGCTTGGATCGCTGGATACGCTCGCTGCTCAGCAGCGATGCTGCCCAGACCGTGACCGCACTGGATGTGCCCAAAACGCAGCAGATGTGGGACGACATGCTGGCCGGACGAAAGCGATTCGATTTCGAACTCTGGCGCGCGCTCAACGTCATTCACTGGACGCGCCAGTTCAACGTTACCTACGCGTAGAGAAGCCACGCGCCAATCCGATAAACCCGCCGTCTCGGTGCGCCCTCAGGAACCCGGACTGAGCGATACAGCCGCCCATCCGAGGGCGACTCTTGCCCCAAGGCGAACGCAAGGCGACCGTGACCGTCTCGGATCTGCCCAAACAGTACGACCCAAAGAGCGTCGAGCCCAAGCACTATAAACGTTGGGAAGAGGCGGGCTACTTCCACGAAGAGCCCGATCCCGCGCGTCCTCCCTTCATTATATGCATGTCGCCGCCGAACATTACGGGGCGCGCGCACCTGGGGCACGGCTCGACGTATACGCCGATGGACATCCTCGTGCGGTATCACCGCATGCTTGGCGACAATGCGGACTGGCTTCCCGGTACCGACCATGCGGCGATCGCCACGGAAACCGTGCTCGTGCGGCAACTCGCAACGCAAGGCAAGACGCGCGAGTCGCTCGGCCGCAAAGCATACATGGAGCACGCGTGGCAGTGGTCTCGCGAAACCGGCGGCACGATCTTCGAACAATTCCGCTCGGTCGGATTCGGCCCCGATTGGCAGCGCGATCGCTTTACGATGGACGAAGGCCTCTCCGCGGCCGTCCGCAAGGTGTTCGTCGATCTGTATCGCGAGGGCCTCATCT
>JBKPMZ010000039.1:0-8587 GCA_046732415.1 Vulcanimicrobiota bacterium
TCTTGGGGCGCCAAGTACGGTACAGGGACACCTTGGGTAGTACTTTTCGGTGTTTCGGGGCGCCTGCCAGGGGGTATACTGTTTGCGTGTCTTCTTTGGTGAATTTACTAAAGAAGCGGGTACGCGTGTTTGAGGACACAGGTGGAACGAGGTAGAGACGTGGATCTGCGGACTGCGCTTCGTGAGAAGTTCGGTTTCGAGTGCTTTCAGCCGGGACAGGAAGAAGTCGTCAGCCGTGTGGTCGCCGGTCAAGACACCTTGGCGATTTTGGCTACCGGTGCAGGCAAGAGCCTGACGTATCAGCTGTCCGCTCTGCTTCTCGAGGGCACGACGGTCGTCGTCAGTCCGCTCATCGCGCTCATGAAAGATCAGATCGACATGCTGCGCGAGCTCGGCGTCACCAACGTCGTTGCACTCAACTCCACGCTTTCAGAAGATCAAGAAGCCGCCGCGCTCGAACGCATTCGCAGCCGCAGCATCAAGATTGTGTTCGTCACCCCGGAAAAACTCGAAGACGATTCATTCATGCAGTTGCTGCAATCCATCAGCGTGCCGCTGTTCGTCGTCGACGAAGCCCATTGCATCAGCCAATGGGGCCATGACTTCCGGCCCGCGTATCTGGCGCTCGGACACGTCATCGAACGGCTCGAACATCCCACGGTGCTGGCTCTCACTGCGACCGCGACGCCCGCGGTGCGCGAAGATATTTTGCATCAACTGGGGATTCCGCACGTCAAGCCGATCGTCAAGGGATTCGATCGTCCCAACTTGGTGTACGACGTGCGCCGTGCAGAAAAAGAAGCCGACAAGCTCAAGATCCTCAAGGGCCTGTTTGCCAAGCAACTCGAGGGCACCGGCATCATCTACACCGCGACGATCAAGAACGCACTCGAAGTTCAGAAGTATCTGCAAGAGTCACTCGACATTCCGGCCGCGGTGTATCATTCGAAATTGCAGAAGCAGGATCGCACGGCCGTGCACGAGCTCTTCATGGACGAGCATATCCGCGCGGTCGTCGCCACGAACGCGTTCGGCCTGGGCATCGACAAGCCGAACATCCGCTTCGTCGTGCACTACGATTTGCCGGGTTCAGTGGAAGCCTATACGCAGGAAGCCGGACGCGCGGGACGCGACGGCTTACCTTCGCGCTGCGTGCTGATCTACCGCATGAGCGACACGCGGGTGCAAAACTACTTTTTGACCGGCAAATATCCGGACATCGAAGAAGTGCAAAAAGTTTTCGGCACGCTCGAAATTTTCGGCACGCAGGAGGGCGGCGTCTCGATGACCGACCTTCGCAAAATTCTGCAGTTGCCGCTCACCAAACTCAAAGTGATTCTGGCGCTGCTCAAAAAAGGCGGCTTCATCGAAACGATCAGCCGATCGAAGTACGCGCTTACCGAGGGTGCGCGCAAGAACCGCGATCTCGTGCTCAATCTGGCCAGCTACGAAACCAAGAAGTCGTACGACCAGAGCAAGCTGGCGATGATGCTGCAGTATGCCGAAACCACCTCGTGCCGGCGCAAGTTCATTCTGAATTACTTCGGCGAGGATTACGAGAGCGGGAACTGCGGCGCATGCGACAACTGCTTGCGTGCGGCCGCGCAGCCGGCGAAAATCCTGCGCGGCGAGACGCCCGAACCTGCAAGCCCCTCGGGCTACCGCATAGCCGATATCGTCTTTCATCCGAAATTCGGACAGGGCACCGTGGAACGCACCGAAAAAGATTTGGTCACCGTGCTATTCCCGAGTGTCGGCTATAAAACGCTGCTTGCGTCAGCGGTCAGCCGGAACGAAGCAAAAATCGCTTAGTGCCGCGTAACACGCTTGCGGCAGCCGTGGTGCTCGCGGGGTGCGTGTTTGCGTCCGCGGGGATGCCGCGCGCGCAGTCGAATCCGCCGGCGCCGCCGGCGACCAATGCGCCAGTCACACCGCAGCCGTCCGCCGCGAGCGCCTCACCGATGCCGTTCCCGGGCGCGTCGCTCATTCCGTCACCCTCGCCAACGCCCACCGCAACGCCGACACCGCCGCCACCCGTAACGGTGCGCCCTGCCGCCGCCATGGTGCCCGTCGGACAGTCGCAGGTGCTGCACGTAACGTACGTGTACGGGCAGATAAACGTCAGCGTACTCAATCCAACGATTGTCGACGCGAGCGTCGATCAAACCGCGCAAACGATCACACTCACGGGAAAAGCGCCCGGCGCCACGGCGGTCGGCGTGACCGATCAACGCGGCGTGGCCACGATCGTGCCCGTGCGCGTGGCGTATAACGCGGGAACTATCGCGGATTCGCTCTCCATCCGCATCACCGGCGATCCCGCCAGTTCCATCTTCGTCAAGGAGCAAGCCGTCGCCGCCGCGATCAACGCCGCGCAAGCGCGTTCGGGCGCGCAGATCGTCGCAACGACCGATGAAGTGCATTTTTCCACGCCGCTCGCGCAGGATAACATCGCGACCATCGACGTGCCGGTGCTCATTCAAGGCGAGCAATACTTCAGCGTCGACGGCGTCACGCACGTGAGCGTGGAAAATATGGCCGCGCCGAAGATTACGCCCGACTCGCTCACCGTCAGCGACTTTCCGGAAAAACTCACCGAAAACGGCGTGCTGTTCGCCAGCGATCTGAAGCGCACGCAGCCCACGCGCTTCCTGTACTTCCATTACAACCCGCCGGGCGAACCGGATCGCCGTATCGTGCTGCGCGCACAAAATATGTCCTCGGAGCCCGCCGTCGTGCAATTCATCAGCGGTGCGGGCGGTCCGGATCCGAACGAAATGCTGGTCGGACACGCAGCGACGGCGCTGTTCCTCAAGCGCCTCGTGCAGAACGAAGGGCAGATCATCGTCATCCCCGGCAAAGGCACGCTGAACTTGGTGGAACAGCCGCTGCCCGCAAAAGACGTCGTCTGCAACTTGCTGCAACTGCGCGTGCTCAGCGGCAGCATCGTGCACCTCACGCTGTTCGCGCAGAATGCCGCGAGTTCTCCGGATGAAGCGCTCTCGAGTACCGAATTACTCGAAGGCGATCACCCGCACGCACGCGGCGTCTACAAGATTCCGGAATTTCATTACAGCACGCTCTGGAACACGACCGATCAGTATCTGGAACTGCAGATCGGGCACATCCCGCTGCCGAATCTCATGCAGGGACAGGCGCTCGCGGGCGATTACGGCGTGCTGCAATCGTTTGTCATCAAAGTGCAGAACCCGACGGACCAGCCGCAGCCCATCGCCATCTATGAAAACCCGCGCGGTGGCCGCGCAACCGGCACGTATCTCATCGACGGCGTGCTCATCCAGTCGCATCAAGTGCCGCCGTTCTCGCGCTACAAACTGCGACAGTACGTCGTGCCGGCGCGCGGCTTCGTCCGCGTGACGGTCGAAACGATCCCCGACAGCGGATCGAGTTATCCGCTGCGCCTCATCTTTGCGCCGGACGACGGCAGCGTCGCGCCCGGTGCGCCCGGTTCACCGGTGTACTAACGCGCAGGTAGTTGACGCACGTACATCGTGCGATGCGCGATGTCGAGCGTCACGCTCGTATTCCGGCCCCAAAAGCTGTTACCGATGACGCAGTCGTAGATCAGATCGCGAAAGATCACTTTTGTATCGTTCCGATGAATCTGCGGTGCGCCGTCGAGCGAAATCTTCGGCAGGCGTGCGATGAAGCGATCGTCTTGCTGTACCACGCCCGCGGATCCGGCTGACCGGTTCAGCGGCTGCATGTACCGTTTGTTGAGCTGCGTATTGAACTGGCCCGTATCGATCAGGCACTCTCCGTGCTGCCCCGAGCCGAGGTCGACGTCAGCGAAGAGCTGCAGCGATTTGGCGCGCACGTCGTCGAGTTTCAACGGTACCGCGTAGCCTTGACGCTGCCGCGCGCTCAGCGACGCCTCGTCTTCGAACACAAGGGCGTTGTTCGGAAAATCCAGCGTGATCGGCAGCGCTTCGAACTGCTTCGCCGAAAGAAACCCGGCGACCGCGCTCGCGCCATCCCAGTATCCGACCGGCTGCGGCGGCAGGCGCAAGCCCGCGACGTCGAGCTGCGGGCCCGCATACAGAGTGCCGTCGAGCCGTTCGCCCGTCATCCGGAACCCGGTGAGATAGCCGACGGCGCGTTCCGGCTTGGTTCCCGGCGGCGCCAGGACGTTGTGACCGGCACCAAGATCGATAACGAACGGTTTCGCCGTTGCGCCGTCAACCCGTACGGGAACCGTGAACGTTCCGCCCGGGCCCGGCGAGAACGGCACCGACAACGCTGTTGCAAGGAAAACTGAAATCATCGTACCTGTATAACACTAAGCGCTCCACCGCGTGACGTCGCCGAATGAAGCGTGAATTAGAAGATGTCCGCCAGCTCGCGCCGTACTTTTGAGCCAGCGCTGCCGGACACGGCGGAGAGCATGGGCGACCGATGCGACCTTGTAGACGGCGGCAGCGCTCCTTAATCGTCCAGCGAAACGGTAAAGCGGGGATTGTCGGGTAATTTGCCGTCGCCCGTGTAGCCGGGCCTGCGCACGATCGACGTGCCGATGGCCATAAATTCGATTACGTGCGGCTGCCAGATCCAACTCTGTTCGGTGATGCGCATGCCGATGATGCCTTCCGCGCCGTGTGATTCGGCTTCGGCCTGCATGCGGCTCATCGCCAGCTCGCGCGCGTCGTAAATCGCTTCGGTATAGTTCGTCAATTCGACGTTCATGCCGATCGTGCGCATCTGCTGCAAAAAACCTTGATGCGCCACGTGATACACGCAATTGCCGAGCACGAGTTCCGCCGGAACGTAGCCGGATTGGAAGAGTTTGAAGAAATCCTGTGCGCTTAAGTCGCTCGTGAACGGCCGGCCGTGCACGGTGTGATACCGCTCGCCTTCGCGCGCTTTTATCGCCGTACCGATTGCCGTAAATTCAAGCGCGGCTTCGGCCCAGGAGTACGCATTGACGTTCAGGCGCACGCCGACGATGCCGTCCGCGCCGAGCACGGCCGCTTCTTCTTCCATGCGCGACATCGCCAGTTCGCGCGCGTGGTACATCGCTTGGCTCAGATAGTCGAGTTCCTGGTTTTGGTACCAGTTGCCGTACTGAATGCCCACGTGATAAATCGAACTGCCCAGCACCATGCCGAGCGGCTTGATGCCGAGCTGCTCGAGCAGGACGAACTCGCTCACCGAGAGATCGCTGGTGAACAGCGGTTTGCCGCCCTCGCCGGCCATGCGGCGCAAACGCGCAATCGCGTCCTGCGGGACGCCGCCTTGCGTCATCGCCGGCGGCACGCCGGGTGATCCGGGCGCGCCCTGCTGCTGCTGCTGCTGCTGCTGCGGTGGCCGCGGCCCCGAACCGAATCCGAAGAAACTCATGAGATCTCGTCCTTCCCTTAGCGTGTAAGCTGTTCGAGCATGTCCTGCGCCTGCGCGCTGCTTTGCGCGTACGCATGCAAATCTTCATATAATCCGCGCGCCCATTCTTCGAAGGGGACCTGCTCCGTGCGAATCGTCACGCCGCGCACGATTTTGGCGCACGTCGTCTCCACGTCGCCGCCGCGGCCGAGCGTCAACGCATAGCGCAAACGATCGTTACCGATCGGAACCGTTATCGCGATGCGACGCGCCGGCCCGGCGCCGAACATGCCGCGATCGACTTCGGTGAGCAGCGGAAACGCTTCTTGCAAGCGCGTTGCAACGGCATTGACGAGATCGCGATTGCGACGCGCGCCCGCAGTAATCGAATCGACGAACCGCTGCGCGGTTACCGGCGCGCTGTGGGCTTGAAATTGCGGCGCTTCCGGCAGCGTGTCGAGTGCGCCGAGCCGTTCCACCAGAAATCGCCCGTTTGCCGAGAGCGCGGTACGTCCGTGCTCGGCAAGGCGCGTGAGCCGCTGCGCCGTCGCGCGTTCCAAAATTGCGAGCTGCTCGAGCAACTGCTCGTCCGGCGTCCGTCCCGTCGTCGCATCGGGTGCGGCGCGCAGCGCCGCGGGAATGCGCGCGTACGCGTCGAGCGTTTCGGGCAGATAGCGTTCGCGTGTCGTGCGCAGCGCGTACGCGTCTTCGCCGGGGGCACGATCCAATCCGAGCGCCTGCGCTTCGTCGAGCAGCGCGAATATCCGATCGACGCACGCCTGCGCCTGCGGGGGAAGCGCCATTTACTTCGGCAGTTCGGGTGCGCCCGAGCGCGTGAGATACGCCTTGGCTTTGCCGACTTCGCTTTCGAGCGCCGCAGCCGTCTGCGCGAGACTGTCGGCCGCCTTGAGTTTGTACTCTTCCACCGAATCCATCGCCGCGTACACGTTCTCGAACGCGCGGTGCAACTGTTCGAGCTGCACGGTCGGTTCGGCGGCCTGTTTGTAGATCGCCGTACCTTGCTCGCGCAGCATCTGCGAGGTTGACTCAATCATGTTCGACGTCGTCGTACTGAGCGCGGAAATCTGTCCCAGAACCAGGCGCTGATTGGTGAGCGCTTGCGCGACCGCCACGGCCGTGCGCAGCGCGCTGACTGTAGTGGTCGTCGCGCGTTCCACGCCTTTGACCAGTTCGGTGTTGTTGCGCTTGATCAGATCCAGTGCCTGATAGCCTTGTACGTTCACGGCCATCTGCGTAAGCAGATCGACGGCCTTCTGGCGGACGGGAAACAGCGCCGACTCTTTGACGGTCTTGGCGCGCTCAGGATCGCTCGTCTCCAACTGCGCGACTTTGGCGGTAAGTTCGGCGTCGATCTTCTTGCACAGATAGATCATCGCTTGCGTCTTTTGCATGAGCGACCACATCTGCGTCTTTTGCTCTTCTATCGACGCGTTGTCGCGCAGCAGTTCGTCCTTGCCGCGATACAGCGTTTCGATGATCGCGTTCAGGTGCGTCTGCGAGGACTGGTACTGATCGAAATACTGCCGCAACTTGTTGCCGAACGGAATGATGCCCAACAAGCGGCGCGGTGAGAGCAGATCGCGCTTGCTGGGATCGAGCGACTCCACCGTGGCGCGCAAATCGCTCAATCCCTTGGAAACGCCCGGTGTCTGCTTACCGGGTTCCCGTAACTCGCGCAGCGGGCGATCCAGCAAACGGTTTGAGACGCTCGCGGACTGCGAAATCTCCGCGTTGCCCAGTTGCTCGAGCGCGTTGATGCGGTTCTTAAAATCCTCGCCGTGAATATCGAGCACCGCGAGGTCGCCCACGTAACCTTGAACTTGCGCGTCGAGCTTGACCTGCTCGTCCGTACTCAGCGGAACGTCGGCAGGACCGGTTTGTACCGGCACGGGTGATTCGGACATAGAGCCTCCTACCGTGCTCTTCGCAGCGCAGTTTCATACACCCCGCGCATGGCGCCCGCACTAGCATGCCATGCGAAGCGCTCCACCGCACGCGCCCGCTGTGCGTGCGCCCGGCCGGCTGCTGCTTGTGCGTCTTCGAATACGGTGCGAATTTCGCGAGCCCACTGCTCTTCGTCGTCCGCCGCGGCAATGGGCGCTGCGCCCGAAACGACTTCGGGCAACGAGGCCGCATCCGAAACGATGACCGGAGTCCCCGCGCACAATGCTTGCGCGGCGGCGTAGCCGAAGCCCTCGTAGCGCGAGGGCACCGCGACGAGCGCACAGGTCGCGTACAACCGCAGCAGCTCCTCCCGGTCGACGTACCCGCGGTACTGCACCTGCGCGGCGACACCCGCATGTTGCGCCAGCCGTTCGCATTCGTCTTTGTACGGTGTGGACGGCCCGACGCAGATAACGCGCGTGTCCTTCGGAAGTGACGGCAGCGCTCGGATGAGCACTTCCAAATTCTTGCGCCTCTCAACCGTACCCGGCACCAAAATGGTACGCTCTTGCGTGGGACGGCGCTCCAGCACGCAGTAATCCTGCGCCACGCCAGGATACACGACGTGCACCAAGTCGCTGGGCACGTCGAGCACGCCGAGCAGTTCGTTGCGTGAAAACTTCGAATCGACGACGATCGCCGATGCGTGCGGATAGCGCTGCAGCGCAAACGTTCCGAAATAATAGCGCGCGTACGGACGCGTGTGGCTTTGCACTTTCAACCAGGCAACGTCGTGTACCGTCACCACGGTCGGCATCGAAACGTGCAGCGGCATCGTTCCTGAAGCGCAATGCAGCAAATCCGCGCCGCTCGCGCGCGCGCGCTGCGGCAGCACGACTTGATCCCACGCGACACGCCGATCGAAGCGCCACGGGTCGAGTTTGGGCTCGCGCAATTCGATGACGCCGACGCCGCGTTCGCGCAGCGCCGGAGCAAGGCCGCTGACGTACTCGCCGATGCCGGTGGCGTTGCCGACGGCGAGCTGCATGTCAAGTGCTACGATCACTCTTTGAGCAATGCGTCCAAGGAATGCAGCGGATGGTCGTGCGGGTCGATCGCACGGGCGCGTTGCGCGTAATACTGAGCGCGTGCGCGATCGCCTGTGCGCAAGGCGGTCATCCCCGCTCCTGCATACGCGTCGGCGATTGCCGGATTGACGTTGAGCACGCGCATGAAATAGCGCTGAGCCTGATCGTACCAATGCATCTCGTACGCGCTGAATCCGCCGGAGAGCAAAAATTTTTCGGAGAGCGGTGAAAGTGCAATTGCTTGCGCGTAGTTGTGC
>JBKPMZ010000040.1:0-2412 GCA_046732415.1 Vulcanimicrobiota bacterium
AAGTCATCATGTCGTGAGCTGTTCTGCATGCCGTGGTACACTTCAAGCAATGAATCTAACTGCTTAACAAATGGTGCGTAATCCACCTCAGCCTGAACCTCCAAATACGCAGTCGCCAACACGCAACTGGTTTAGGTCCACCATCATGCGCGCCTGCCATTTTCTGCGAGCGTTGGGTAGTTTCGTAGCGCACTAGGAACTCCTCGGGTGTCATGCCGTGGAGAGAGTGGATTCGTGTTGTTGTATTCTTGCCGCCATGTTTCGGCAGCAGATCAGGCTTGAAATATCGTTCGGAAGCGGTTTACAGCGAGCAACTGGAACGCGAGCGCGAGCGCGAGCGTTGAAGGATTCGATAAACGAATTCTGCGTTGGCTGTGACTCTATTGGCTAGTCGCGGTTTGTTCGAAAACGGAGCGCCTTACATCTAGGGAACGACATTTTTAACGATTGCTCTGGGTCGTGTAATGCAGATGAAAGTTCGCCCATCTGTCACCGCGTTTTCCTTAATTCTTTGCACGTTTGCCAGTAAATTTCGCCATAAGAGAGTGAAGGCGACGCGCAATACCAAAACGCGTCGCCTTTCTGTTGCAAGTGATCAGTTATATTAGAACGCACCGATGCCGTTCGGCGTACCGAGCCCAGTTGGACCGTCGTAACCCGCGACCGCGTTGCACTCATATGCCGGCGTACATGTACCGCTGCTTCCGCCCACAACGTCGTTCAGGAATGCGCTGTTTGCGTACAGTCCTGATGCGCCGTCTTGCGTCGCAGCGTTGCCGGCGAGCGCGAAGACCGATGCGACGATCGGGCTCGATTCGCTCGTGCCGCCGACGACTTCCCAACCGATTCCGCCTTCGCTCGGCGTGCTGTCGTAGACCGCGACGCCGGTATTCGGATCGGCGTTCGCCGAAACGTCTGCGACGTTGCGATTCGCGCAAGCATCTTTCTGCCACGACGGTTTGGGGACGTAGGCGCTGCAGCCGCTTCCGGCTCCGCTCCATGCCGTCTCCGACCAGCCGCGCGCGTTCGCTGCGCGCACGGTCGACGTCCCGCCTACTGCAACAACGTTCGGGTACGACGCCGGTTCCTCGACGCCACCCGAAAAGCCGCTGTCGCCGGAGCTCGCGGTGATGACGATTCCCGGATGGTTGTACGCTGCGTCACTGGCAGCGCTTTCGCTTCCACCGAAGCTGTTACTGATCACGTTGGCACCATCGGCGGCTGCCAGATTTTCACCCGCATCGAGGTACGTCGTCAGTGCCGAACCACCAACGCTGACCGTTTCAACAACGAGAATATGGCAGTTCGGGCAGATCGCCGAAACCATATCGACGTCTAGCGACGTCTCCGTTGACCATACAGGATCCGGCGGCGATACGCCGCCCGGTCCGGCGCTGACGATCTTGAGGCAGCCGTTTGCCGTCGTACATGGGGGTAGGCCGTACTGCGAACGATACACGCCGAGATCGCTCTCGAGTGTCGGATCATCACCACCCTCCACGAGGCCGACAGTCATCCCCTTCCCGTTGGACCGGCTAATGGCGGTAAGCGCATACATCGACTGCAGATCCGCCGGACCGTAACCCGACGGCGCGCCGATCGCGAGATTTTGAGTTCGTCTTTGGCCCGGCGACGCATACCGGCCGTGATAGCCGTTCGGGTTACCACCGCCGATGTCGGTGCGCACGTAGCTCAAGCACCGTGCGTAGCCCGGCGCCGGCGCGTTGCCACAGACTGCGCGCGTGTTGGACTGTGTCGCGATCTGATTAGGAGTGAACGATTGCTGGCCGCCGCTACATGCGGCAACGGTGAACAAGAGCGCTATTGCAGCGCCCGTGAGACGTTTCATCAGTTTTCTCCCTCCAATGGAAAACAGGGAACAAGCGGCAGCCTCAACCGTATCGCCTCTCCCAAATGTGCGACCATACCCAGAATTAAGTAGAAGCGGGCCGCGGCGCCGGCAACTTCTCGCAGGGCGGCGAGATGGTGCGAAAGGGCTATCGCGAAGCACAGTTCATGTGGGATCGCGGGGCTGACTTATGCTAGATCATGTCTCGATCGGTGTCCGCCAAATCGATCGGTCGACGCGATTTTACGATTCGGCATTAGCGCCCCTCGGGCTCGTTCGCATCTGGAGTGATGCGACCGGCGCCGGATACGGGCCTGTCAACAGGGATGATGCGTTCGCCATAAAGCATGAAAATCGCGAGGACATTACTCCGCCCTCGCGATTACATATCGCCTTTGCAGCGGATAGCCGAGACGCAGTGCGCGCGTTTCACACTGCATCGATCGCAAGTGGTGCGCTGGATGACGGTGCGCCCGGGATTCATTCCGAGTATGGAACGGACTATTTTGCGGCGTTCGTCATCGATCCGGATGGCTACCGCATTGAAGCGGTCTATCATGAGC
>JBKPMZ010000041.1:0-6387 GCA_046732415.1 Vulcanimicrobiota bacterium
GGCCCAAGTCACGCGGAGTGTGGCTGGGTCGGCTGGCCAGAACGAATTGCAGAAGATCGTCATCTCTCCCAACGCACAGAGCGGTTCCTTCACCGCCTCTTGGGGCGGCAACACGACGAACCCTATCCCGCTGCCGCCGCAACCGCTGACGGGCGCGCAGGGATCAGCCGGCAACATCGCGGCGGGGACGTACCAGTACGTCATGACGTATACAACAGCCGATGGAGAGACTGAGCAGAGCTTCCCATTCTCCATTACCTTGTCGGCAGGCGTGCAGTGCAATCTCAGCTCCATCCATGTCGGTCCCGCGAACGTCACGAATCGCATCATCTACCGGACGAAGGCGGGCGGCAGCACGTTCTATTATCTGACAACGATCGCCGGCAATTCCACTACGACTTATACGGACAATTTCGCCGACTCCAGCCTTGGCCTATCGTCGCCTCCGCCGACGAATTACTGCTTGGAAGGAGCCATCGCTGGGCTGTCGGGCGCAGGCGACGGGAACATCAAGGTGTCCGGTGCGGTGGTGAACTCCATCACCGCGCTGCCTTACACGGGCGACTCCGCCCTGCCGGCGTTGGTCGCTGCGGCCGACTCGACTGCCGCGACGATCTATCTCGGCCCCAATCCGATTACGTACGAGGTGGAGTTCACGGGCTCGCTTGCCAACGCTTCGCAATCGCTGATCTCGGTTGATACAGGCGGCCTCGCAGTGCTACCGGTGCCAACTATCGAGGAGCTGGTTGCAGGCTACCCGATTCAGAACGAAAAGCAGACGGTCGGGTTCAAGCAGGTCTATGGCCTATTGCCGGCGACGGGCACTTTCAAGATTTCGTTGCCCGTGCTGGGCGTGACGACGGGGCCTCTTGTGGCCAACGTTGGGGCCTCGACCGTTCTCTCGGCGATTCAGGCCGTCGTGCCCGCTGCCTATGCGAACAGCTTCGCCGTGACGAGCGCTTCGGCGACGACCTCGTCCTATCTGTTCACGATCGAATACAAGGGGTTGTTGGCGGCCAGGGAGATTCCGCAGGCGACAGTGGACAGCTCATCGCTGATCCCAGCTCCGGGCGACGTGGTCACTCCTTACTGGGATACGACGCAACCTGGTTCTGCCACGGGTCAGGATGAACAGATCACGCTGACGATCAACAACGCGCCGACTAGCGGCACTTTCAATGTGACCATCTACGATGGACTCACGGGCGTTAAGCTAGCCGCTTCGCAGAACATGGCTTACAACGCCACGGCCTCGCAGGTGGAGGCGGCCTTCGCTCCCGCTGGCACTTCCTTGCCCTATTGCAAAGTGTCGGGCGGCACAGGCGGGCCATACACGGTCGTCTTCCAGGGCGACCTAGGCGCTCGCTTCCTGCGATTCGCTTGGACGAGCAGTCTGGTGGGCAGCGGGCCTCCACCCGGCTCCCCTCCTGGTTCAAACTCGACCGGCATCTCGCCGCCCATTCAAACGGACGGCATCGCGCAGACGTCAGGCGGTGCGTTAGCGACGAATACCTACTACTACGTCATCACCGCTACTACGAGTTCCGGCGAGACGACGGCGAGCAACGAGAAGTCATTCGCGGTGACCGGTCCGAGCGGTTATGTCATCCTCAATTGGAACTTGGTCAGCGGCGCTAGTGGTTACAAGATATATCGAGGCACATCGAGCGGCGGCGAGAACGTACTCGTGGCGACGGTACCCGCTAGCGTTCTCGGCACTGTTGGCAACTTTCACGATCCGGGAGAGACGTCGGTCGCCGCGTCACCGCCGGGAAGCAACACGGCGGGCATTTCGGTCCCGACGTTGAACTTCCAGGGACTGGGTTCCGGTGGTCTGCTGTCGTCGGGTACGCCGTATTACTACAAGGTCACAGCGTTCAACGGGTCCGGAGAGACGACGGGGAGCAACGAAGTCACCTACACGCTGCCGACAGGGTTCAGCCGCATCGAAGTCCAATGGGGCGAGGTCTCCGGCGCGACTGGTTACAAGCTCTACCGTGGAACGTCGTCGGGCAGCGAGAACGTGTTGATCGCGACCGTGAATACGTCGGCGACTGGATCGGCGCTCAACATCGTTGATAACGGCAGCACGGGCACGTCCAGCTCTCCTCCGGGGAGCGACACGAGCGGCATCTCCGCGCCAGTCCAAAACAACACGACGCCTAGCAGCAGCGGCGGCTCGCTGGCATCAGCCACATATTACTACGAGATCACGGCGACGAATGGCACCGGCGAGACGACAGCGAGCAACGAAAAGTCGGCGGTCGTCACCGGCCCAACGGGCTCGGTGGCTCTCTCCTGGAATGCAGTCTCAGGGGCTAGCGGGTACAAGATTTATCGCGGCACGTCGTCGGGCGGCGAAAACGTCATCGTCGCTACGATCGCCAGCGGCGCAACCGTGACCTACACGGACACCGGGGCCAGCAATGGGGCCGCTTCCAGCGTCACCAGAGTTGATACTGCTCTTGCTTCCGCCAACGAGGTGCAGCTAATCACGCTGTCCGGTGCGACGAGCGGCACTTTCCGACTCTCAAGCAACGGCTCGCTTACCGACACCATTCTTTACAACGACTCGGCGGCCAACGTACAGAGTGATCTGGAGGCGATCCTCGGGAGCGGTAATGTCTCGGTCACCGGCTCGGCGGGTGGCCCCTACGCCGTCACGTTCCAAGGGGAGCTAGCCGACTCGCCACAACCCAAGCTCGGCGTGCTCGGCACGGGTCTCGGCGGTACGCTGACAATCGCCGGCTCGCCCACCACCACGCAAAGCGCCACCGGGCCGAATCACTGGGACAACGCCCAGAATTGGTCGCCGCTCGGCGTTCCCGTCACCGGCGACAACGTCTACTTCCAGAACACGACCGTTCCCGTCTATTTCGGGCTCGACCAGAGCGGCGTCGTGCTGGCAGGGCTCAATGTCGATATGAGCTACATCGGCGGCCAGATCGGTCTGCCCAACGTGAACAAGACCGGGAAGTACAGCGAATATCGGCCGCAGTACCTACAGATCGGCGTCAGCGGCAAGATCTACATCGGCAACGGCAACGGCGGCGGCCCAACCCTCGTCAAGCTCGACACGGGCGCGAACGCGACCAACATGGAAATCAACGGGACGGGTAACCGCAGTGACCCGTCCCTACCCGTCGTGATTTGGAAGGGAAACCGCTCGGGCCTGACGGGTGGCCTCACCGACATCACTGTCAACAAGGGCTACTTCGGTGCCGCCATGTTCGCCGGGGAAACGGCGACCATCGACATATTGCGCCAGGGCTACAAGGATAATCCGCGGAGTGACTCCGACGTGTTCCTGGGGGCAGGCACGACCGTCACCACTTGGTACATGGACGGTGGCAACGGCACGCTCAACGGCTCCATTTCCACGTTGACCGTGAAGCAAGGGACGATGACCGCGAAGGACGGCCTGACTCCTGCGGCGATCACCAACCTGTCCTTGCTCGGCGGCACTTTCTACCACTTCGGCACGGGCCTCGTCTCGCTGGCCGACGTGGGCACGGGGGCCGTCTATGACCGCTCGCAAGAGACGCAGTCCGTGCACATGGGGACCGTGAACCTGTACGGCAAGAGTTCCTTCCTCGATCCGCACGGCGTCGTCGTCTTCAATACGCCGATTACGTTCGTCAACTGCGGCGTGGAAGACGTGACGCTCGAACTCGGTAAGAACATCACGATTCAGAGGACAGCGCTCTAGTGCCACCCCAAGGCTCTTTCTATTGGCCGGGGATCGAGACGTTCATCTCTGGTCAGTTCACCTTCACGCACGGCGTAGAGCCGAGTCTGGCCGTCGTCTATATTGCGCCGCAACAGGCCTTCTTGCCCGCAGTCGGCACCCTCTCCGTCTTCTTCGAGGGGAGCATCGAGTTTCCCGACTGCTTGCTCGATTACATCAGCATTGAGCGGGATTCTTCCGGTAAAATCGTATGGGGGTTGCACGTAAAAGACCGGCGGGTCTGGTGGCTGGAGTGCGGCTGGGTCAGCGGCTACTACAATTACCGTCTCGGCGAATCGGGCAGCACTATCGTGCCGGAAACTGAGATGCAGCCGCAAGAGCTGGCGGAGCTGTGTTTTGAAGCGATGGGGGAAGGAGCCTTCGACATCTCCGCTCTTCCCAATTTGGATTTCCCAGCTACTGAGTGGGACGCAAAAGTAGCCGCGCAGGCCCTGCTCGACATAGTGGACCCTGCTGGCTGCCGCGTCGTGCTGAGGTTCGACAACTCAGTCGTGCTGGCCAAGACGGGCGAGGGGGCGGAATTACCGATGGGCCAGTACGTGGCGGGCTCGATCTCTTTTGACCCACCTAACTACCCGAGCAGCATCCGCGCATTCGGGGCCAAGACGGTAGTGCAGTACGACTTCCCCCTGCGAGCGATGGCCTTGGAGAAAGACGGCTCGGTCGTTCCGCTCGACGAGGTGAGCTATGCGCCCACGGACGGCTGGGAGTCGGTCGGCGATCCGATTTGGTTTAGTGATATCGTCGATGAAGACGACCGGGCGCTGGCTGTCAAATCGGTTTACAAGTATTACGGGATCGACCCGGAAGCGGGTATCGCCTTCCCCGGCGTCGATCCCGACAATCCGGCCGGCGAGTTCATCAATTCCGACTTCGACGTACAGCGTATCATCCTGCTGGACGAACAGCTCACGAAGACGCCGGAGACGGCAGACGACCCCGACAAGGCGCTACCCGCGTGGATTTATGGCGTTTACTACAACGCCAAATCAATCGCCGGCAACTCCACCGACTTCGTGGATGGGAGTATCGACGAGGCCGACGTGAGCAAGGGCTACTTCGACGGCCACTTCACGCTCGACAAAGACAGGCACCTCGTCATCTTCGAGGATTCCGTCTACCAGTTCGACGACGCCGACGCGACGATTGCGCCTGCCGAGTTGCGATTGCGGACTAGCTGCCAGGTGCGGAGCAGCCAGAACTTCGCCCCACTTCGCTACAGCCGCACTGCCGATACGCCGGGAGCCCAGCTTGCGACGGAAGAGAAGGCGATCGTCCGTGATGATATCGGCCTGGAGATCATCTACAGCGAAAGCGGCTCGGACGACAATCTAACTGAGATCAACGATGCTCTGACCTACTACCTAGCGGGAGAGCTGCAGAAGTACCAACTGCTCGATCCCGCCACGTTCACCTATCCGGGCCTCAGGTTCGACATTCAGCCTGACGGGGCCGTCCAACAGATTCAGTGGATCGTGGACGGAGAAGGCAAGGCGACTACGGTCATCTCACGCAACCGTGAGGACTTGACGGTCGCACAATCCTACTCGGCGCAGAAGCAGAAGGCCCAGATCAAGGCGGCGCTGGCCAAGGTGAAGCAGCAGAGTTCGTTTAGCAGCGCCCAAGGCGGCAGCAGGAGCTTCTGATGCACTTGAGCCATCGCGATTTCAATCGCATTCCTTGGGAGAACATCATCAATGTCTCGGACGAGGACATTCCTCCATTCAGTCTCGTCTGGAACGATGGCGACGATGATGGTTGGGCCAACGACGGCACGGGTCACATCCTAATTCCGGTAAGACGCGGCGAAGACGAGGCGGGCTTCTCCAGCCATGGCGGCGAACGCTGGATGATCACCGGCCCTTTCACGATCAAGCAGGGGATGAAAGGCATCGCCTCGGTTCCGAGCTACAACCAGCCGATGGTCGTCTCCATCGACTCTGGCGAGTCGGCCGGCTACACGGAGAATGTCGAAGTAGGCCCGCTCTTCGGCGACGATGGCGCCCCAGCCTCTTTCGGCGTTACGGCCAATTCGACGCTGCCGCTCTGGTCGGCGATCGCGCTAGTTCAGAATAACGACGGTTCAACTGCGACCGACAAGTATTGGGTCGGCCCCTTGCAGAAGACCCAGCCGAACGTGCTGCTCAAGAACTATGTGTCGGCGCTCGGCCTGTCGGGCACCACCTCCAAGGTCGAGCTGTTCCGCCTCGACTCGGTCCCAAAGCCG
Organism: Vulcanimicrobiota bacterium; assembly: GCA_046732415.1. Taxonomy (GTDB): domain Bacteria; phylum Vulcanimicrobiota; class Vulcanimicrobiia; order Vulcanimicrobiales; family Vulcanimicrobiaceae; genus DATGJX01. The sequence continues at coordinate 5,976 of JBKPMZ010000041.1, forward strand.
GCGATGTACGAAGTCAAGTTCATGTGTCGGGTGTCGATTAACAAGAAGGCGACGACGCTGACGGTGATGCTCGGCAGCACTTCCTCCAAGTACCCTCTGACGGACACGTGGCAATCAGGTCGGAGTACGCCAGATCTGTCGTTGAGCTATGGTACGGAAAACGACGTGCAATCGACGCCTGGGAGCGAGAACATCGCCATCTTCGGCTATGTTCCCGCCGACAAGGGTGACTCGATCGTCGTCTTCTTTCAATGCAGCCAGAGCTGCCAGCTCGTCTTCTCGGATTGCACAATCGCGGCGGTTGTGTACGGCCCACCTAATCTCGGCGACCCCATCCCCACAGGCTAATGGGACCGCACGCACTCCGAGAGCTGATCTATCAGGCAGCATTAAGCAAGATGCTGTCGGTCAC